>NZ_CAACVB010000159.1 GCF_900659635.1 Actinomadura roseirufa | reverse complement strand
CTCGGTGAGCGCGTAGGTCGTCCCGGCCAGCGTGAGCGCCGCCAGCGCGGCGCCCAGCACGTCGAAGCGTCCCCGCGCGGCCGGGTCCACGCTCTCGGGGACGTGCCGCACCGCGACGAGGACGACGATGACCGCGAGCGGCACGTTGAGCAGGAACACCCACCGCCAGCCCGCGGCCTCGACCAGCCAGCCGCCCGCGAAGGGCCCCACCGCCCCGGCGATGCCGGCGAGCCCGGACCAGGCGCCGACCGCGCGCGGCCGGTCGTCGCCCGCGAACGACGCCTGGATGATCGCCAGCGAGCCCGGCGTGAGCAGCGCGCCGCCCACCCCCTGCAGCGCCCGCGCCACCACCAGCGTCCCGATGTCCTGGGCGGCGCCGCACAGCACCGACGCCACCGCGAACCACACCACGCCGATGAGGAAGACCCGCCGCCGCCCGTACCGGTCGCCCAGCGAGCCGCCGAGCAGGATGAAGCCGGCGAGCGTGAGGGTGTAGGCGTTGACCGTCCACTGCAGGCCGGCCATGTCGGCGCCCAGGTCCTGGCCGAGCCGGGGGAGCGCGACGTTCACCACCGTGGCGTCGAGCATCGCCACGCTCGTCCCCAGCACGGTCGCCAGCAGGATCCAGCGGCCGGCCGCAGTGCCCAGCCGGACGGCCGGCATCAGACGATCAGCTCGTCGGCGAAGCACCACCGCCAGTCCTCGCCCGGTTCGAACGACCGGACGACCGGATGGCCCTCGTCCTTGAAGTGGGCGCTGGCGTGCCGCATGGGCGAGGAATCGCAGCAGCCCACGTGACCGCAGCCCAGGCACAGCCGCAGGTGCACCCAGCGGGTGCCCGTCTCCAGGCACTCCTGGCAGCCCTGGGGCGTGCGCGGGGCCGGGTCCTCGACCGGCAGGGAGCGCACATGTTCACACGTTGCCATGTCCCCCATCGTATGGGGCGCACGCCGTCGGCGTCTTCGCACGTCAGAGGTCCAATGATCACCAGTGGTCGGGGCTGAACGGCTCGTCCTCGGGTCGGGCGGAGCCGCCCAGCAGCCGCAGGTCGGACTCGACCATCATCGTGACCAGTGCCTCGAAGGTCACCTCGGGCTCCCAGCCCAGCTGGGCGCGGGCCTTCTTGGGGTCGGCGCACAGCAGGTCCACCTCGGCGGGCCGGGTGTACTTGGCGTCCAGCACCACGTGCTCCTCCCAGTCCAGCCCCGCGGTGCGGAACGCGAACTCCACCAGCTCGCGCACCGACTGGGTCTCGCCCGTCCCGATCACGTAGTCCTCGGGCGCGTCCTGCGCCAGCATGAGCCGCATCGCGCGGGCGTAGTCGCCCGCGTAGCCCCAGTCGCGCCGGGCGTCCATGTTGCCGAGGCGCAGCTCGGTCGCCAGGCCCAGCCTGATGCGGGCGGCGCCCAGGGTCACCTTCCGGGTGACGAACTCCGCCCCGCGCCGGGGGGACTCGTGGTTGAAGAGGATCCCGCTGACCGCGAACATCCCGTACGACTCGCGGTAGTTCTGCGTGATGTAGTGCCCGTAGGTCTTGGCGACCCCGTACGGGCTGCGCGGATGGAAGGGCGTCTTCTCGTTCTGCGGGGTCTCCCGGACCATCCCGAACATCTCCGAGGAGGACGCCTGGTAGAAGCGGATCTGCTCCCGGCCGGGGGTGCGGGAGGGACTGATGCCCGACACCACACGGATCGCCTCCAGCATCCGCAGCACGCCCATGCCGGTGACCTCGGCGGTCAGCTCCGCCTGCTGCCAGGACATGGGGACGTAGGAGATCGCGCCCAGGTTGTACACCTCGTCGGGCTGGACGCGCTCGACGGCGGAGATCAGGCTGCCCTGGTCCAGGAGGTCGCCGGTGGTGATCTGGACGTCGCCGATGTGCTCGCGCAGCCGCGACACGCGGGGGTTGGCCTGCCCTCGCACGAGGCCCCACACCTCGTACCCCTGGTCCAGTAGATGCTCGGCCAGGTACGAGCCGTCCTGTCCGGTGATGCCGGTGATGAGTGCTCGCCTGGACAGCGTTCCTCCAAGGCTGACTAGGGCCCGGCGCGGGCGGGATCCGCGGCGGCGTGGCCTACGAGGTTAGCGACCCCCGGGCGGGACCGACGAGGGGAGGGCGCTCGCCGGGGCCGGTGGCGCCGGGATAGTGCGCGGGGTCGGTGCGCGGGGTCAGTGCGCGGCCTCGCGCCGGCGGGCGCGGTAGGCCGCCACGTGCATGCGGTTGCCGCAGGTGCGGCTGTCGCAGTAGCGGCGGCAGCGGTTGCGCGACAGGTCCACCAGGACGCGGGAGCAGTCCGGGGCCTCGCAGGTGCGCAGCCGGTCGAGCTCGCCCGACGCGACCACGTACGCCAGCGCCATCCCGCAGTCGGCCGCCAGGTGCTCGCGGATGGGCGCACCGGGGGCGAAGAAGTGCACGTGCCAGTCGTAGCCGTCGTGGTCGGTCAGGTGCGGGGTGGTGCGGACCTCGCCGACCACCTCGTTGATCAGCCGGACGGCGGACGGGACGTCGGGCGCGCGGAACACCGCGTGGAAGCGGGAGCGCAGGTCGAGCGCCTGCGTCAGGTCGTCCGCGGTCAGCTCGCCGACGTCGCTGAAGGAGTGGCGGTCCACGAGGGCGCGCAGCCCGGACAGCCCGTCGAGCTCCTCGGCGCCGGACGCGGCGGCGCCGGTGTTGATCAGATCGACGACCACGGCGAGCGCGTGCTCGGTGTCATGGGTGAAGATCACGATGACTCCAGTCTCCGGGGGACCCGGGGCGGTCGCTCGCCCGGCGACGCCGCCGGGGCCGGAACGCGGCCCGGCCTCAACCATATGACGGCCGGAGCCCCCGTCCGCGCACGCCCGGCGGACAAGGACGGGCCCGGAGCGCGGCCGGATCCGGCGGGAACGTTCCAGCGAGTCGTCGGCCCCCGGCGGGCGTATCCGGCCGCCCCCCGGCAAGGATCATGGTGTGGGAGAGGACCGGATCTTCGTCGTCTTCGTGGTCGTCGCGGTGGTGGTGCTGCTGGCCCGCGCGCTGGCCGGGCGGCTGCGCGTGCCCGACGCGATTCTGCTCGTCCTGCTCGGCATGGCCGCCGGGTTCGTGCCCCAGCTCCCGCAGGTCGTGGTCTCGCCGGAGCTGGTCCTGCTCGGCTTCCTGCCGCCGCTGGTCTACCACGCGGCGTTCTTCACCGCGCCGCGCGAGGCCCGCGCCGACGTGGTGCCCATCGTCACTCTGGCGTTCGGGCTGACGGCCGTGACCACGCTGGCCGTGGCCGTGACCGCCCGCGGGCTGCTGCCCGGTCTCGGCTGGGCCGCCGCGCTGGCGTTCGGCGCCGCCGTCGCCCCGACCGACGCGGTCGCCGCCACCGCCGTCCTGCAGCGGCTGGGGGCGCCGGCCCGGCTCGTCACGATCCTGGAGGGCGAGAGCCTGATCAACGACGGGGTGGCGCTGACCATCTTCGGCCTGGCCGCCGAGGCGCTCGGCTCGGGGTTCACGCTCTCCCACGGCGCCTGGCGGCTCGTGCAGGTCGTCGCCGGGGGCGTGGCCTACGGGCTGGTCGCCGGAATGGTGATCCGCCGCGTCCGGCGCTCGATCAAGGACCCCATCAGCCAGGTGATCGTGTCGCTCGTCACCCCCTATGTGGCCTATGTTCCGGCGGAGAACCTCGGCGCGTCCGGGGTCCTCGCCACCGTCGTCACCGGGTTCTCGATCGGTACCCACGGGGAGGGCGTGCTGCAGCCGGCGTCCCGGCTGGTCGGCGACACGTTCTGGCGGATCCTCGTCTTCCTGCTGGAGTCGGCGCTGTTCGTCCTGCTCGGCCTGGAGATCCGCGAGGTGCTGCACGAGCCCGGCGGGCACACCTGGGGGGAGGTCGCGCTGACCACCCTGGCGGTGTCGGGCGTCGTGATCGGCGTCCGGCTGCTGTGGCAGCTCGGCAACGGCCCGCTGGCCGCCCTGCTGCCCGGCGGCCGGCGCAGCCAGGAGGGGCTCGGCCCGCGGCAGCGGGTCGTCATCGGCTTCGGCGGGATGCGCGGCGCGATCTCGCTGGCGATCGCGCTGTCGCTGCCGGCCGCCGTCGGCCCCGAGCGCGGCGTGCTGGTGCTGCTCACCGCGCTGGTGGTGCTGATCACGCTGGTCGGGCAGGCGCCGCTGCTGCCGCTGCTGCTGCGCCGGCTCGGTCTGATCGAGTCCGGGCGCCGCCGCCGGGAGGCGATGATCGCCCGCAAGGCGGGGCTGCAGGCCGCGCTGGCCCGGCTGGACGAGATGACGGAGGAGGACGAGGTCGAGGAGCAGACCGCCGAGGCGTTCCGGCAGATGCTGGAGGTGCGGCTCGAACGCGTCCGGTACTTCCTGGACCGGGAGGACGCCGAGGGGGAGCGGCGCCCGCCGAACAGCCGGTGGGTCCGCAGCGAACTGGTCAAGGCGCAGCGCGCGAAGCTGACCGCGCTCTACCACAAGGGCAGGATCGGTGCCGGGACCCTGCGCGAGATCAGCCGCGAGCTCGACTTCGAGGACCCCGCGGCGATCACGAAGGGCCGCTCCTAGCGCCGGACGGCCGGCTCAGCGCGCGTAGTGCGGGTCGGCGACCACCGGGTAGAAGGCGTCGGCGTGCTGGACCCGCATCGTGACCGCCATCCCCTCCAGCGCGTAGTCGGCCTTGATCTGGCGGAACATCGAGTCGCTGGCCCAGGGGTTGTACAGCCGCCCCACGGTCGCGCCGTAGCGCAGGTGGACGACGTCGTAGCCGCCGGACGGCATCGCTTCCAGCGCGAGGCCGTCTGGGAGGGAAAGCGCGAAGCGGAACTCCGAGGGGGCGTCCGGGCCGTGGATCACCGTGAGCAGCCGGACGCCGTTGTCGGTCGTCTGGGCCACGATGTCGGTGTCGACGTCCACGCCCACGAACACCCGCAGGCTGGGCCGCAGCACCTGCGCGACCGTGTCGGCCGCCGCCACGTCGATGCCGAGGTGCAGGCGCTGGCCGTCCTTGGTGGGGACCCACACCCCGTCCCGAGCGCGCTGGCCCCACGCCACGTCGGGGTTCTCCAGCTCCTGAGGCTCGTTCTTGCCCCGCGCGACGAGAATCCTCGAGGCCGCGTTCATCGCGGCGGCAGCCCCGTCCCGTGCATGCCTCATGGCGGGCCCCTCGCCTTCCTCCATCACGTGCGTGAACGTCACGCTCTCATCGGGTTCGGCACGGGTTGGCCCGGCAGGACGCCCTTGGGCTGGGGTCGGCGGGTTCGTGGCGTTCGCCCCGTGCGTCGTTGGACCTTACACCACGCTTATACGCGCCTGTCGGGCACGTAAGTAGGACGCGCCGGCCACTAGGGGATAGGCGAAAGCGGTCCGTGAGCGAGCGCAACCACACCGTGTCCGGCGGGCCGTGCGGGTGGGAAAACACTTTGCCGCTGATCGCCCGAATGATCCATCCTTGAGTTCGCCGGAGAAAGGAAAAGGACAAAGGGGTGAGCCACCGGTTGGGCGGCTGGTCTCCAAAACCAGCGGAAAGTGGGTTCGACTCCCTCCGCCCCTGCTGAACGCGATCTTCGGGCCCGTGGTGCAACGGAAGCACACTTCTCTTGCAAAGAAGCGATCAGGGTTCGACTCCCTGCTGGTCCACCGGGCGGCTCCGGCCGCTCAGGGGGCGTCCGCGCGCCCGCACGGAGGGCTGGCCGAACGGTAAGGCAGCAGTTTCGAAAACTGACGTCGAGGTGACACTCGAAGGGGTTCGACTCCCTTGCCCTCCGCTCCGGAGAACATCACCGCGAAGTGCCGTGGGAACGGCCGCGGCCCTCCCGCACCGGGCCGCGGCCGTTCCGGTTCGCGGCCGGAATCAGACGGGGACGGGCGCGCTCGCGGGCGCCGCCAGGTCCGCCAGGACCTCGCTGAGCCGGTCCAGGCCGCGGGCGATCCACGGCAGCGCCGCCGGGGCGGGGGACGCCAGGGCGGCCAGCCGCCGCTCGTCGTCCTCCCCGTAGAGCAGGCTGGAGGCGACCCGCACCCGCAGCGCCTCCGGGGCGTCGCCGAAGGCGCTGCCCGGCAGGACCCCCACGCCGTAGCGCTCCAGCAGCAGCGCGGCCAGGTCGGCGGACGTCCGCACGCCGTGCTCCGCGCGCAGCCCGCCGCGCAGTGGACCGAGGTCGGGGTAGACGTAGAAGGCCGCTTCCGGACGCGTCACGGCCGCTCCGGCGGCGGCGAAGCGCTCGGCGACGGCGCCGGTGACCGCGGCGTGCAGGCGGCGGCTGCGGTCGACGTGCTCGACGAGCTCGGGCGGCTCGGCGAAGGCGTAGGCGGCGGCGTGCTGCATCGGCGCGGGCGCGCTGGACCAGATCTCGCTGGCCACGCCGAGCAGGCTCGCCCGCAGGGCGTGGCCGAACGGCCCGTCCGGCAGCCGCGCCACGCCGAGCCGCCAGCCGCCCGCCGCCAGGTGCTTGCTCAGCGCGGTCGTCACGACGGTCCGCTCGGGCGCGAACCGCGCCGGGCTCGGCACCGCGCGGCCGGGGGCGTGCACGAGCTCGCGGTAGATCTCGTCGGAGATGACGACCAGGTCCAGCTCCCGTGCCACCGCGCACAGCCGCCGGACGGTGTCCTCGGAGGCGATGGTCCCCGTGGGGTTGTCCGGCAGGGTCACGATGACCGCCCGGACGGTGCGGCCCCGCGACCGGGCCCTGACGACGGCGTCGGCGAGCAGGGCGGGGCTCGGGACGCCGCCCTCGCCGGGCGGCGTGGCGACGCGCACCGGCTCCGCCCCGGCCAGCGCCGTCTGCGCGGCGTAGGAGACCCAGCTCGGGGCGGGCACGGCCACGTCCCCGCCGATCGACATCAGCAGCGCGAACAGCAGCGGCTTGCTGCCCGGCCCGCACACGACGACGGACGGGTCGGTGGGCAGCCCGCGGCGGGCCCAGTAGCCCGCCGCGGCGGCGCGCAGCGCGGGCGACCCGGCGACCGGGCCGTAGGCGCCCCGCCCCGCGGCCGTCCCCAGCTCGCGGGCCAGGGCGGGGTGTATGGGGATCCCGGCCTCACCGAAGCCGAGCGGCAGCACGCGCACCCCCTGCCCGCGCTTGCGGGCGAGCGCCTCGTTCACGGCGAGCGTCGGGGACAGGGGCACCGGCCGCGGCGCGAACGGCAGCGGCCGGGCCATGGCGGACTGGCTCTGGGCGGGCATCAACGCTCCAAAGAGATGCTGTAGCGGGGTGACGGTGGGAGAACGGTCGAGCGCGGGCCGTGCGCGGCCCTCATGACCCCGGCCGGGTGTCGGTTCATGCTTGCCCGCTCTGAGCATCATCACAAGCGAGTCTCGCCGATGCTGACCGTAAGCTGGTCTCATGCTCGAGCTGCGCCGCCTGCGGCTGCTCGCCGAGTTCGCCCGCCGCGGCAGCATCGCCGCGACGGCGGCGTCCCTCGGCTACACCCCCTCCGCGGTGTCCCAGCAACTGGCCGCGCTGGAGCGCGAGGCCCGCGTCCCGCTGCTGGACCGCACCGCCCGCAGCGCCGAGCTGACCGACGCCGGGCGGCGGCTGGCGGCCCGCGCCGAGGAGATCCTCACGCTCGTCGAGACGGCGGAGGCGGAGCTGTCGGCCCAGGCCGACACCCCCATGGGCCGTGTGGTGGTCACCGCCTTCCCGACCGCCGCCGTCGCGTTCGCCCCCGCCCTGGCGCGGAGCCTCGGCGACCACCCCGGCCTGACGTTCGTCCTGCGGCAGACCCGGCCCGGGGACGGCATCAGGCAGGTCCAGAACGGCGAGGTGGACATCGCGCTCATCGACGACTGGACCGGCAAGGTCCCCGACCAGTCGCCCGCCGTGCTGGAGTTCTTCCATCTGCGCCGCGACCCGCTCGTGCTGGTCGTCCCGTCCTCGCACCGGATGTCGGATCCCGAACGCCCCGTGCGGCTGCACGAGCTGCGGGAGGAGCCCTGGATGGCGGCGCCGCCCGGCGAGCCCTCCCGGCAGGCCGTGGAGCGGCTGCTGGACTCCGTCGGCGGCGCCCGCCCCGTGCCCTGGGAGTTCGAGGGCCTGCACACGATCCTCAGCCTGGTGGCGCGCGGGATCGGCATCACCGCCGTGCCCGCCCTCGCGCTCGCGGCCGGTGACCAGGACGTGGCGGTGCGGCGCATCCCCGAGTGCACGCTGGCCCGGGAGGTGTACGCCGTCACGCGCGCGGCGAGCGTGCGCCGGCCGTCGGTGGCCGTGACGCTCCGCGCGATCTACGCGGCCGCCCGGGACGCCCCCGACGCCCGCCCGAGGCCCTCCGAGGGCTGATCGGCCCTCCCGGACCCGGGCGTCCGGGCGGCGCGGGACGGCCTCCGGGGGCGGGCCGTGACCGTATCCGGCCTCGGGTGCTCCCGCCTGCCCCGTCCACGCGACCCGGCCGGTCCGGCGTGGGCGGTTGGGATTGGCAAAACACTCTTTTACGGACGAAAAGGGTGGCCTTGTCGCGAACTTCACGTACCGTAGGGCAAATCGTGACCACGTCCGAGCCGGGCACACCGGGTCCGAGAACTCCGGGGCCGGCGGCATCGGGCCCGGACCACCGATCGGGGAGCGCAGCGCTCGATGGAACGACCGGCGACCACGCCCGCGGTCCCGTCCCCACGGACGGCGCCGCCCGCGCCAACGCCACCGGCCGAGGCGAATCGGGACGACGCAGAACACCGACACCACGAGCACCAGGAGCACCACGGCCACCGGGCGCGCCATGACGGCGACTCCGGGAGTGACGAGGGGGAGACCGGGCACCACGGGTTCGAGCTCCCCCGGGTGACGGCCCTGCTCCTGCACGCCGCGCCCCGCTTCGTCGAAGGGGTCATCGCCCCCATCGCGGTCTTCTATCTGGCCCTGCTGGCGCTCGGCCTGAACGGCGCGCTCATCGCGGCCGTCGCCTGGGTGTACGGCGGCATCGCCTACCGGTACTGGCGCGGGCACCCGGTGTCCGGAATGCTGATGCTGGCCGCGGTCGGGGTCACCGTCCGCGCGGGCCTCGCGGCGGCCACCCACAGCGCCGTCGTCTACTTCCTCCAGCCGACCCTCGGCACGCTCGCGGTGAGCCTGTCGTTCCTCGCCTCGGTTCCGCTGGGGCGCCCGCTGGCCAAGAAGCTCGCCCGGGACATGGCGCCCATGCCCGAGGCGTTCCTGCGGCACGCACGGGTCCACCAGTTCTTCCTGCGCATCTCGCTGCTGTGGTCGCTGGTCCTGTTCGCCAACGTCATCATCAGCCTCTGGATGCTGTTCAACGAGTCGCTCGGCATGTACCTGTGGGTCCGCACCGGCCTGGTCGCGGGGCTCGGCGCGCTCGGCGTCGCCGTCTCCGTCTGGGGGTTCAGGCGCTGCGTCCGGCACGTCAACGGCGAGCCCGCGACGGGCTGAGCCGGGCGTCCCGGCAGTTCAGAGCGATAGTGGCTGAACTTTTCCGGCTTTCGGCCCGTCTCTCCTAGTCACGATGGATTTCACCGGCACAAGGTGAATCCTTGGGACTTGGGGGAGACGGGTGCAGGTGCAGCGGCGGTTCGGGCTCGTGGCGATCGGCGGGGCGGGCGCGGTGGCGGTGCTCGCGGCCGGATGCGGCGGCGGGGCCGGCGGCCTCGCGGCGGGCGGGTCCCGCGCGGCGGTGACGATCACACCGGCCAACGGGAGCGCTCAGGTCAGGCCGGACGGGACGATCGAGGTCAAGGCCTCCGGCGGCAGGCTTGAGCGGGTCACGGTGCGCGGCGACCAGGGCGCCCAGATCACCGGCGCGCTGACCGGCGACCGCCGGTCCTGGCGGTCGGCGCGGACGCTGACGCCCGGCGCGTCCTACACGGTCACCGCGCAGGCGCGCGGCCACGGCAAGACCAGCACGGTGACGAGCGCGTTCACCACCCTCAAGCCGGAGCGGACGCTCACGATCAGCGACGTCACCCCGAACCTCGCGGGGGAGAAGGTCGGCGTGGGCATGCCGATCATGCTGCGCTTCAACCGCCCGGTCACCGACCGCGCGGCCGTCGAACGGGTGCTGCGGGTCACCCCCGACAAGCCGGTGGAGGGCGCCTGGCGCTGGATCGGCCCCGACCAGGTGATCTACCGCACCCGCACGTACTGGCAGCCGCACCAGACCGTCCGGTTCCAGGCCGACCTCGCCGGGGTGAACGCGGGCGGCGGGGTGTACGGGGAACGGGACGTCCGGCAGACCATCACGATCGGGGCCGCGCAGATCACGACCGGCGACATCGGCGACCACCGCATGACCGTGCGGCGGGACGGCCGGACGCTGCGGACGATCCCGTTCAGCGCGGGCAACGGCGAGACACGGGAGTTCACCACCACCAGCGGCGTCCACCTGCTGATGGAGAAGGGCGACCCGGTGACGATGGTCTCCCCGGGCCGCGCGGAGGGCGACCCCGGCTATTACAAGACCGTCGTGAACCACGCCGTCCGGTTCTCCAACAGCGGCGAGTACGTGCACTCGGCGCCCTGGTCGGTCGGCTCGCAAGGGGCGGCGAACGTCAGCCACGGCTGCCTCAACGTCAGCCCGGCCGACGCGGGCTGGTTCTACGAGATCATGCAGCGCGGCGACGTGATCACGCTCACCGGCAGCGACCGAGAGGTCGAGTGGGACAACGGCTGGAGCTTCTGGCAGCAGTCCTTCGAGCAGTGGAAGAAGGGCAGCGCGCTCGCCTAGTCACGTCCGGTTACAACGCTTTGATCTCGGACGGCGGCCAAAACCCCGGGTCAGGGCATTATCGTCGGCTTTTGTCGCTAATGTCTCCCTGGTAGACGGCGGGGTTGTGGAGGTTGTAGTGCAGCGGAGGCTACCCACGGGGGTGCGGGCCGGAACCGGGCTGGCGGGAGTCGTGCTGCTCCTCACGGCGGCCTGCTCCGGCGGTGAGAAGGACGACGGGGTCACCGTCGGCGGGCAGGGGGACGCCGCCGCTCCGCAGGTGACGGTCAACCCCGGCAACGGGACGGGCAAGGCCGCCCCGGAGGCGGGCGTCGTCGTCACCGCCTCCGGAGGCACGCTCGAACAGGTCACCGTCACCCGCAAGGGCGCGCCGGTCGACGGCGTGATGTCGGCGGACAAGACCAGCTGGCGCTCGCGGACCCTGCGTCCCGGCTCGCAGTACGAGGTCGCCGCCGTCGCCAAGAGCCCCAAGGGCAAGTCGACCACGGTGAACGCCAAGTTCGCCACGCTCAAGGCGGCCGCCGTCCTGGACATCGCCGACGTCAGCCCGAACAAGAACGAGAAGGTCGGCGTCGGTATGCCGATCATCGTCACGTTCAACCGGCCGGTCGGCGACCGCAAGGCCGTCGAGCAGGCGCTGGAGGTCAAGTCGGCCAAGCCGGCGACGGGCGCGTGGTACTGGGTCAGCGACACCCAGGTGATCTTCCGGACGAGGAACGGCGAGTACTGGCAGCCGAACCAGGCGGTCACCTTCACGGCCCGGCTGGCGGGGGTGAAGGCGGGCAAGAAGACCTATGGCGTGTCCGACTACACGCGCGGCTTCCGGATCGGCAACCAGCACATCATCACCGCCAGCACCAAGACGCACCGGCTCACGGTGAAGAGCAACGGCAGGAAGATCAAGAGCTGGGGCATCAGCGCCGGCCGCGGCGGCCGCGTGGTCAACGGCGTCGACACCTACCTCACCACCAGCGGCATCCACCTGACCATGGGCAAGGAGAATCCGGCGATCATGACGTCGGAGTGGATGGGCGTCAAGCCGGACGACAAGGCGCACGGCGGCTACAAGGAGGTCATCCCGCACGCGGTGCGGATCTCCAACAGCGGCGAGTACATCCACTCCATGGCCGCCACCGTGTGGGCGCAGGGCAGCCAGAACGTCAGCCACGGCTGCCTGAACTCGCCGCCGGCGGCCGCCCAGTGGTTCTACAACTGGTCCTACCGCGGCGACCCGGTGATCATCACCGGCAGCAAGCGCGGGCTCCCCTGGAACAACGGCTGGAGCTTCTACCAGATGTCCTGGAACCGGTGGGTCAAGGGCAGCGCCCTCGACCGCACCGTGACCACCGGCTGACCACCGGCTGATCATCGGCCGATCACCGGCAGCCGGGGCGGGCCGGGCCGCCCGGCGGTTCAGGCCAGGGCCAGGATGCCCATGACCAGCCGCGCCGCGCCGCCGCCCTCCCCTTCGGCGATCGCCAGGGCGGACGGCGCGTCCAGCCCGTCGAGCAGGACCCGCTCGGCCTCCGCCTCCGCGGCGGCCGAGGCCCCGGCCCGTCCCGCCGCGCGGCGCAGATCCTCCAGCCTCCCGGCCGCGGCGTCCAGGGCGTCCGGCGTGTAGTCCCATCCGGACGCCCACGGCGCCGCGAGCAGCATGAGCCGCACCGCGGCGGCCGGATGGTCCTCCAGCAGGTCCGACACCAGCACGAGGTTGCCGGCGGACTTGGCCATCCGGGCGCCGTCGCGGCGGACGACGCCCACGTGCAGCCAGGCCCGCGCGAACGGCCGGACGTCCGTCAGGGTCTCGGCCATGGCCGTCTCGTAGGCGTGATGCGGGAAGACCAGGTCCGCCCCGCCGACGTGCAGGTCCATGGCCGGCCCGAACGTGCTGAGGGCCATCGCGGCGCACTCGGCGTGCCAGCCGGGCCGGCCCGTGCCCCACGGGCCGGGCCACGCCGGCTGGCCCTCCGCGCTGGCGCGCCACAGCGCGACGTCGAGCGGATCGTCCTTGGCCGGATCACCCGGCGAGTCGCCGAACTCCTCCAGGAGGGCGAGCGCCTCCTCTCCTCCGACGCCCGCACGGTCCGGGACGTCCGCTCCGCGGAAGTACACCGTTCCCTCCCGGACGTAGCCGTGACCGGCCTCCACCAGGCCCTGCGCGAGGAACACGACGTCCTCGACGTGGTTGTGCGCGCGGGGCTGGTAGGTCACGGCGCGGACGTTCAGCGCGGCCAGGTCGCGTTCGAAGTAGAACTGCTGGACCGCCGCGAAGCTGTCGTAGGGGCTCCCGGCGCGGTCCGCGGCCCGCGTCAGCACGTCGTCGACGTCGGTGACGTTCCGGCAGACGCGGACGTCGCCCACCGTGTGCCGCAGGGCGCGCGCGGCGACGTCGGCCCACACGAAGGTGCGCGCGTGCCCGAGATGGGTCGTGTCGTACGGGGTGATGCCGCAGACGTACATCCGGGCGGGGCCGACGGCCGGGAGCCGCCGGCCGCCGATCCGGACGGCCGGCACGGCCTGGTCGGTGCTCACCGGATCACCCCCCGTGTGTCTCCCCTGCCTCTACAAGAGGTACTTCCCACCCGAGCGGCCGCGGATCGCCGTGCACTCCCAAGAGAGTGGTCCGGGACGTGAGCGCAGAAAGATGTCACTTTCCTGGTCCGTGTCGCTACTCTCTGTGCTGGAACTGGTAAGACGACCCCCGCCGTCTCCGAGAGGCAGTCATGCCCGACTATCTGGACTTCGTTCCCCGCCAGTGCTTCCAGCCCACGCTCGCGCTGTCCCCGGACGCGGGCACCGTGGCCTACTCCAGCAACGCCGGCGGCCGCTTCGACCTGTGGACCGTGCCGGTCGCCGGCGGCCCGCCCCGCCGGCTGACCCGGCTCACCGGCCGGGCCGTCCGGCGGGTCGCCTGGGCGCCGGACGGCAAGAGCCTGGTGTTCACCGCCGACCTGGACGGGGACGAGCAGTACCGGATGTACCGGATCGGGCCAGAGGGGGAGGACCTCGCCGAGATCGGCTCGGGCGCGGACTGCCAGCGGGTCCTGCCCGCCCTGCCCTTCGACTCGACCGGCCGGTACCTGGCCTACGCGGCCAACGACCGGGACCCGACCGTCCAGGACCTGCTCGTCCGGGACCTCGCCGAGGGGACCGAGCGCCGCGTCACGCCGCCGCCCGGCGTGGCGTTCGAGGCCGAGCGGTTCTCGCCGGACGGCCGCTGGCTGCTGGCCGCCGGGTACCGCTCCAACACCGACGTCGCCGTCTACCTGGTCGACCTGCGCGACCCCGCCGCCGACCCCGTGTGCGTCACCGCCGGGCACGGGGAGGGTCTCTTCCGGCCCGGCCCCTGGCTCGCCGACTCCTCGGGCTTCTACCTGCTCACCAACGTGTGGGGCGAGTTCACCGCCGTCGCCCGGCTCGGCCTGGCCGACGGCTCCCTCGACCCGGTCGCCCGCCACGACTGGGACGCCGAGCTGCTCGACGCGGCGGGCGGGACCCTCGTGTGGTCGGTCAACGAGGACGGCCGCTCCGTCCTGCACGCGGCCCACGACGGCGCCCCGCTGCCGCTGCCGGGCGTTCCCGCCGGGGTCGTCACCGCGCTGGCCGCCGCGCCCGGCGCCGACCCCGTCGCGCTCCTGATCGGCACCGCGGGCCGCCCCGCCGAGATCGCGGTGGTGAGCCCGTCCGCCGGGTTCAGGTACCTCACCGACGCCCGCCCGGCCGCCCTGCGCGTGGTCGAGCCGGTCGAGCCCGAGCGGGTGACCTACCCCGCGTCCGGCGGGCGGTGGATCCACGCGCTGTCGTACCGGCCCCGCCGGCCCGGCCGGCACCCGGTGGTGCTGTCCATCCACGGCGGCCCCGAGGCACAGGAACGGCCCGGTTACGTGCGCTCGGGCCTCTACCAGCACCTGCTCGACCAGGGGATCGCCGTGTTCGCGCCCAACATCGCCGGTTCCACCGGCTACGGCATCGCCCACCAGAAGCTCATCCATCGCAACTGGGGCGGCATCGACCTGGACGACCTCGACCACGCCGCCCGCCATCTGCGCGCCGCCCCGGGCATCGACGGGGACCGCATGGCGGTCATGGGCGGCTCCTACGGAGGGTTCGCCGCGCTTTCATGCCTGGCCAGGCTGCCCTACAAGTGGGCGGCCGGCGTCTCCATGTGCGGGCCCTCGAACCTGGTCGCGCTCGCGCGCGCCTGCCCGCCGACCTGGAAGCAGGTCGTCGCCGCGGTGCTCGGCGACCCCGAGACCGACGCCGAGCACCTCGCCTGCCGCTCGCCGATCACCTACGCCGACACGATCACGGCGCCGCTGCTCGTCCTGCAGGGCGCGCGGGACCCCCGCGTCCCGCGCGCCGAGTCCGACCGGCTCGTCGCCCACCTGCGCCGGCGCGGCGTCGACGTCCGCTACGAGGTCTTCGACGACGAGGGGCACGGGTTCACCAGCAGGGAGAACGAGCTGCGGGCGTACGCGGAGATCGCCCGCTTCCTCGCCGGGCATCTGCTGCCCGGCTGAACGCCGCCGCCGCGCTCGGGCGGGGAATGCGAGTCCGGGAACCCCGCACCCGCCTCGGCATCGAGGACCGGAGATTTCTCCCTTTCCGACTACAGAGGTCGATGACGGGAGTAACGAGCCGTAGTGCATGGCCGTTGAATGTAACAGGACGGGCGAAAAGTGAGAAAAACGCCCAGAAGGGCGCCTCTTCGACGTCGCGTGTCGTGCCTGCGAGCCTGGCCGTGATTCGGTCCATCACCGGCGCTCATTTGGGAGCGCACTATGTTGACCAGACCATTCCGGGATCCGGCCGTCCGACACGGCGCGCCCGCCGTCCGGCGCTTCGGCGCGCCGTTCCTCACGGCACCCCGGGCGGCGGTTCTCGCCGCGTTATCCGCCGGGGCGCGGCGAACGCCGATCATCGCGGTCCTCGCCCTGACGCTCCTGGTCCCGCAGGTCCCGGCCACTGTGGCGCACGCCTCGTCCCGGAGGGAGGGTCCGCCGCTCGGGAAGTCCAACTACGCCGTCGCGCTCGGCGGACTGGCCCCCGATTCGAGGACGAACTCCGTCCGTCTCGGGCAGTACACCTTCGCGGCCGACGGGACCGTGTCCGAGCTGTACTGGCAGTGGTCCCAGAGCACGCGGGTCGTGCGCACCGGCACGGGCGTCCTCGCCGACGGCTGCACCACGCGCGACTGCGAGGTCCTCACCGCGGGCGGCTGGCAGACGACCGACGTGGCCTTCACCGCCACCGGAACCTACGGCGTCAACGGGACCAGGCTCCGCATCGACTGGGACGGCGGCCTCTGGGAGGAATGGCGGCTCACATCACTCGCCGGAGGCGAGCTCGGCGACATCGAGCTCTCCGACGGCAACCTCGGGGCCACGCACGGGTTCGGGAACGGCAGCAACGCCTCCTGGGACCAGAGGATCCCCGCCGAGACCGTCGCGGCCGTGGACCAGGCCAAGCTCGTGCACCGGTACTACCTGTGGAAGACCCAGAGCACACCCGCGGGATATCAGGGGTACATCGACCACGGCGACGGCGCGCCCTTCTGGGTCCCGCGCTGGAAGGTCTGCGCGGACGGGCGGTGCCTCGGCGCGCAGACCAGGGCCGGCGAGCACGTCCACACCGCCTACTACGTCTCGCCCGCCACCGCGTCGGCCGAGGACAGGCGCGACACCCTGTGGCACTGGCACACCGAACTCGCCGACAAGCGCGGGGAGCGGTGCTACACCGGCAACTCCCACGTCAAGCCCATGATCCAGGTCGTGGACGACCTCGGCCGCTTCCACGGCTGGGTGGGCGTCGAGGCGTCGCTGAACCAGACCACGACCGCCGGTGTGAACGATGACGACATCGGCGTCTTCCGGATTCTCGGCTGAGGCCGGTCCCGTGCCGGGACCCGCCGCCCGGACGGAAAGACGGCCGGAGCCCGCTGGGGCCCGGCCGTCCGGTCACGGCGTTCCGTCACTTGGGCGGCATCAGGACGCCGTCGATGATGTAGACCGTCGCGTTGGCGGTCCGGACGTTGCCGCAGACGACGCCCGCGCCGTCACCGACCTTGAACGACTCGCCCGAACCGCTGGTCTTGAGCATCGAGCCCTGCAGGGTCGTGAAGTCGCCGTAGGCCAGCCCGCCGGGGGCGATCCGCCGGCCGACGACGTGGTAGGTCAGGATTCCCGTCAGGGCCTTCTTGTCGGCCAGCACCTTGTCGAGGGTGTCCTTCGGGATCTTCTTGAAGGCGTCGTTGGTGGGCGCGAACACGGTGATGTCCTTGGCGGAGTTCAGCGTGTCGACCAGCCCGGCCTTCTTGACGGCCGTCACCAGCGTGGACAGCACCGGGTTGTTGGACGCGGCGGTGGCCACGGGATCGGCGGCCATGCCGGTGAAGCTGCCCTTGCCCGAGGCTGGGACGGCCGAGCAGGCGCCGCCGAACGGCGTGCCCGCGGCCGGCGCGGCGGCCGCGCCGCCCCCCGCCGGAGTGCCGTTCGCCGGAGTGCCGGTCGCGCCGGCGGCGTCGCCGTCCTCGCCGCCCCCGGAGCAGGCGGCCGCCCCGAGGACGAGGGCCGCGCCGGCGAGGGCGCTGAGGAGGACACGTGTGCTCGTCATGATGGGTCTCCTTCTGCGGATCCGCCCGATGCGGATCCGTCGGTGTAAATCGGCTGAACGTGTTCACGGAACTGGCGTGCGCGGAGCCGTCGCGGACCCGGCGCGGGGACGTGGTTCAGGTGACGGTGACCACCACCGAATGCCAGCCGGTGGCCCCGTCGGGGAACGGCCGCGCCCGGCCCTCGGGCTGGGTGGCGCCGGTCCCGTCGGTGGCGCGGACGCGCAGCGTGTGGGTGCCGGGCACGGCGTTCCACTCGGCGGCCCACTGCCGCCAGGTGTCCGGCCCCGGGACGGGCGCCGCCGAGGCCTCCCGCCAGGGCCCGCCGTCCACCTGCCATTCGACGGCGTCCACACCGCGGTGCTGTGCCCACGCGGTCCCGGCGACCGCGACCCGCCCGGCCGCGAGGCGTGCGAACGGCCTGGGCACGTCGATGCGGGAGAACGTCTTGACGGGCGCCCGCTCGGCGTAGCCGCGCCGCGTCCAGTAGGCCCGGTCGGTGGCGAAGCGGGCCACCTTCAGATCGACGACCCACTTGGTGGCCGAGACGTAGCCGTACAGGCCGGGGACCACCAGCCGCGCGGGGAAACCGTGCGCCACCGGGAGCGGTTCCCCGTTCATCCCGACCGCCAGCAGCGCGTCCCGGCCGTCGAGCACCGCGTCCAGTGGCGTACCGAGCGTCATGCCGTCGGACGAGCGCGACAGGATCTGGTCCGCGTCCGCGCGCACCCCGGCCCGCCGCAGGAGCGCCGCCAGCGGGACGCCGAGCCAGCGCGCGTTCCCCGCCAGGGTGCCGCCGACCTCGTTCGACACGCACGCCAGCGTGATGTCGCGCTCGACCAGGGGGAGGGCCAGCAGGTCGCCGAAGGACAGCTCCACGGGACGCGCGACCAGGCCGTGGATCCGCAGCGTCCAGTCCCGCGGGTCGACCTGCGGCAGAACGAGCGCGGTGTCGACCCGGTAGAAGTCCCGGGAGGCGGTGCGGAACGCGGGCATCCCCGGCACCCGCACCTGCGATCCCGCCGGGACGGTGGGCGCCCGCCCGGACGGCGCGGGCAGCCGCAGCCCGGCCCGGACGGACGCGACGTCCCCGCGCCGGATCAGCAGCCGCCCCGCCGTGCCGGCGGCCGCCGCGGCCCCGAGGACGCCGGCACCGGTCAGCAGCATCCGCCGGCGGTCCGGAGGGCCCGCGCCCTCATCAGTCCCGGCCGCCGCGCCCTCGTCCGTGCCGGCTGCCGTATCGTCTGCCGTGCCGGGTGCCGGCGCCTCCGGGCGGGCACCTCCGCCATCGGCTGGAGAGGCGGGAGACGGCATGACCGACCGCACGCGCCCCGCCGCGTCCAGCAGGACGAGCAGCGCCGCCATGCCCGCGAGGGCCCCGGCGACCGGCGGGACGGCGTCGCCGGGGCCGGCCGCCGGCCTGGTGAGCGCGGCGATGACGCCGACCGCGCCGAAGGCG
>NZ_CAACVB010000158.1 GCF_900659635.1 Actinomadura roseirufa | reverse complement strand
GGCCGCCGCGGGACGGCGCGGGTCCGGGCCGCGGACGCCGGGGCCCCGGCCCTCCAGCGGTGGCCTGCCGCCCTGCTGGGGCACGTGCACCGGCGGCAGCGGCCGGACGAGCCCCATCGCGATGACCTCGTTGGCGAGCCGGGTGCGGCGGTTGGCGCCCTCGGGGATCCGGAACTTCTGGTAGAGCCGCAACAGGTGCTGCTTCACCGCCGCCTCGGTCACCACGAGATCACCGGCGATCTCGCGGGCCGTCGCGGGAGCGACGAACGCCTCGTCCGAGAGGGCGGGGCGGCAGAGCGAGGTCAGCACGTCGACCTCGCGGCGGGTGAGCTCGGGGGCGACGGCACGACGCAGCTCGACGTCCGGGTCGACCTCCTCACGGGGGATGCCCCCCATCCGGCAGCGCGCCGTGCCGAAGCTCACGACGTCACCGTCCTCCAGGACACGGCGGGCGATGGGCCGGCCGTTGACTCGCGTTCCGTTGCGGGACAGGCCCATGTCGACCACGTACACGTACGGGCCGCGCCGAACGATCTCTGCGTGCAATCGGGACACACTCGGGTCGTCGAGGCGGATGTCGACTCCTCTCCCTCTCCCGACCGTCGTAACGTCGGGGCGCAGCGGCACCACCAGCCCGCTGTCCTCGATCCGCATGAACGGCCCCTCCACGGCAGTCCTCCCAGCTAGTTAGCGACCCCTGTCCGACGGGTTACCCGGGCGCGTCACCGTCACACCCTCCTACCGGCGAGTAGGACCGATGACACAGGGCCTTCGGCGCCCCGCGGGCACCGCCCGTCCCACCCGTTCCCGCCGCGGCGAGGTCGTGCGACGGCCCGAATGGCACTACCGTGAGGAGCCACCGAACCGTTCAGAGCCGAGAGGGTCCTCGCACCATGAGCACGGAGGTGCACCGGCGCAGGCGCCGCGCGCCGCGGGGCAGGGGCGCGGCTCCGCACTGGCTCGGCCGGCTGCCGTACCTGCTCGTCCTGTGCGGGGTCGCCGGCGGTCTCGCACTGTGCGCGCTCGACTACTTCCGCAAGGGCTCCGGCCTGATGTCGGCGGCGCTGCTGCTCGGCGCGCTCGCCCGGCTGCTGCTGCCGGAGTCGCAGCTCGGCCTGCTCGCGGTGCGCAGCAGGCCGATCGACTGCTGGACGCTGGTGATCCTCGGCGAGATGGTGGCGTTCGTCGCACTGAGCATCCCCCCGATGAACAAGACCGGGCTGGTGCTCGCCGGGGCGTTCGGGGTACTGATCGCGTGTGCGATGGCCGTGCGCGGGCTGAAGCTGCTGCGCGCCCGCCGACGGGCCGGTTCGTCCTAGAAGGTCCGTTTTTCCAGGTCAGTGGATCCACGGCGGGACCAGGGCCGAGGCCAGGTCTAGACCTCGCTGTGACCTCGGCTAGCCTTGCGAGTCGAGCCTTACCCAGGACTGCTGGCCGGTGTAGGAAAGGGACAGCATCAGCATGCCCAAGATCAAAGTAGCGGGCCCGGTCGTCGAACTCGACGGCGACGAAATGACGCGGATCATCTGGAAATTCATCAAGGACCAGTTGATCCTGCCGTACCTCGATGTCGACCTGAAGTACTACGACCTCGGGATCGAGCATCGTGACGCCACCGACGACCAGGTCACGATCGACGCCGCGAACGCCATCAAGGAGCACGGCGTCGGTGTGAAGTGCGCCACGATCACCCCCGACGAGGCGCGCGTCGAAGAGTTCGGCCTGAAGAAGATGTGGCGTTCCCCCAATGGAACGATCCGCAACATCCTCGGCGGCGTGATCTTCCGTGAGCCGATCGTGGCCTCCAACATCCCCCGGCTGGTCCCGGGCTGGACGAAGCCGATCATCATCGGCCGGCACGCCCACGGCGACCAGTACAAGGCGACCGACTTCGTGGTCCCGGGCCCGGGCAAGGTGACGATCACCTACACGCCCGAGGACGGCTCGCAGCCGATGGAGTTCGAGATCGCGGACTTCTCCGGCGGCGGCGTCGCGCTGGGCATGTACAACTACGACGACTCCATCCGGGACTTCGCCCGGACGAGCATGCGGTACGCGCTGAGCCGCGAGATGCCGCTGTACATGTCGACGAAGAACACGATCCTCAAGGCCTACGACGGCCGCTTCAAGGACCTCTTCCAGGAGATCTACGAGGCCGAGTTCAAGGCCGAGTTCGAGGCCAAGGGCCTCACCTACGAGCACCGCCTGATCGACGACATGGTCGCCGCCGCGCTCAAGTGGGAGGGCGGCTTCGTGTGGGCCGCCAAGAACTACGACGGCGACGTCCAGTCCGACACCCTCGCGCAGGGCTTCGGCTCCCTCGGCCTCATGACCTCCGTCCTCATGACGCCCGACGGCAGGACCGTCGAGGCGGAGGCCGCCCACGGCACGGTGACCCGGCACTACCGGCAGCACCAGCAGGGCAAGCCGACCTCGACCAACCCGATCGCGTCGATCTTCGCCTGGACGCGCGGGCTGGAGCACCGCGGCAAGCTCGACAACACCCCGGCGCTGATCGACTTCGCCCGCACGCTGGAGCGGGTCTGCGTCGAGACGGTCGAGAACGGCCAGATGACCAAGGACCTCGCCCTGCTCGTCGGGCCCGAGACGGCCTGGCTGACCACGCAGGAGTTCCTGGAGGCGCTCGACCTCAACCTCCAGAAGAAGATCAACGGCTAGCCGCCGGCGACCGCCGGCCCCCGCGCGCGGCGAACGCGCGTGCGGGAGCGAGCGTGGGAAGGCCGCCCCGGAAACCCCGGGGCGGCCTTCCGCGTTTCGCGGACATGCCCGCCGGCGCACCTGCCGGGCGGCGCGCCGGGGGCGCGCGATAGCCTGACCCCGGTGAACTATCTCGACGACGAGAGAGTCCGCGCGGCGGCGCGTCTCTCGGGCGGTCGGGTTCGAAGGATGGCCGCCTGAGCCCCGTCAGGTCACAGCAGGAGAAGAAGGCAATGACGCGCACCCCAGTCAACGTCACCGTCACCGGCGCCGCGGGCCAGATCGGCTACGCGCTGCTGTTCCGCATCGCGTCCGGGCAGCTGCTCGGCGCGGACGTCCCCGTCCGGCTGCGGCTGCTGGAGATCCCGCAGGCGGTGAAGGCCGCCGAGGGCACCGCCATGGAGTTGGACGACGGCGCCTTCCCGCTGGTGTCCGGCATCGACATCTTCGACGACGCCGTACGGGCCTTCGACGGCGCGAACGTCGCGCTGCTGGTCGGCGCCCGGCCCCGCACCAAGGGGATGGAGCGCGGCGACCTGCTGGAGGCCAACGGCGGCATCTTCAAGCCGCAGGGCGAGGCGATCAACGCCGGCGCGGCCGACGACATCAAGGTCCTGGTGGTCGGCAACCCGGCCAACACCAACGCGCTCATCGCCCGGTCGCACGCCCCGGACGTCCCGGCCGCGCGGTTCACCGCGATGACCCGCCTCGACCACAACCGCGCGCTGGCCCAGCTGTCGAAGAAGGCGGGCGTGTCGGTCGCCGACATCCGCCGGATGACGATCTGGGGCAACCACTCGGCCACCCAGTACCCCGACGTCTTCCACGCCGAGATCGCGGGCAAGAACGCCGCCGAGACGGTGAACGACCAGGCGTGGCTGGAGAACGACTTCATCCCGACCGTCGCCAAGCGCGGCGCCGCGATCATCGAGGCGCGGGGCGCGTCGTCGGCGGCGTCGGCCGCGTCCGCCGCGATCGACCACGTGCACACGTGGGTGAACGGCACCGCCGAGGGCGACTGGACGTCGATGGCCGTCGTGTCGGACGGCTCGTACGACGTCCCGGAGGGCCTGATCTCCTCGTTCCCCGTCACCACCAAGGACGGCGAGTGGGAGATCGTGCGGGGCCTGGAGATCGACGCCTTCTCCCGGGCGCGCATCGACGCGTCCGTGGGCGAGCTGGCGGAGGAGCGCGACGCCGTCCGCAAGCTCGGCCTCATCTGACACGGCCTGATCTGACACGGGCCCAAGCGCGATAGGCGGGGGCCGCCGGTTCTCCCGGCGGCCCCCGCACCCGTCTAACGGGACGTGCGGTTCAGCGGACGCGGCGGGCGCCCGCGCTGGGCGTGGCGTCCAGGAACTCCGGCTCGGCCCAGCCCCGGCCCGCGTACGCCGACCGGATCGCGTCGCGGACCCGCGCCGCCCGGTCGGCCGCGGTGAGCACGATCACCGAGCCGCCGAACCCGCCGCCGATCATGCGGCCGCCGCGCGCGCCGGCCCGCAGGGCGGCGTCGACCGCGGTGTCCGCCTCCGGCCAGGAGACCTCGAACTGGTCGCGCAGGGACAGGTGCGAGGCGCTCAGCAGCGCGCCGAGCTCGGCCACGGCGCCGGCGCGCAGCAGCCCGGCGGCGGCCTCGACGCGGTGGTTCTCGGTGACGACGTGCTGGACGCGGCGGCGCAGCACCCGATCGCTCAGCGCGCCGAGTGCCCCGGCGAGGTCCTTCACATCGCGCAGCGCGGCGACGCCGAGCAGCGCGGCGGCCTCCTCGCACTCCGCGCGGCGGCGCCCGTAGCCGCCGCCCGCCAGGGCGCGGCTCGCGCGGGTGTCGGCCACCAGCAGCTCCAGCCCCGACTCGGCGGGGCCGAACGGCACCTGCGCCGACAGGCCGCTTCGGCAGTCGAGCAGGAGCACGCGGCCGGGCTCGCACAGCAGCGAGGCGGACTGGTCCATCACCCCGCACGGCACGCCGACCTGCTCGTTCTCGGCGCGCCGCGCGAGGCGCGCCAGCGCGGGCCGGTCGAGGCCGGCGTCGTACAGCTCGGACAGGGCGAGCGCGGTGGCGCACTCCAGCGCGGCGGAGGACGACAGCCCGGCGCCCTGCGGCAGATCGGAGTCGATCAGCAGCGAGGCGCCGCCGACGCCGTGCTCGGCCAGCACGCGCGCAACGCCGACGGGATAGGCGGCCCAGGCGTGCTCGGCGGGCCATTCCCCGGCGGCGACCGGACCGCTCTGGACGGCGGCGGTGACGGCCGTCCCGCCGGCCTGCCGTGAGCGGACCTCCAGGACGCCGTCGCCGCGCCGTGCCGCGGCCACCGACACGCCGCGCGGCAGCGCGAACGGCAGGACGAGCCCCTCGTTGTGGTCGGTGTGCTCGCCGATCAGGTTGACCCGGCCCGGGGCGTGCCAGACGCCTTCGGCGGGTCGCCCGAAGGCGGCGGCGAACGCGCCGGCGAGCGCGTCCGGTCCCAGCGCCTCTGAACCCGGCCCGGCCGTGCCGGTCCCGGCGGTGCCGCCCGCCGCCCGCGGGTCCGCCGCGGGGCCGGTCATCGCGACCGGAGGAAGGTCCACGCGTCCGAGACCATCGCGGTCAGGTCGTGCTCGGGCTTCCAGCCCAGCCGCGCCCTGATCTTCTCCGAGGACGCGACCAGCACCGCGGGGTCGCCCGCCCGGCGCGGGCCGGCCTCGACCGGGATGTCGCGCCCGGTCACCGTCCGGCACACCTCGATGACCTCGCGGACCGAGTTGCCCGTCCCGCTGCCCAGGTTGAAGATCTCGTGGACGCCGGGCGCGCACGCCTCCAGCGCCAGCAGGTGGGCCCGGCCGAGGTCGGCGACATGGATGTAGTCGCGCAGGCAGGTGCCGTCCGGCGTCGGGTAGTCCTCGCCGAAGACGCGCACGGCCGCGCCCTCGCCGAGCGCGGCGCGCAGCACGTTCGGGATCAGGTGGGTCTCGACGGCGTGCCGCTCGCCCTGCCGCCCGTGGGCGCCCGCGACGTTGAAGTAGCGCAGCGAGACCCCGCCGAGCCCGTGCAGCCGCGCGTACTCGGCCAGCGCCGTGTCGATCGCGAGCTTGGACGCCCCGTAGGGGTTGGTGGGGCGGGTCGGGTCGGTCTCCAGGATCGGCGTGGACTCCGGCTCGCCGTAGGTCGCGGCGGTGGAGGAGAACACGATCCGGCCGACGCCCGCGGTGCGCATCGCCTCCAGCAGGGCCAGCGACTCGCCGAGGTTCTTGTCCCAGTACAGGCCGGGCTTCTCCACCGACTCGCCGACCAGCGACTTGGCCGCGAAGTGCAGGACGGCGTCGAACCCGGCGCCGCCGAGGACGTCGGCCGCGCTCTCGCGCAGCGTGCCGCGCACCAGCCGGGCACCCTCGGGAACCGCGTCCTCGTGGCCGGTCGACAGGTCGTCCAGGACGACCACCTCGTGCCCCGCCTCCAGGAGCTGTGCGGAGACGACGCTGCCGATGTAGCCGGCGCCTCCGGTGACGAGCAGCTTCACGAACGGGGTCCCCTCTGATCGTTCTATCTGGTCCTTCGTGGGGATTGACGCTTGCGTCCCCACTGATTCCCCACTACCTGAGGGATCATACTGCCCGGATCCTCCGGCGGTTGAGTGACTGCTGAGCCGCTTGGCGGCCTTCCTCCGTGGGGTCGGTGTACGTGTCTAGTGTGATGCTCGACCGGCTGTGCCCGAGCACCGATTGAACGGTCTTCACGTCGATCCCGTCCCCGATGAGGAATGTTGCGATCGTGTGCCGCAGTTGGTGAGGGGTCACGTTGACCTCTGCTTTCCTGCAAGCCCTGCGCCAGAGATGCGCCATGTCATCCCGGAGCATTGGCGCTTCGTCGGCGCGGGTGAAGAGGAAGCACACGGCCCGCATCTCTTCTTCGCCGTTCCGGCGCCGGAATCGAATCACGCGAGACACAGGCGGGTTCTCCTCTACCCACTTCTTGAGTGCCTGGGCGAGAGTCTCGGACATCAGAATCTTTCGGGAGCCCGCTTTGCTCTTGGGTTCCTTCAGGTAGATTTCCTTGGTCTCGTGGTGCTTCGCCAGTTGGCGGTTCAGGGTGACCTCTCCGTTCACCTCGTCGATCTGGTCGACACAGAGGCTCATGACCTCGCTGATCCTGGCGCCGGTCTCTGCAAGCACCGTGAAGATCGTCCGGAGCTTGACGTCTGCGGCCATGGCCCTCTCGGCAGCCTCGAACTCTGCTTTGCTCAGGGACCTGACCTTACGTTCCTTCTTCGGCGGAGTGATGACCCCGATCTTGGGATCCTTCCGGAGGATGATGTCCTTGGCGATGGCGTCACGGAGGATCATGCAAACGAGCGTGAAGTAGGGCGCAGGGTGCTTGCCCTGCTTCTGAAGGTCCGTCACGAAGTCCTGAAGGACTTCGGGCGTCATCCGCGACAAGGGCTTGTCGCCGATGAGGGGACAGATGCTGTGGTTGAGACGTGACCTGTAGGTGCGGTGGCTGCTGTCCGGATCGATGTCGGTCTTGGACTCAAGCCACTTGGCTGCGTAGTCCTTGAACAGGACGGCGCCCTTTTTGCGGTCAACGTACGTCCCTTCACGCCGGGACGTCCGAATACGGTCCCGCTCAGCCCTTACGGCTTCGAGGTCTTCGGAGGGCTTAACCCGGACCTCCTTGCCTTCGAGGGTCGTCCGCCAGCCGTAGACCTTCACGGGGCGGCCGTTGGCTCCCTTGGCCTTCTCTCCCTTGCGGTTTCGCTTGTAGCGCCACGAGATTCCGTCGGCGGTCTTGCCTTCCCAGTTGTCAGCCATTTCGGCTTCCTTCCGTTTCGGTGGGAGGTGGTGGTCAGGCCGCGCGCTGCTGGTTGAGCCACTGGTCCAGGTCGGTGCGGCGGGCGCGGAGCTGGTTGCCGACCTTGAAGAACGGGAGGTCCCTGCGGTGGTCGTAGACCCATGAGGTCTTCACGCTCAGGTAGGCCGCGACGGCGGGAACGTCCATGAGCGGCTCGGGGGTCTCTGGAACGCTGGTGAGGTGGCGCATTGGTGGATCTCCTCTGGGGGTGTTGTGAGATGCCGACAAGGCGAGAGGGTGTGTTCGGACACGAGCGGGGCAGGCCGGGGCCGGTTGAGGCGTAGGGGGTGTGGGAGGTCCACAAGTCCGGCGAGGCCGGGAGGAGGGCCCCCGGCCCGGCCCGTGTCCGGGCCGGGGGCTGGCTGGCTAGGCCGCGATGTGGGCGAAGGTGCACACGGCCAGCAGGTCCGACAGGTCGTCGTCGTCCGTGTCGTCCTCGACGCTCAGGGCTTCCTGAACGTGCACCGAAGGGGAGGCCGGGAGCAGGGGTGGGGCCGAGGTCTGGGCGTCGAGCATCGCTCGGAGTGCCTCCACACCGTTCCTGGCCGGGACCGGTGCGGAGATCGTCTCGGAGGCCGGTTCGGGAACCGCCTCCGGCTCCGGCTTGGTGCTGTCCAGAAGGGCGCGCAGACCGGCGACACCTGTGGGCTTGGGTGGGAGTGAGGCGAGGATCTCTGAGACGGTGTGCGGCTTGTCCTGAGGGTCGATCCGGTCGCCGTACATCGCGGCCTCAAGGGCCTCCCTGGAAACCGGCGCCTCCGGGGCTTCTTCCTTCGGGACTTCGATCATTGGAGCGAAGCCCATGGCTTCTTCCTTCGGAGCCTCGTCCGCGACCTCGGGGACGTACTTGAAGACGTCGGCGCGGCGTCCACCGGTGTAGGGACCGGGGCCGACCGACAGCAGGGGGTTTGCCGAGACGATCATGTCGAGGGCATCGCGCTTGACCCCGTACTTCTTGAGGATCTCCGTCGATGTCCGGCCGGTGTCTCCGGCTTCCCGGATGTAGTTCTCGATTCGGACCGGGAGGTCTCCTCCCGTGGACTGGGCGTCCGGGAGGACGTGAGTCACGGTGTCCACCATGTAGGTGACCAGCGCGGTAGCGGCGTCAAGGTCGGTGGTGGTGATCTCGTCTCGCTTGGAGGCCAGCGCGTACAGCGCGGACAACCGCAGCATGTAGGCCAAGGCTCGCTCGGCGTACTGGGCAAGGGCCTCCGTGCCGAGTGTGAGGGCTTCCACCACTGGCCGGTGCTTGGTCTCGAAGACGTCTTCAACGCGCGCGGGCATGGTGACCTCGGAGACGTTCATGGCGTATGCGGTCATGTCCCGCAACTGTCGGGCGAGCCTCACCACCACATCCGAAGGGGTCCGAGCCTTGGACAGCCGGACCGTCTTGGAGCGCTCGACATACACCGGGAAGAAGCGGTTGTACGTTCCTCCGGTCGCGTCCTTGGTCCCGGAGATCGCTCCCCAGTTCTTGGGCTGGACATGCATCACCATGCCGAGGTGGGGACGCTTCACCACGATCTGACCGGCCTTGGTGATGTTGGTGAGGGTCGAACCGTCCCATGCCTTGCGGAAGGCGACTCCGAGCGTCTTTGACCGTTTGGCTGCGTCGATCAGGTTGTCCCCCTCTTCCTCCACGAGGAAGACCGGAGAGGCCACGTCTCCGACAGCAAGCGCTTCCAGTGTGGAGGTGAAGCCCTCACCCGTTCGCGGGCATCCTTCGACCTGCTGAGTGTCCATGAAGTGCGCGTACGCGACGTTCAAGATCTGCGATGCCGCGCCGTGGGCGGTGCCCTTGCGGCCCTTGCCGGTCGGTCCCACAAGGACCGGCCAGAAGCCCAGTGGCTGAGTCTTGCCGTGCGCCACCTTGACGTCATGACCGATGACCGCCGAGAAAGCGGACAGGAGAGTCACCAAGACCCCGACTCGGTCGCCTTCGGTGTGGGGGTCGATCTCTGCTGTGATCTTCCCGAAGGGTCCGGCGTAGACGGCCGGACTCACGGTCGGGCGGTTGGTGGGACGGTCGTTGGAGGTCATGCGTAGACTCCCTGTGTTGGCCCCACAGCGGCGTTCTTGGCGGAGTGACGCTGTGGGGCTGGCCTGTGTCTGGGGGCCGGTCTCCAGAGCGCTTAGCGCTCTTTGCTGGGACCTGCCTCGCTCGTTCGGTGCTGCGGAACGAGCGGAGCCACACCGTAAGACCATTCTTCGGGAATCTGCAACCCATCCGCGCGCCATTCGACCCGCTCTCAAGGGGACGGGCCACACAAAGGCGCAGGTAGACGTGACAATGATGGAACTTTCAAAGTTCTTGAGATCGGACAGTCGCGGAGTGAGTCGAGGGGAAAGAAGCAGCGACTTAGCGCGACAGTCCCCAGCACGGTCTGTGAGCTGCCTTCTTCTTGCTTCTACCTGGGGCGAGTCGTTCGAAGGGGCGGGGGGATACCCTCCTTCCGCACTTACGCTGCACAGGAGGGTCTCCCCTCTCCGACCATGTACGAATCTGGGACGTGGGCTTTCAAGGAAAGAAAGAAGTGAAACCCCTTGCGGGCAGGGGTTTCACGTATTGTCACAACTCAGTAAAAAGGGCCCCCTCGGACCAGGTCCGAGGGGGCCAGTTAGACGCTTGTTTCGGGTTATCTCCGGAAGGAGGGGCCGAATCAAGCGCCGGCGGTCTGGGTCAGGCGGTCCACTTCACGGTGGACTTGATAAGCCCCTTGGACGGCTTGGACTCATCGAAGTTCTTCCCGTCCGCTTTCAGGGTGTCCAGTTCGGGATAGCGGACCACCTTGGCACCGTAGACGTGAAGGCCGTCGATCTGGTTGCGGCGGAACCGCTCGACGGGCTGTCCCCTGAACCCGAGGAACTGAGAGGCGTAGGTGGTGAAGTCCCGCTGTCCTGCGACGATGTCCACCCCAGCGGGCATGTGGGTCGTGGTGACGATTGTGAAGCCCGCCAAGCGGGCGATCACACCGTTGTGGGTAACCCCGGCCTCGCCGTAGGCCGAGGCGTTGGAGACGGCCTCAGCGCGGACCAGGTACCGCTTGGCCTTCGGGGACACTACGACGTAGCGCCCTTCGGGCGAGACGTCGGCGCTGTCGAGCTGCTCCATGTAGTCGAAGATCCCTTCCAGCAGGGCCTCACCCTTGTCCATGGGCTTGGGGATGCCGGAGACGTCCACCTGCCCGGCCTTCGTCGCGCTAGAGGCGATCACGCCGCCCACGAAGGTGTCCACGGCCTTGGCGAGTTCCATCGTGGCCCGTTTCATCGCGGGGAACTGGAGCGCTCCGGCCGCCTGGACCATCTCGATCTCTCCTACGAAGTAGGCGACGTAGTCGGCCTCACTCACAAGAAGGTCCTGGCGAACCGTCTTGAGTTGCTGAATGTTCATTCCCGTGGAGTCGTTGTATTTGCCGACGTCCGGGGAAACGATGCCGTTGATCACCACCGTGTCACCGCGGCCTCGGATATCCCCCTCATAGTTTCGGTTGCAGACCAGCGGGGAGGCGAAGGCAAGCTGAGGGTCCAACTCTTCAAGTAGCGCTTCATTCCAGACGGCTGGCACATACTCGCGGGTGCCATCGTTGGTGTAGGTGGGGGTCGGTGAAATAGCCATAGTCGTTTCTCCTTGCTAACGGTCGCGGTTGCGGGCATCCAACTTGTGACTGGACGTCCCTGGACGCGGGTTTCCGTAGGGATGCCGGTTGGAGTACCCGAATCCCTCGGGAGGTTGGGGGTAGGCGCTAGTGGCGCCTATGCCGAGTTCGGCGGCTGTTGCCACAAACCTTTTGGGGTCACCACCGAACTGGCGGACTATTGCCGTGATGGCATCCCTGTTCGGCAACCCGTCGTCATCGACGAGACGGGACATGTCGAGCATGGAAATAACGCTCTCATGCAGAATGCGCTTTTCCTTTTGTTTGACGTTTTCGATTGTGAGAGAGAGAAGCCGTTCCCGCAGATCGGTGTTCTGGGCCTTGAGGTCAGCGGCCTGGTCTTGCATCTCGTCTCGCTCGGCTGTGGCGGTTTCCAGTTCAGCGGCCCAGTCGCGTTCCGGCTCTGCGAGCGGCTCATCACTTGGGGCACCCTGGTCCGAAGGATCCGAAGCAACAGCCGGCCCCGGGCCACCTCCGGGTTCGAGGGAAAGAACTCCAGCACGCTCCGAGGGCTCACCAGAGCCCGTTTCAAGCGTTCCGAGTGTCATGGGTTCACCGATGCCCGTCGAGAGGCTTACGGGCGCTTCTGGCGGCCCTGATGGCAAGGTGGACGGCGTCTGCTCGTTCATGGTTCTCCGATTCGGTTCCGGGGGTACTGGCCAGAGCCCTGACCAACTGGGCGAGAGCAAGGCTGTTCTCTCGCTCCTTTTGCAGTTCGCGCCAAGTGCGCTTGGCGCGTTTCTCGGACTTGCGCATCAGTGCCTTGTACTTGACGACCTCGGCAGCCAGGCACTCGACCTGTGCTCGGAGGGCGTAGACCTCCGAGGCGTGAGCGACGGTTTGCGGGGTTGGTGCAGTCTCCATCTCGGTGACTCCTCACATAACAAAGGGTCGGTCCATCGGGACCGACCCTGGAAACGAAAAAAGGGCCCCAGCTAGGGCCCTTGGGAACCTGCCACAGCAACCAAGAGCCCCGGCCGGGGCCGGATACACCACCGGCAACGGTGGTGAGGTCGTGAACGTGGCAGGTTCAACGTTCCGCAGAAACAGACTACGGAAGACAGAAGGAAGCTCACCGGGAGGCGGTGAGCCTCCGAGGCCGGCTGTTGCTTCAGCCGGACGTACTAGAAAGAAGTAGAGAAGTAGTTACTAGCGGCCGGAGGTAGGCCGCTAGAAAGAAGAAGGAAGCCGTAGGGCTCCAGCCCGGAGGCTTCCGCCCTCTCTGTAACTATCGGGCTGGCCTCCTGTACCCGGCCAACCCTTACTGTCTGACTGGGCTTCTCCGCTTGGGCTCCGAAGCCCAAGACTATGGCTATCGGGCCCTCTGGGCCCCTAACAGTCTTGGGCGTCTTCGCCGCCCGGTGCCCCCACCCCCCTTCCCCCCTCCCCCTCTAGGTGAGAAGCGGACACAGGGCACAGGGCGGCGACGGAGCCGGGCTCCGGGCAGCACCGGAGGTTGCGCTAGCCCATCAAGGCGTCCATGTCGTTGTACCGCGCGGGCCGTGGTGTGGGCCGCCCGAACGGGTAGAACACACCTCCCCGTGCCCCTGAGTCCATGGCCCACCAGTCCGGGTAGCTGGCCAGGAAGGCTTTCGCTCTCCAGTCACGCCAGCAGCGTTCCGGGTCGTATCTGTCATAGACGTCGGGTTCGGTCTGTCCCTCGTCGGGATTGCGATCCCGCATTGCTGACTGTGTCTCGGTGCCGTACCCGCGCCCGTCATCCGCCTTGTACTGCTGAGCGAATTCGCCGAGCACCCGTTCACTCCAGGTTTGCGCGGTTCGCCGATTAACATCCGGCGACCCTTCGTCGTCATCGTTCCTCCGAGGGCGGCGCGGTAGATCATCGACACTCACACCCTCGACAACTGAGTCGGGGAACGCTTGGATCCGCACAGCACGGCGTGCGCCCGCTTCCTCCTCCGCCTCCCGACTTTCCCGCTCCGACAGTTCGGGCGCCGGAATTTTATAAGCGACCGGAGCGGCAAACCTCGGAAGATAGGTAAATTTGCAAGTGCAGCATTCCCGGCACCCTACCTCGTAGGTGCATGACGCATTTTCGCCCCAACACTCACACTGCTTGCATGGCCTTTTCGCTTCCCGTTTGGCTTGCTTGCGTTCTCGATCGTTTACTCGGGTGCGATCTGCCAGGCAATCAGCACAGTAGAGCTGCCGATTGCGTGCGTCATAGATGAACCGTCGGCACGTTCGGCAAGGCTTATCTCTGGGGCGAACTCCCCAACTGACCGGCAAACGGGGCTCGACGGCCTTCTTGGTCTTGCTGACTATGCTGGCACGCCGGTCCGCTTCGGTCCGGCTGATCGGCTTGAACCTGAACAGTTCCCACGCTCCCCGCTTCGGGCTGACCGCCCGTCCACCACTAGCGCCACTGAAGGCAAGATCACACTACGTCCAAGACGATCGACCCGCCAGCGCCTCAAGCCACTAGCCGTTTGTGTGGGAGTGCGACAACAACTTGCCCGGCAAGTGGCCTCGGCCGGGGCGAGCTGGAGCCGCCGGAGGGCGCGGGCGCTGTTGGTTTCCTACAAGGCGCGTGCGATACGGTGCTCTGCCCACTGCTCGGCAATGGGCAGATTGGCCGGAGGCTCTGCGTCTGGATTAGCTGCGGCGCGTCGCCTCCAGCGTTCAGCCGATGCTCGCGTGTACAGGTCGAGCGCCTCAGGGGGGGCGCTTGTCCAAGCGAGGAACTGGACCGCCCATCGTTCGGCGTCGGCGGGGGTGTGCCCGGCGTGGATCAACCAGGGGATGATCTGGCCGATCTCTACCCAGGGCGCGCCCCGGGACGCGAACCCCCAATCCACCACGTAGGCGCGGCGTTCTGGGGTGATCAGTAGATTGTGAGGGTTGAGGTCGGTGTGCAGAAGGGCGTCACCGGCCATCGGAGCCACATCCGGTACGAGATGCTCCCAACGGCGTTCCACTCGCATCACGACCGCATCCGGGCATGGCGTGCCTTGAAGTTGATAAACCGTCTTCGCCAAAGTCGCCAGGTCAGGGGAACCGGGCGAGTAGTCGGCATGGCGGCCTTGGACGTGCTCGAAACCCACCGCGAGCCACCCCCCGGCTTCCACGGTCCACAGAAGCCGGGGGGCGAACTCGGGAACGACAGGGTTGATCGTGGCTTCCCTGCGCAGCGCGCGGACTCGTGGACCGTCCTGGCCCCGCGAGGTCTTCCGAGCGGCCTTGACGAACGATGGCCCGGCCGAGCCGGTCACAGTGGCAGCCAAGTCGGCGTTACTGCCGCCGGGAACCGCCCGGACGCTGCGGACCGCGCCGGTTCGTCCGGTGATGGCCGACCGGACCGCTTCCGGTAGACGGGTCCACTGGTCGCGCATCTGCGCCCTTCGTCAGTTGCCGATGGTGCTGCACTCCGGCGGGCAGCAGCCCGCCCCGGCACCGGCCTCCCAGAATTCCATGTCCACGTAGTAGCCCGTGGCGCGCAGGATCGGGACGGTCCGCTCCAGCGCTGCGCCCGACAGAATGTCGGCGTCCACCACCGGCACGTGGTGCAGGTAGGCCCCGGCGTGTTCCATGCCGAAGTCGAAGTAGGGCTTGGTGCGCTTGAGGAAGGCGTGCCAGCCCTCATCCACCGGTACCGAGGGAACGATCCTCACCCAGTCCGCTGGGTCCTTGGTGGCGGCCTTGATCAGGTCGGCGTGAGCCTTGAGGAACACGAGCGCCTGCCCCATCAGACGCTCGGCGTAGGCACGGGTGACATGGTTGTAGCGCATGATGTCTTCGACCAGCAGGCCGAAAACCTCGGGCGCTACTAACTCGCGGGGGTCCTTGACGGCCTGTGCCGTCCTCTCCGGAACAGTGATCATTTCGCTACCTCCTGAAGGTGCGAGCTCGGCTGGTTGCCGAGCTTTGGTCCTCCGGGCGACGGCGGCGGTGTAGTGGGCCGAACGTACCCGCCACCACTGCCCGGGGGCGTTAACTGCCGGGGTCGGCGTCGTCGTCCTGTTCGGCCACCTCGGCAAGCTGTGACTCGGCGTAGGCGTGAACCTCGGCGATTTTTCCTGCCAGCATCCCGGCGCGGGTCATCGCCTCCTGATAGGCCGCTCGTGTGATCTCCAGGGCAGCGGTCACCTCACCGGCCGTCACGACTTTCATCGGCGCGACCCCCGAACAAAGCGCCGGCACCGGCGCACCACGCCCGGCATGAGCACGTAGCCGCAGGCCACGCCGAAAGCTACGCACACCAGCCCGAAGGAAAGAAGCATCCCGGCCATTCGCGGCAGGTCCCCCACGTCCACCATCACGGACGCACCTGCATGTGGGCACCGACCTCACGCGCAACCACATCGGCGACTCCACGGAGGTCGCCAACCGGCCCGATCGTGTCACCTGTGCTGGCCCAGGTGAACCACCAAGCACCGTCGGCATAGTCCGCCCCAACCTCCGTAAACCTGCTCGGAAGCTTGGCGTTGATCACATGCAACACCGGCGTGCCATCGTGCGGAACCACGCCACACGACATCCCACCGTGCTCACGCACAGCCCTATCAAGAGTGGTCAGGAACGCACGACGCTCGCTCGCAGGCATCGGCTGGTCAGCGGTAGCTCTCGCGTGTCTCGACGCGTCAGAACTCATGCCTTGGACGGTAGGAGCCTCAGGCAGATGGAGTCCATGATGTTGAACGATGTTGAACTAGATCACTTCGTTTGCTAGGTCCTCAGTAGCCTTGGTGATGAAAGTTCGAGCCTCTCGGCCGTAGACAGCGGAGGCCGCCAACCGTTCAAAAGCCTTGGCATAGATGGCGACCTCCTGCGGCTGAGTTAGCTTCACCTCCGCCGAGATACTTTCAAACAGAACCTCACGGTCATCCAGTATCCAGAAACCATGAAGAGGAAAGAACCTGTGTTTTGCTCGTGTGGGAATTATCCCCAAATGCAGGCGAGAGAGTGACGACAGGGCGAGCAGTCGATCCAATTGACCACCCACTACGTCAGCCTCAACAATGCCAAGCGTAAGTGCACTTTGAGTGATCACCATGTGGAACTTGCGGTCACCGCGGTAGAGGATTTGCTGTCGCTCAAGTCGCGCTTGAACCCCGGCCTCTATGTCATCTGGAAGACCATGAAAATCCACCGTCATCGCAAGCATGGCCTCGGCATACTCTGCGGTTTGCAGGAGGCCGGGAATCATCAAAGGCTCAAAAACTCGGAAGAATTTTGTTTCTGCTTCAAATTTAATGCTCGCGTTCTGTCGACGCTTGGTCCCAGACTTTAGCTGTCTTCGCCATTCTACGAACATGGTGTCAATGGAGCGCACAGCGGCTATCAGGTCGGCTGCTTCCTCGTCGACTCGACAGGCACTACACCATGCGCGAACGTGTTCTTCGGAGATGTTGATGGCGCCATGTTCAATCTTAGAAACAAGCGAATAGTGCCATCCGGCCCTTGAGGCGAGCGCCCTACCTGTTAGCTGTGCGTCCTTGCGGAGATCCCTCAGGCGGGCACCTAGTGCTTCTCGGGCTTGCCGAGCAGGGCTGGACACGTGGAGAGGCTATCGGCTCAGGTAATCGCCGTATGGAACGCCTCGGGGCCACGCTGCATCCCGCAGTGCGCGATAGCGCGCGACTTTTTGAGGGTCAGGTTCGACGGCGAATCCAGCCGAGCCGCCATCTGGCTTAAAGAGGCTAAGGATCAGGGTATCTTCGCCCAGGAGCCAACAATCCTCTTCTGGGAACGAGAGGTCATTGGTGTTCTGGCGGGGGAGGTATCGAACTTCCTCCCCGGCGGCAACATTAAGGCGCGTTACCGCGAGACTCCATCGCGTGTAATCCGTGTGGGGCTCGCTCACAACTCGAAGTCGTTCTACCGACACGCCGCTTACTGTGAGCTCTCGAATAAACCTTAGCCAGTCGTCCAGCCACGCGAAGTCGTCCGGCTCGCCCCGAAGCCATCTATCCAGTGGGGCTTTCTCGAACTCAACGTTGTACGTGTCGCGCAACTCTAGGTGCCATGCTCGTTTTGCACTGCGAAGCATGTTCTCAAATTGCTGATACTCGATTGGTTGCATGTACCTCAGCCTAGAAGAGCCATGACTTTCTTGGGGACTTCCACACAGGTCTCATGGTCGGGTATATCCATTTGCGCCAGAGTCGCCGCGTCGCTGACGACACTCCCTTGAATGATGTAGTTCCCCTTCTCGTTGATGTGGACGATCGGCGGTACGGCGTTAGCGACCTCTCCGCTTAGGCCGTCCTTGGCCAAGTGAGTCATGAGTCTCGGTGGTACTTCGACGGTCGTTTCGCCTTGAGGCAGGTCCAGTAGTGCAAGTGTGTCGGGATCGGTGACGATCCAGCCCTGTACGACGTACGAGTCTCGGTCGGTCGCGTAGAGCGTGGGGCTTTGGCCGCTGGTCGTCTCCTTGCCCAGGAACACTAGAAGCATGATCGAGCCTCCTGCCTGTGAGTTGAACGAAGTTGACCGTCCCGCTCGATAGTTGAACGTAGGGCCACCCCACGTCAAGGGCTGCGCCTCCGGCGGACAGGGTGAGCGAGCACGGACTGCCCAGCACCGGCCCCATGCTCCCCACTCGATCCCCACGGATGGGGTCTAGTGGGGCTCCACAGGACTCCAGCAGGCCGAAGTCTGAGGTGACCGAAACGCGGCCTCTACCTGCGCAGACACTGTCCGAACGACACTAGGCCGAAGCAGGCTCCAGACGGCCGAGGACCCCGTGCGTGAAGAGCAGCTTCACGAACGGACCTCCAGATGACACGGTGGATGCGGCGGGGTGCCGTCAAGGCTATCCGGAACGCCGAGCGGGGAAGGCTCAACGCATGGACCGGACGTCGCCCGCGGACCGGGTGCGCTCCCGTGAGCCGTCCGGGCCTCCCGGGCCGCTCGTCCGGGCGCTGGTCAGGGCATTGGCCCGTGCGGGTGATCTGGCGGTGCGGCTGTCGGGCGGCGACCCGCGCGCGCTCCGCGAGGAGCCCAGCGCGGAGCGGATGCGCGCGCTCGTCGCGTCGAACACCCAGCTCACCGCGGACGAGCGGACGCTGATCGGGGAGGTGTTCGCGGCGGGGGAGCGGCCGCTGCGCGAGGTCCTCGTGCCGCGCACGGAGGTGGAGTTCCTGGACGCGGAACTGCCGCTGCCCGCCGCGGCGCGGGTGGCGGCGGGCAGCCCGCATTCGCGCTTCCCCGTCTGCCGCGGCTCCCACGACGAGGTCATCGGGTTCGTGCACATCCGGGACCTGCTGGCGCCGGAGGAGCGCGACGGAGGCGTCCCGGTGGGGACCCTGGTGCGGCCGGTGAAGTTCCTGCCGGCCTCCAAGCGGGTGCTCCCGGCGCTGTCGGAGATGCGCGGGGAGGGCTGCCATCTGGCGATCGTCATGGACGAGTACGGCGGCGTCGCCGGGATCGTCACGCTGGAGGACCTCCTGGAGGAGCTCATCGGGGACATACGCGATGAATATGATGTCCAGGACGCGCAGGCGCGGCGCCTGCACGGCGGAGTGGTCGAGGTCGACGGCCTGCTCAACCTGGACGACTTCGCCGCCGAGACCGGGATCCGGCTGCCCGCCGGGCCCTACGAGACGGTCGCCGGCCACATCATGGCGGCGCTCGGCCGCGTGCCCGCCGAGGGCGACTCGGTGCCGGCCGCGGGCCGCCTTCTCGCGGTGGCCCGGATGGACGGCCGGCGGGTGGCCCGCGTGCGCGTCACGCCGCGGGCGACGCCGCACCCCGTGCCGGTGGC
>NZ_CAACVB010000157.1 GCF_900659635.1 Actinomadura roseirufa | reverse complement strand
CGCCGCCAGCACCTCGCGATCCCCGGCACGACGCCGCCCACCACCCTGCGGACGCGTCGGCGCAGGTGGCACCACCCGCTGGAACAACTCCCACAGCTCGTCCGGAACCAGACGCTCCACCATCGTCACGCCGAAACACTATCGACCACACCAAACGAAACAACTTCTTATGCGGCGCGGGTGAGGTCGAATTCGGCGATGACGGGTCTGTGGTCGGACTCGCCGTCCGCGCTGGTGATGACTCGGTGGCCGGTGATCGTGCCGACCGGCAGGGTGGTGTAGACCCGGTCGCAGCGGTAGGGCAGTTCGCTGTCGTGCCCGACCGTGGGAGTGGTGTCGCTCAGGTGTGCGCCGACGTCGAGGAATCCGGATTCTTCGAGCGCTTGGGCGGGACGGCGGTCGAGCTTGCGCCGTGAGCGTCCCGCAGGCGCGTGAGGTACGGGGTCACCGACCGGGAGGGCGTTGAAGTCTCCGCCGATGATGGCGGGGTATTCCTTGGCGATCAGGCCGAGCGCCTCGGCCTCGGCGAGCCGGATCACCGGACTGGAAGGGGCCAGGTGGATGCTGGCCAGTTGCAGGGGATACGGCTGCCCGTCCGTTTGCACGACGATGCGGGCGACGCCGTGCCAGTACGGGTGCCCGTGTTCGTGTCGCTGCTCGATCACTTTCAGACCGTCGTCTTCACGGACGAAGATCGCCAAATGGCAGCCGTGATGCGCGCTCGGGCGAAGGAAGCCCCGCATGCCCAGCAACTGCTCGACCAAGTGGAAGGTGCGGAAGTGGTTCCGATCCCAGTACGTGCATTCCTGCAATCCGACGGCCGTCGGCGAGTACGAGGCGAGCAACGTCATCTGTCGGCGGAGCCTGGCGTCGCTGCCGCCGTCGATGCCACCTTCCAATAGGTTCCAGATCGCATAGGTCAGCTTCATGACTTCTCCGATGGTGAGGTGAAGACGTGGGGCAATGCCCGGCGCGACGATTGCTATTCCTAATCCTCCGGCGTGGTGTTGGGGAAGGCTGGAGCGGACGGCTCTTCCAGCTGCCCGACAGCGGCTTCCGCCGCCTCGGCTGCGTGTACCTGGAGTCTCTCCGCCGCGACGGTGCCCCAGCCGGCCAGCCGTATGACGTCGCCAAGCATGGCCTGAAGCAGCTCCTTCAGCTGCTCGGCCGTCACCTCGATCTTGTTTTGTCTCTCCGCGTTTCGGCCTGCACGCGGTTGATGCATGACAAGAAGATCTATGGTTAAAGCCTGGTTGAGGCGGTGGCGTAGCGCTTCCAGTACTTCGACATCGGCAACGTGGTAGCACCGACCGCCCGCGCGGCCCCTACCGCTTCTCTCGAAGCGCAGCCAACCTGCCTCGGCCCAGGCTATGAGCGTCTTACGCGAGATGCCCAAACGCCGCACAGCTTCGCTGGTGGCGACCATCCTTATGCTACCGGGGGCCGCAGTCAGGCACAGAGCGCCCAGAAGAAGGACGGTCCGGCTAACAGCGCTCAAGCTTGCTCTCCCATCTGTGGCAATCCACGATCCGAGAGTGATCCAGGCTGCGGGTAAGCCCGCGGCTGATACTTCTCTCAACGAAAAGGGCGGTAGGGGCCGGTGGGCTTAGAACTCGATACGAGCCCAGACCCACTTTCCGACTGGCGGCGTGTGCTCGACCTTGAGTTCTTTCGCGAGCATCAATACGAGAGGGAGCCCAAACCCGCGGAAGCTGGGAAGGCCCTCGGTGCCCGCCTCGTCGGGCATTGCGTCGATCGCGTCCAGTTGGGGCATGGGGAACTTCGCCGCTGGCATGTTCTCCGAGCTGTCCCACACGCCTACCCAGACGTCAATTTCGCTGAAGACGGCGCGGACTGTCACCACCTTGTCCGCCGTCTCGTCGACCGCGTTGGTCGCCAGCTCGGTAGCGATCGAGCAGACATCCTCGATCTTTCCCGGGTCTACCTGAGACGTGAGGCCGAGCTGATCGAGCCGGTCGGCCAGGGTGCGTCGAAACTTTCCGGGCAGCTTTGTGGTAGCCGGCGCGGACCATTCCAGCACATTGGTGGCATTTGTCTTGATCTGCACGCGGTGGCCTCCTCGCTCGAAGTGTGGCGCGAGATATAGAGTTACGCGCGAGCGCTGTAGACGTCGCGTATCGTTGGCAGCCCGATACCTCGATACCCCCGGGAGTGTGACCGATGGCCCCCGTAGTGTCACTGACCGCAGACGAGGACATGTGGCACTGGGTTGCGGTTGAGCTGCGCTTTTGGCGCGAACGCGAAGGACTCTCACTGTCTCAGATGGGAAGCATTATGCAGACCACAAAGGCCGTGGTATCGAACATCGAGCATGCGCGGCCAACGCACCGGATGAACCTGGATCATGCGGAGCGTATCGACCTACACTTTCGCCTTGGTGAGCATTTCCGAAGGTTGGTCCGATATGCCCGCGCCGGGCACTCTCCGGACTGGTTCCGGAGCCACTTGGCGTTCGAGGTCAGGGCCCGGGTGCTCAAGATCTACGAACTCGCGCTAGTACCCGGACTGCTCCAGACCCCCGAGTACGCGCGGACCCTTCTGGAAGAGGGGCAGATGGTGAGCGATGTGGACGCCGCCGTGCGGAGTCGCATGGCCCGGCAGGAGATTCTGGACCGGCGAGTGGCCCCGGAGTTGCGGGTGCTCCTGGCGGAGTGGGTGCTAGAGGCCCCCATCGGAGGTCCGAAGGTGATGCGGGCGCAGCTAGGGCACCTCCTAGAGGTGGGGGAGCGTCCCGGCGTATCGATCAGGGTCGTGCCCACAGAGGAGGGTTTCCACCTTGGGCTAGAAGGTGCCTTCCTGGTGACCACAGTCCCAGAGGGACAGGTGGCCTACCTTGAGTCGTGCGGAGGAGGGCGCCTTGAGCAGGCGCCGCAGGCTGTGCATCAGTATGACGTGCGCTGGTCACGTATCGGAGACGCGGCGCTTAACGTAAGGTCCTCTAGAGCACTGATTCAGAGAAGAATGGAGGCGTTCTGATGTGGCGCAAGAGCAGCTACAGCGACTCATCTGGTAACAACTGTGTTGAGGTAGCCGACCTGGGTCGGGAGGTGGGGTTGCGAGACTCCACAGACCCAGAGGGGCCCAAGCTCATGGTTGGCCGAGACCACCTGGCTGACCTCCTTTCACAGATCAAGGCCGGGGAGCATGAGCTGTAGCCGGAAAGAAGGAAGCTGCTGACCCCCGGTCAGCTTGAGAAGACCCCTCCGCGGAGGGGTCTTCCGTGTGTTTGGGGCATCCTTTATTGCGTCGGCAATGAGACTGACGGCACTGCTGGATTTGTCTTCCTCTCGCGGCCTTCGAAGGGGCTACAGCCATGGCGACCTACTGGGTGGGACCGCCTGGACCAGGTCGTCGACGAGTTCGCGGGTTCCACCGTGTCCGTGGCCGTGCAGTTCCGTACCGAGTACGCGGCTAGCCGGCCGACGACGGGGCCTCCGTCTCTTCTTTGATCCACGTGAGATAGTCCCCGAGCCCGCCGACGATCGGCACCGCCACGATCTCGGGGGTGTCGTACGAGTGGACGGCCTTGATCGCGGCTATGAGGTCGTCGAGACGCGCGCTGGTCGTCTTCAGCACGACCGAGAACTCCTCGTCCTTCTCCACCTTGCCTTGCCACCAATAGGTGGACGCGATCGGACCGCTGATTTGCGCACAGGCCGCGAGTCGCCCCTCGACCGCGGCCTGGGCCACCTTCTCCGCCTCTTCACGGCTACCGGCCGTGACGTGTACTTCGAGGTTCTGGGTCATGCACCGACCTTAACCGCCTGGCGGTAGCACCGCCCTGACCTGGAGAATTCGAGACCGGCGGGCATTGCCCGAAGCGTTCGAGCTCCAGCCCTGCTCGAACAGATTGCGGAGGAGTTCAGATGACCGAGTGGCGTAAGTCGATGACCTACGGTGAGGGAAGCGTTAACGGAGCTTGTGTGGAGCTGGCTCGCCTAGACGGACGCGTCGGCCTGCGTGACTCGCAGGACCCCGAGGGGCCTGCTTACTCGCTACCGCGTGAGAGCCTGGCCGGCTTGCTGGCTGAAGTGAAGGCTGGGCAGTACGAGCTGTGAGCTGCTGGCCCCTGTCAGAAGGCCCCTCCGTGGAGGGGCCTTCTGTGTTTCTAGGGGATTGCTAGCGGTACGTAGATCTGGTGACAGGCGGTCGGCAGACCGTAAGCGGCCAGGACCTTGCGGCCGGGGCCGCTGTGGCGCTCAACCCGCCAGCGGGTCCCCGGCATCGGGTGTAACCGCAGGTAGGGGCGTCTCTTGGAGGTGGAGGCGGTCCGGTTGGCCCGCATAGGGGACACCGGTCCCGAGTCGCGCAGGACGTAGGTCCCCTGGTGTTCATGCGGGACGGCGTGGAACCTGGCCGTATTGCTCACGGTAGGCGAATGATCCGTTTCGGTTATGAACCGTGCCCCGTCCCGACAGAGCCCGCAGATTGATGGATCGACCCCCGAGCCCTGACCAGGTGGTCCCCGGCCCGCCGCCGGGGCCACCCGGTGCCATGAGCGTTCCCACCCGGGTCGCCCTCGTCCGGGTGGCCCCCGCCGGACCGGCGGATCCGGGCCCTGCGACCTTGCCCCGGCACGACCGTGACCAGTCCGAGAAGGAAGGCAGGACCACATGACCCCCACCCGATCGGCCCGCCGCACCCGCCTCACCCGGCGGGCCGCCGCGCTCGCCGCGATGGTGGCCGCGGCCGCGCTGCTGCCCGCTCCGGCCGCCCACGCCGCCTCGTCCACCACCTGCACCGGCACCACCCACGTCACCTACACCCCCGGCCTCACCCTCACTCCCCAGACCGTCACCGTGGACGAGACCGACACCATCACCTCCTGCACCTCCACCGACTCCACCATCACCGGCATCAACACCGGCGGCCCCTTCTCCTACAGCGTCCCGAACGCCGCCTGCAATTACGTCGAAGCCAACCCCGCCGGTGGCGGCCAGCTCACCATCCACTGGAACAACGGCCAGACCTCCACCCTCACGGGCCTGGTCAGCGAACTGACCGCGACCGGCGGCATCGTGCAGAACATCGCCACCGGTACCGTCACCGCAGGCGAGTTCACCGGCGCCGCGGCCGCCATCACCTGGGCCTATCCCCTGGTCAACCCCCTGCAATGCCTGGCCCCCGGCGGCCTCACCACCCAGAACGGCACCATCCTGGTCCAGATCACCGGGGCGTGAGCCGCATCATCCGACCCGACACCGAGGACCAGAACGTCAAACGCCCAGAGACGGTCCCTAGGCGTTCTCGTGGCCGTCCTGCTCTCCCCGGACTGAAGGGCCGCCGGGCGCTGTCGGGGCGCGGGGTGGGTGCGTGCGACCGGCGGCCGGGGGTGGCGTTCCCGCGGGTTAGGGGAGTGGGCCCGTGATGGTCTCGATCCAGGGGCGGTGGGCGGTGACGTCGGTGTAGATGCCCTTGCCGTCCGAGCAGAAGATCTCGTTCATCCGGCTGAACGCCCCGATCAGCCGCCAGCCGGCGGGTCCGGCGATCAGCAGCGGTCCGCCGGAGTCGCCGCGGCAGGGACCCGTCTGGGTGGCGGGGTTGCCGGTACAGAACTCCTTGGCCGGGTCCGGGGCGTTGGGGGAGTCGCAGAGGGTCGCCGGACGGATCGCCGAGTCGAGTTGGCGGAGCGAGTCGGGCGGGGTGCAGAACGCCTGTCCCGGGGTCGTGCATCCCCAGCCGATGAGCCGGTCCGGAGTCCCGTCGGCCGGGCGGGCGCCGATCCGGACGGGCGTGTTGGTCACCGGCTGGTCGAGCTTGAGGAGCGCGATGTCGTTCTCGGTGCCCGAGCCCTGCGGGTGCCGGACGATCTCCGCGACTCCCCGCGCCTTGCCCTCGGTGGCCCATTTCAGGCCGCCGACGCGCAGCCTGAGGTCGGCGGGCACATGGCCGTCGACGCAGTGCCACGCGGTGACCACCCAGGTCGGCGAGACGAGACTGCCGCCGCAGAAGTGCGTCTCGGCGTCCTGGATCGAGACCATGAACGAGTAGGGGACCGTGGCCTGCGTGCCGCCGATGATGGCGGGGGACGCGGCGGCCCGCGCCGGTGAAGCGCAGGTCAGGGCGATGGCGAGCACCGATCCGCAGGCCGCCAAGATCGTTTTGAGGTTGCGCATGGCGTCACTCCCTTTCTGCCGGAAATGGGATGTGGATCAAGTTAAGGGAGATCAATATCCGCCGGACAGTGCGAGAGGCGAAGAGGGCGCGAAAGGGCATTGTTGCTGACAATAGGGGCACTTATCGTCGTCCAGTACGCACATCCTCCGGGGAAATGCGGCCGCCTTAGGGAAGGAGGCGGGCGATCGCCCTGGCGGACGCCTGGCCGTCGTCGTGGGGACAGTAGGTGTCGAAGAACCTGTCGTAGGCGTCCACGTAGCGGTCCTGGACGTCGTCGATCGCGCGCAGGGCCTCGGCTACCTCGCCGGACGAGGTGAGAAGGGGACCGGGCGCCTCGGCCTCGAAGTCGAGGGAGAACCCGCGCACGTGGTCGCGGTAGCGCTCCAGGTCGTAGGTGTAGAAGACCATGGGACGGCCCGTGCACGCGTAGTCGAACATGGCGGAGGAGTAGTCGGTGACCAGGACGTCGGCCGCGAGGTACAACTCGGCGATGTCGGGATAGCGGGACACGTCCATCACGAAGGCGTTCTCGGGATGGTGGGGACGGTCGTTGACGAGGTAGTGGGTCCGGACGAGCAGGACGTGGTCCTTGCCCAGGACACGGCGCAGGGTCTCCACGTCGAGTTCTAGGGAGAAGCCGCGCCTGCCGGGGGAGTGGTGCAGGTCGTCGCGCCAGGTCGGGGCGTACAGGACGACTTTCTTCTTCTTGGGGATGCCCAGCCGCTTGCGGATGCGGGCACAGGCGCGGGAGAAGTCCGGAGTGGTCAGCAGGTCGTTGCGCGGATACCCCGATTCGAGGATTTCCCCGTCGTACCGGAACGCCTTGCGCATGACCTCGGTGGTGAACGGGTTCGGGGACAGGAGGACGTCCCAGCGGGGGACCTCGTGCTCCATCCAGTCGAGCTTCTCCACACGCCGGTAGGGCATCTCCTTGAGGTCGTGCGCGATGCGCTTCAGCGGAGTGCCGTGCCAGGTCTGCAGGTATCTCTGGTCGGGCCGCTTGGTGAACCAGGGCGGGAGGCCGTAGTTGGTGACGATGTAGCGTGCGCGGGCGAGCGTCCTGTAGTGCTCGCGGGTTCCCGCCAGGACGGTTCTCGCGTCGCCCTCTGGGGTGAACTGGCCGTCCTTGGAGATCCAGACGCATTCGAGGTCGGGGTGGCTCCGCGTCAGCTCCTCGTAGACGGCGCGTGGATTGCAGCTGTACTGGGACGCGCCATAGCTGTCGAAGACGGCGAGTTCCGTCAGGGGGCTGCGCAGGTAGACGGGATAGTCGCGTTCGCGCAGGATCCGCTGCGCGTGGCGGCCGCGCTCGTCGTCGCCGAGGGCGGTGCGGGCGCGCAGGAGCAGCGCGTCGACCTGGTGGACGCCGACCTCGAACTCGTGGACGCCCACCGGGCGCCGGGCGGGCAGCCGGGAGATCATCGCGCGTTCCAGCACGACGGCGGCGCCGTCCGGGGTGAGGAGTTCCCAGGTCCCGCCGGCCAGCGGGACCCGCTCGCCGAACAGCGGCATCGCCCCCGGCGCGAGGACGGCCGTGAAGCGGTCCTCCGCCCAGGTGAGCGGGACGCGGTGCCGGTCGCCTGACCGGCGGCGCCGCAGCACCAGGTGGCCGGGGCGGTCGCCGGGCCCGGCCCCCTCACCGGCGCTGTCGCCGGCCATGTCGCCGGCCAGGGTGAGCCGGTCCTCGGCGTCCCACGCGGCAGACGTGACGACGGGACGGCGGCCGCGCTCGACGCCGCGCAGGTTGCCGTAGGCGGTGCGGGTCAGGGCGAACTCCCGGTCGCCGGAGGCGAAGCGCGCCCCGGCGAGGTTGCGGGCCACGGTCAGGCGGAGCGGCCCGCCCGTGCCGGTGAGGCGCACGTCCCAGTCGATGACGTCGCGCAGGTGCGCGCCGCCGCGTCCCCCGGCCGCGGAGATCAGCTCCTCCAGCGGGAGGGTGGCGGTGAAGTCGAAGCCCGTGCCGGTCCCGGTGCGCAGTGTCGTCGCCGGACGCAGGGTGACCTCGCCGCGGACCTCGGCGCCGCCGTGCCGGCGCGCGGCGACGAGGGCGGCGCCGGCGCCGAGGGCGCGCCGCGTCCAGCCGGTCAGCTCGATCGACGCGCCGGCCGCCCGGTAGCCGGTGACGACGGCCTTGATGTGCTTGACGTGGACGGCGAACCCGTCCCCGGCCGCCGGCTGGATCACGACGTGCTCGTCGACCTGCCGCGCGGCGGCCCAGTTGACGGCGGGCGCGGCCGAGGTGAGCCGCTGGGCGGCGCGGCGCCCCGCCGTGGTCACCTCGGCGTGCAGCTCCCAGGTCGCCGCCGGCCACTCGCCGCCGTCCTGGAGGGCCTCCGGCTCGACGCGGACGCGGAACCCCGACCAGTCGTAGGACACGCGCGACTGGCCCGACCGCGCCGTGGCCTCGGGGCAGCGCGTCCGCTCCACCGGGAGCCTGACCTCTTTGCCGGTGCGGGCGTCGCGCATCCATATCCGGATCCGCGAGTCGTCCGCCGACTCGACCGGGAGGCGGCCGAAGTGCGCGTGGCCCTCGACGACGAGCGCGCCGCCGTCCCAGTGGAGGCGGTCGACCTCCGTCCACAGCGGGAACTCGGCGGTGACGTCGTACACCTCGTCCGGGACGCGGCGCTCGGCGTCGCCGAAGAACGGGTAGCGGGCGTACCAGCGCTGCCGGACCTTGCCGCGGCTCACCAGCGGGACGTCCTGCGGCGCGTCCTCCTCGAAGCGCAGCAGTTCCAGCAGCTCCGGCAGCATCCGCTCGCGGAGCAGGTGCAGCTCCAGCCGCGTGAGGGCGGGCAGCCCGCCCACCGCCGCCGGGGTCGTGGCCGCGACGATCCCGGCGCCGCGCTCCACCAGGCGGGCGCGGTCGGCCTCGGACGCGCCGGGCAGCGCGCCGATCAGCGCGCGGACGTCCCGGCCGAGCGCGTGCCGGTCGTAGGCGGGCAGCAGCGCGGGCGCGTGGTCGCCGAGGACGGTGCGGACCATCTCCAGCGAGCACATCCGGTCGGCGATGTTGCCCAGGTCGTACCGGTTCTGGGTGATCGAGCCGGGGCGGCGGCGCCAGTAGTAGACGGTGGCGTCGAGCACGTCCACGGCGGCCGCCCGCACGTGCGCCTCGATGCTGACGGGCAGGTCCTCGTAGAGCATCGCGGGGAACTCGAACCGGTGCGCGTCCCAGAACGACCGCCGGTACACCTTGTTCCAGACGGTGAGGTCCTGGACCAGGACGGGGTACCGGGTGATGTTGGTGGCCTTCACCGTCGCCGCGTACGGCTCGGCGTGCACCCACGACTGCCGGACGCGTTCGCCCTCCAGGCGCAGGACGTTGCCGCCCGCGAGGTCGGACCCGGTCGACTCGAGCGTTCCGACCAGCAGCTCGTAGGCGTAGGGCGGCAGGGCGTCGTCGCCGTCGGCGAAGGCGAGGTAGCGGCCGCGGGCGCGGGCGATGCCCGCGTTGCGGGCGGGGCCCGGCCCCGCGCCGTCCCGGCGCATCAGGACGAACCGGTCGTCGCGCTCGGCGGCCTCGCGCGCGAGCGCCGCGCCGCCGTCCGCCGACCCGTCGTCCACCATGATCACTTCGAGGTCGCGCAGGGTCTGCCGGGACAGTGAGTCCAGGCATTCGGCGAGGTACTCCCCGACGTCCCGGAAGGGGACGACGACGCTGACGGTGGGCGGCACGGGCGGCTCCGTTCTCAGTGTCCGTTCTCAGTGGCGGTCGGCCGGGCCGGCGGAGCCCCGCAGGACGCGGTCCAGGACACGGGACGCGGCGCGCCCGTCGTCGTGCGGGCAGTAGCGGGCCGCGAACGCGGCGCGGGCGGCGCGGAACCCGGCGTCGAGCGCGCCGGGCTCGGCCAGGGCCTCGATGACCTCCTGGGACGTGCCGAGCAGCGGGCCGGGGGCCTCCGCCTCGAAGTCGAAGTAGAAGCCGCGCACGTGGTCGCGGTAGCGCTCCAGGTCGTAGGTGAAGAAGACCATCGGCCGGCCGGTGACGGCGAAGTCGAACATCGCGGAGGAGTAGTCGGTGACGAGCACGTCGCTGATGAGGAACAGCTCGGAGATGTCTGGATAGACCGACACGTCCAGGACGCTGTCGCCCGGCCGGCAGGCCGGCCGGTCCGTCACCAGGTAGTGGGTGCGCAGCAACAGCGTGTGGTCGCGGCCGAGGGCCGACCTGAACCGGTCGACGTCGAGTTCGAGGCGGAACGCGCGCTTTCCGATCGCGTGGTGGAAGTCGTCGCGCCAGGTCGGCGCGTAGAGGACGACCGTGCGGTCCGGCGGGATGCCGAGCCGGCGTCGCACCGCCTCCGCGATCTCCTCGCGGTGGGGGCTGGCGAGGATGTCGTTGCGGGGGTAGCCGCTTTCGAGGATCTCGCCCTCATAGGCGAACGCACGCCGGAACAGCGGCACGGAGAACGAGTTCTGTGCCAGGAGCAGATCCCACTGCGGGACGTCGTGCTCCATCCAGCTGAGGCCCTCCGTGCGTTTGAAGGGCATCTCCTTGACGTCGTAACCCAGCTTCTTGAGCGGGGTGCCGTGCCAGCACTGCACGTACGTCTGGTCCTCGCGTTTGGTGAACCACTCGTTCTGCGACCAGTTGCCGAAGATGAAGCGCGCGCGGGCGAGCGCCTCGTAGTGCTCGCGCGTGCCCGCCAGGACGGTCCGGGCCCCCGTGGGCCTGCCGAACTGGCCGTTCTCGGTGACCCAGACGCATTCCAGGTCCGTCTCGCGGCGGCGCAGCTCGTCGTAGATGCCGCGCGGGTTGCACGAGTACTGGCGGCCCTTGTAGGCGTCGAAGAGGGCGAGGTCGCGCATGGGCAGGTTCAGTTGCCGCCGGTAGTACCCCGAGCGGAGCCGGCTCTGCGCGTACGGCCCGCGCTCGTCGTCGTCCAGCGCCGTCTCGATTTTGAGGAGGAGCTGGTCGGTCTTGCGCGCGCGCACGTCCACCCGGTGCAGGCCGGTCTCGTGCGGCTCCGGCAGGTCTCGCAGGGCGTGGCGGCGGATCACCACCGGCCGCTCCCGCCCGCCGAGCGTCGCCAGGACGTCCCAGCGGCCCGCGACGAGCGGCCGCGACATCCCGAGGACCGGCATCCGGGAGGGGGAGAAGGACGCGGTGAAGCGGTCGCCGTCCCAGTGCAGCGGGACGGTGTGCTCCTCGCACGAGCGGCGGCGGCGCAGCACCAGCGCGTCCGGGCGGCCCGCCGGGTCCGAGCAGGAGCCGGCCAGGTCGAGCGCGCCGCCCGGCGACCACGCCGCCCGGTCGACGGCCAGGACCGGCTCGCGGACGACGAGCCGCAGCGTGTTCCGGCGGGTCGGCGCGACCTCCACCTCGCCGTCCTTGACCGGGAACGCGGCCGCGGCGCCGCGATCCAGATGCGGCCTGATCCCGCCGGGCAGCGTGATCTCCCAGTCGCCGGGGCGGCGGGCCAGGCCGGCCAGCGGCAGCCGGGCCCGGAAACCGCCGGGGCCGCCGCCGGTCCGGCCGCCGGTCTCCCAGGCGAACTCGGCGGCCGTCTCGACCGGCCCGGCGACGGTGGCGCGGCCCACCCGGGGCGTCGCGGTGATCCGCGGCTCCAGGCCGAGCGGGGCGTCGCAGCGGCCCTCCAGCCAGAGGTCGCCGCCCTCCACGTGACAGCCGGTGATGACGGCATCGGCCCGCCGCACCTGGACGACGAACCGGTGCCGGCCCGCGACGCCCTGGACCAGCACCCCCGGCGCGCACTCGCGCTCGTCCGGCCACTGCAGGCAGGTCAGCTTCGGGTTCCCGAAGGTCCGCCGCCGCCACACCCCCCGGTTGATGACCTCCACGCACGGGATCCAGTCGACCTCCCGCCACCGCCCGAAGATCCGCAGGCTGGACGGGTCGATCTCGGCGACGAAGCCGGACCAGTCGTAGGACACCACCGGCTGCCGGGACCGCGCCGTCACGTCCGGGCGCCGGACCCGCCGGACGGGGACGCGCATCAGCCCGCGGCGATTGGACGCCAGCAGCCACAACCGGATGCGCGAGCCGTCCTCGGTGGAGGAGTCGAGGTGGCGGATGTAGGCGTGCCCTTCTAGGCGCAGCCGCCCGTCCACCCACGTCGCCCGGTCGATCGCGGCGACCGGCGTCAGCTCGTCGGTCACGTCGTACACGTGGGACGGGACGGCGCGCTCGCCGTCCTCGAAGAACGGGTACTCGGCGTACCAGCGGGCGCGCAGCCCGCGGCGAACCCGCGGCGTCTGCGCGGGCATGCCGAGCTGGACGAACCGCAGGACCTCCATCAGCTCGGGGAGCATCCGCCGGCCCAGCAGGTGGAGCTGGAGCCGGGTGATCGACGGGAACCGCTTCACGACGCGGCCGGCGATCTCCTCCGCCAGCGCGGCGCCCATCTCCAGCAGCTCGCCGCGGTGCTCGTCGGCGGTCCGGGGCAGGGCCTCCAGCAGGATCCGCAGCTCGATGTCGACCAGGACGTGCTCGTCGTAGGCGGCCAGCAGCTGCGGCGCGTAGTCGGCGAGCCCGTCGCGCAGGTCGCGCGCCGAGCGCATCCGCTGGGAGATGTTGTCCCAGGTGTAGCGGTCCTCGGTGATGGACCCGGGACGCTTGCGCCAGTAGTAGACCGTCTCCTGCAGGACGTCCACGGTCCCCGCCAGGGCGTGGGCGCGGGCGGTGACGGGAGGGTCCTCGTAGAAGCCCGCCGGGAACTCCAGCCCGGCGTAGTCCCAGAACTCCCGCCGGTACACCTTGTTCCACGGTGTCCGGTCACGGACCAGCAGCGGGAAGGAGGTCACGTGGGTGCGCGAACGCGCCTCGGTGAACACGCCGTCGTGCAGGGCCGACTGCCAGGTCCGGCCGGTCTCGAAGCGCTCGACGTTCCCCGACGCGATGTCGGACCCGGTCCGCTCCAGCGACGCGACGAGCCGCGCGTACGCCTCGCGGTCGACCACGTCGTCGGCGTCCGCGAACGCGAGGTAGGTCCCGGTGGCCTCGCGGACGCCCGCGTTGCGGGCCGGCCCCGGGCCCTCGTTGCCGCGCGTCAGCAGCCGGAACCGCGGGTCGCGCCCGCCCATGTCCTTGGCGATCACCGCGCCGTTGTCGGTCGACCCGTCGTCCACCATGATCACTTCGAGGTCGCGGAAGGTCTGCCCGGCCAGCGACTCCAGGCATTCCCGCAGGTAATCCTCGGTGTTGTGGAACGGGACGACGACGCTGAGCTTCGGGGTCATGGGGCCTCCAGGTCGGGTGCGCGGGGCGCCGCCGGGAAGCGGCCGGACTCGCGGCCGGGAACCCGGGAAACCTCGCCAGACCGAGCATGGTGACGCCGCGCGATTTCCCGAACGCGGATCGCGATTGCAAGGCCGTCACCTGACACAGACTTGACCCGACCTGGCCCGCGTTTACCGGCCGCTGACCCGGGGCCCCGCCCCGAGGGGACTCAGCCCCTCGCGCCGTCCTCCCCGCCGGGCGCCGAGCCCGCCAGCGGGGTGGTGTCCAGATACCTGACCTCGTAGACCCGCTCGGCGAACTTCCAGCCGTCCGGGGTACGCCGGTAGCGGGCCCACGGCGGTGCGATTTGCCGGGGGCCCTCACGGGTACGACACCGCTCCCGCCGCGAATGTGACGCGGCGCGGTCCCGCTCCGAGGCGTCAGACGGGACGGATGCCGGGAGCGGGCGTTCCGTCCGTCAAGGTGGCGATCGCGGTGCGGATGCTGGTGGCGAGGACCTCGAACTCCTCGGAGCGGGGCGAGGTCGCGCGGAACCCCAGCCCGATCCTGCGGAACGGGGCGGGGGACGCGAAACGGTGGAGCGCGAGGTTAGGGGCGCGCCGTGTCTCCACTGGAAGCGCTGTCTCCGGGACGAGCGTCACCCCAAGCCCACCGGAGACGAGCTGGACGAGCGTCGCGAGACTGGTGGCGTAGGTGGCCGCCGCCGCGCGCGCGCCGACCTCACGGCAGACGTCCAAGGTCTGGTCTCGCAGACAGTGACCCTCGTTGAGCAGGATCACCTCCAGATCGCTCAGAGCCTGGCGTGACACGCCCTCCGCCGGGGCGTCCAGGTCATAGGACGACGGTGTGACGAGCACGAAGTCCTCGTCGTACAGCGGCAGCTCCGTCACCCCGGTGACCGGGGAGGGCAGCGCCAGCAGGACCACGTCCAGCCGCCCGGCCAACAGCTCGGTCACGATCTGGTCGGTCTGCTCCTCGTGCACCGACAGGGCCAGCTCCGGGTACTCCTCGGCGAGGCGGGGCAGGACGACCGGCAGCAGGTACGGCGCGACGGTCGGGATCACGCCGACGCGCAGGGGACCGACCAGCGGCCCCCGCACCGCCCGGACCTCCTCGACCATGCGGTCGAGCTCGGCGAGGACCAGTTCCGCCCGCCGGGCCACCTGCTCGCCCGCGGGGGTGAGGAGCACCTTGCGGGTCGTCCGCTCGACGAGCCGGGTGTTGAGGGTCTCCTCCAGCGCGGCCACCGAGCCCGACAGGGCGGGCTGGCTCATGCGGAGCGCGGCGGCGGCGTCCCGGAAGTGCAGGTGCTCGGCGAGCGCCAGGAAGGCTCGAAGCTGAGCCACCGTCGGCCGGCTGATGGCCATCTCACTCCCCCCGGCGCGGCTCGCCTCCTGCTGGCTCGCTCTCACCGGAAGGTACCCGACGCGAAGAGCGACCCGGGCGATTCACCCCTCCCGGCGGACACCGGCCAGGAGGGCGCCGACGGTCTCCGCCTCGGGGGCGGCCAGGCTCTCGAAGATGGCCTGGGCACGTGTCCACGCGGGCAGGGACGCCGCAGGGTCGCGTGCGGTCTGGCCTAGAAGGGTCAGGGCCGTCGCGGTGCCCCACTGGTCGGCGATGCCCTCATGGACGGTCAGCGCGTCGTCGAGCCGGGCCGCCGCCCGGTCAGGCTGGCCGAGATCCAGGTGGGCACGGCCGAGGTGGTTCAGGACGACCCCCTCCAACCACCGGTTGCCCGTCCGCCGGTGAAAGGCCAATGCCGCCTCCAGGACGGGCACGGCACGCTTCGGCTCGCCCAGTTCCAGGTACGCCTCACCGAGGTTGGCCAGGCCGATCCCCTTCACCCAGGGATCGTCGAACGCCTGCAACGTCTCAAGGTGGGGGATCGCCTCCGCCGGGCGCCCCATCCGCACGAGCACGTCACCCAGGTTGCCCAGGCATTGCCCGGCCCCCCAGTCGTCGCCGATCTCCCTGCGGAGCCGCAGCGCGGTGGAGAAGTGCTCGGCGGCCCGCGCGTGATCCCGGCCCGTGACGGTCAGGGCGGTGCCGCGGTCGTTCAACGCCCAGGCGTGCGCGAACGGCCCGCACCGCTCGGCCGCGCGGACGGCGATCTCGGTGACCTCCAGCCAGTCGCGGTAGTGGCCGCGCACGGAGAGGAACCCCCACAGCGCCGCGGGCAGCTTCCAGGCCCGCTCCCACCGCCCGGCCCCGGCCGCCTCGCGTACCAGCGCCAGCAGCGCCTCGCGCTCGGTCTCGCACCAGGCGACCGCGCCCTCATAGTCCGCGAACGGGGGCCGTACCTCACCCGGGACGGGGACGACCCGGCGGTGCGCCGCGATGAGCCGCGCGGCGTCGCGGGCCGTCCGCAGGTACCAGTCCGCGAGGCGTTCACGGGCCCTGTCCGTCGCGCGGGGGTCGTCCTCGGACAGCCGGGTCGCGGCGTACTCGGCGACCAGGTCGTGCAGCCGGTACCTGCCGTCCGCCGCGTGCTCCAGGAGGTGGGCCCCGGCGAGCGCCTCCAGCGCCCCGGTCGCGGGCGTCCCGCACAGCGCGCGCACCGAGCCCGCACAGAACGTCGCCCCCGGATGCAGGGAAAGAAGCCGGAACGTCAGCGCGAGTTCCCCCGGCAAAGAGGAGTACGCCAGAGTGAGCACCGCCTCCAGTGTCGAGCGCTCATCCCAGGGAGCGGCAGGCGAGTCCCATTCCGGGACGGGGCGCGCGTCCGGCCGGCCCGGCACCCGGGCGGCGGCGATCCGCAGGGTGAGCGGCAGGTCCCAGCAGCGGGCGGCGAACGCCGCCATGTCCACAGCCGTACCCGCCACCGTGCCCGCCACCGTGTCCGCCGTCATGTCCGCCCGGTCGCCGAGCAGATCCCGCAGCAGCGCGGCCGACTCGTCCCGGGGCAGCGGCCCGAGCGCGATCTCCCGCACGCCGCCGGCGAGCCCCGGCAGGCGGACCCGGCTCGTCACGAGGACAGCGCAGCCCGGCGCGTCCGGCAGCAGCGGCCCGACCTGCGCCGGGTCCGCCGCGTCGTCCAGCACGACCAGCACGCGGCGGCCCTCCAGCAGGGACCGGAAGCGCGCGCCGCGGTCGGCGGGCGTCGCGGGGATCGCCTCCGGGGCGACGCCGAGCGCGCGCAGGAACCCGCCGAGGACGTCGCCGGGGTCGGCCGGCGCGCGGCGCGCCGAGTGCCCGCCGAGGTCGGCGAACAGGATCCCGTCCGGGAAGCGGTCGCGGTCGCGGTGCGCCCAGTGCAGCGCCAGCGCGGTCTTGCCGGTCCCGGCCGCCCCGGCGATCACGGCGACCGGCACCGGCTCGCCGGGGGAGCCCGGTAGCAGGTCGAGCCGGCCCAGGGCGTCACGGCGTCCGGTGAACCCGGCGGGAGCGGGCGGCAGCCGCAGCGGCGCCCGCCGGGCGTCCGCGCCGCGGTCGGCCAGCAACGCGACCAGGGACCCGCCCGCGCCGAGCGCGTCGTCGCACGCCCGGGCCAGCTCCGGTCCCGGCTGCCGGCCGCCGTTCTCCACCCTGCTCAGGTAGCTCTTGCTGTAGTGGACGGCGAGACTGAGCGCGGACAGCGAAACCCCGCGCTCACATCGCATTCTCCGCAGCGCCGCGCCGAACAAAGGCGCACCCTCCCGTCGTGTGGACGGTCGTCGCCGGAAACGGCCGGCCCCGACCGGCTCTCCACCCCGTTTCGCGATCCCAGTATGTCGCCGCCCGCGCAACGCGGAAGGGAACAGCACATGGCGTTTGTCGCCCGGTGCTCAGCCGGGACGGTGCGCGCGGGCGAACAGGCAGGTCCCGGGCCAGGAGGAGGTCGGCAGGCGCCGCTCCAGCGCCGCGGACAGGCCCAGGACCCGGTTGGCGAACGGCGAGAGCGGCGCGAGGTCCTCGCGGTTCGGGCCCCGGTGACGGAGGCGGCGCAGGACCGGGCGGAGCAGGACGCCGCGGCTCCACACCCGGTCCAGGAGCAGGCCCGCGCCCTCGACCAGGTCGACGAGGGCGCGGCGCGTGTACCGGCGGACCCTGCCGAGGCAGACGTCGTGCGCCGACCAGAGCGTCATGTCGCACGGGACCGACAGCAGGACGATCCCGCCGGGCCGCAGCACCCGCGTGATCTCGGCGGCGGCGCGCTGGTGGTCATCGATGTGGTCGAGCACGTCCATGGCCAGCGCCAGGTCGAAATGGGCCGACGGCAGGGGCAGGTAGCGCGCGTCGCCCTCGTACGCCTCGACGCCCTGCGCGCGCGCCAGCTCCACGGCCGCGGGGCTGAGGTCGATCGCGGTGGCCCGCCAGCCGTGCTCGGCCAGTTCCCGGGAGTTGCCGCCCGCGCCCGCGCCGATGTCGACGGCGTCGCCGGGCGCGCTGAACCGCAGCAGCTCGCGGGACAGGATCGCGCGGCGCTCCCGGTACCACCAGTTGCCGTCCTCGATCCGCGCGACCCGCTGGAGCTCGATGGTGTCCACGGGTCAAGCCGACGGCATGGCGGCGTCCCGGGCCATCGTCGCCGCCGCGCCCCCGGCATTCGTTGACCCGCCCTTGACCCGCGCGCGACGACCACCGGGCCGCGGCGTGGGCCGGGGCGCCGTCGCGGGTCAGGCGCGGCCGCGGCGCCGGGCCAGGAAGCGGATCGCCAGGAACAGCGCGACCAGCGCGCCGAGCACCGGGACGGCCCGCTTGGCCAGCGAGGGCCCCGCCACCTCCAGCAGGTCGATCGCGTCGTCTCGGGCGTACGCCGTGGGCGGGTTCCCGCGTGCCGCGCTCTCGTCGGCCGGCGCGGCCGGGGACTGCGGGCCCTCGGAGACGGGCTCGGCGACCTCCGCCTTGGCGGGCTCCACGGCCGGCTCCACGGCTGGCTCCAGGGTGGGCTCCACCTTCGGCTCGACCGTCGGCGCGACCTCGGTCCCGGAGCCCTTCCCCGCCTTGTCACCGGCCTTGGGCTCCGACGGGAGGGACTCGACCGAGGGCGCCTGGGTCTGCGGCGCGACCGACGGCCCGCCCTCCTCGGCGGGCTCGGCCTCCAGCTCCGCGGCGAGCGCCTTGGCGAACCTGGCGATGATCTTCGAGCCGACCTCGGAGAGGATGTTGCGCCCGAACTGGGCGGGCCGTCCGGTCACGTTCAGCTTCGTGTGGACGGTCACCCGCGTGGTGCCGTCCTCCTCCTCGTGCAGCCGCGCCTGGACGGTCGCCGACGCCGTGCCGGGACCGCGGGCCTCCTTCGCGGCGGCCTCCAACGTGACCGTGCGCGCGTCCTCGTCGGCCGAGACGATGCGGGCGGTGCCGCGGTAGGTGATGGTCATCGCGCCGACCTTCACCTTCATCCGGCCCGCGTACTCCCCGCCGTCGACCGAGTCGAGGGTCGCGCCGGGCACGCAGGCGGCGACGCGCTCCACGTCCAGCAGCACCGTCCATGCCCGATCCGCCGGCACGGGGACGGTGAAATCGTGGTCCAGCTCCATGATCGCTGTCCTTATCGTCCGGAAGGCTTCCCGCGACCCTATGGCCGCCGTCCGGCCCGCCGCCACTCGGGGATCGCGGGGCCGGACCCGCCCGCCGGAGCGGGCGGGCGGGTCCGGTCCGCGTCCGCGTCAGCCCGCGGCGGCCGCCGCGAGGGCGCGGGCCGTGAGCACCGACGCCAGATGCGTCCGGTACTCCGACGAGCCGTGCAGGTCGCCCGGCGGTTCGGTGCCCTCGGCGGCCCGCTCGGCGGCGGACCGG
>NZ_CAACVB010000156.1 GCF_900659635.1 Actinomadura roseirufa | reverse complement strand
AACGCGGCGAGCCGGTCGCGCTGGCCCGCGGCCTCCTCGTAGCGCTGCTCGGCCGCGAGCCGGTCGATGCGCGCCCGCGCCGCCGCCACGACGGGCCGCACGTCGCCCTCCATCACCGCCCGTGCCGCCGAGACGTGCACGCCGTAGTCGGCGGCGGACTCGCGGCCGTCACAGGGCGCGCCGCAGCGGCCGAGGTCGGCGAGCGCGCAGCAGCGGGCCCGGCCGCGCTCGACCAGCCGGAGCGTCAGCCGCTGCGTGCACTGGCGCAGCGGGACGGCCTCGTGCAGCGCGGCGCGGGCCTCCTCGGCCTGCCGCCGCGAGGAGATCGGGCCGAGATAGCAGGCGTCGTCGTCACGGCACTCGCGGACGATCGACAGCCGCGGGAACGGCTCGACGGTCAGCTTCAGCCAGATCGCCCGCTCCGGGAACTTCGAGCGCCGGTTGTAGCGGGGCTTGTGCTCGGCGATGAGGCGCAGCTCGCGGACCTCGGCCTCCAGGCCGGTGGCGCACACGATCGTCCGGACCCGCTCGGCGAGGCCCACCATCTCGCGGACCCGCCGCCGGGTCTCCGAGCCGGTGAAATAGCTGCGCACGCGCGAGCGCAGGTCGCCGCTCTTGCCCACGTACAGCGCCTCGCCCGAGCCGTCCTCGAACAGGTACACGCCGGGCTCGCTCGGCACGCCGTCGGCGAGGTGCCGCTTGCGCCGCTGCTCGGGCGTGGGCGCCTTGGCGAACCCGCGCATCTCCTCCAGCGAGGTGACGCCGAACGAGCCGAGCCGCTCGAACAATCCGTGCAGCACCTCGACGGTCGCGCGGGCGTCGGCCAGCGCGCGGTGCTCAGGCTGGGCGGCCGTCCGGAAGAACCGGGCGAGCGTGCCCAGCTTGCAGTTGGGCACCTCGTCCTTGCCGAGGACGCGGCGCGCGAGGTCGACCGTGTCGACGACGGTGAAGCCCGGCCAGTCGTACCCGTGCTCGGCGCACGCCGCCTTCAGGAAACCGACGTCGAACGGGGCGTTGTGGGCGACCAGCACACAGCCGCGCGCGAACTCCAGGAACGCCGGCAGCACCGAGTCCATCCGCGGCGCCGCCGTCACCATCGCGGTGGTGATGCCGGTCAGCGCGGTGATGAACGGCGGGACGGGCCCGCCGGGGTCGACCAGCGTCCCGAGCTCCCCCAGCTCGGCGCCGCCGCGCACCTTCACCGCCCCGATCTCGGTGATCGCGGAGTCGGCCGCGGAGCCCCCCGTCGTCTCCAGGTCGACCACCACGAAGGTGACCTCGGACAGGGGGGTGCCGAGGTCGTCCAGGGTTCCCTGGACGTGCGCAGCAGTCATGCCCCGGCACCGTAGAGGACGGGAGTGACAGTGTTCATTCCAAGCCCGGCCCACGGTCCTCGCGTGACGGCCGAGGTCTCCGTCATGGGAGACCTCAGAACGTCGCTTTGTCCGGTTGGGCGGCCTCAGGCGTAGCGGCCCGGGTGGTGGGCTTCTGACGTGGTCGGGCTTCTGCTGAGGATTCCCTCGGCGCAAGCCCTAGGATTGTCAGCGCGTCGGGGGACGTCCCGCCCGGTGGGGGCCGCGGGGGGACGGGGACGGGGAGTTCGGCGCGTCCGGTCGATCCCGTGTTCGTGCTGGTTAAGGTACGTGGCGCCCGGGAACACACAGCCCACCGGCGGCAGAGCCCGGAAGGAGCGGGACCATCGACAGGCCCGAAGCGACCCGCGGCGACCCCGAGCCGGGGGACCGGCCGCACACATCCGGGGCGTCGCCGGCCCTGAGCACCCGCCGCGGGCGGCACCGGCCGCCGGCCGGGGAGCCCCCGCGCGACCCGCTGCCGCCGGAGTCCGGCCGCCGGGAGGACCCGGGGGGCGGCGCCGCGGAACAGCTCGGGCGGCCGCTGCCGGAGGCCGTCCGGCAGAGCGTGGTGGAGGCCGCCGCCGAGCTGATCGGCCTGCTGCCCGCCGAGGAGGTCCCCGCGCCGCTACGGCCGTTCGCCCGGTTCGAGCGGCGCAAGCGCGCCAAGCTCGCCGGGCAGCACATCGCGGCGCTGCTGGAGAAGGACCCGGACTTCCGGCTGCGGGTCGCCGAGCCGCTGCGCGCGTCCCAGGCCGACCTGGTGGAGGCCGTCGAGGGCGGCGGGCCGCCGCCCGCGGCCGACCCGGTCCGGGTGGCGGTGCTGGCGTACCTGCTGCGCCCCGGCGGCTGGACGGACCTCGTCGAGGCAGCCCGCGCGGAACTGGAGCGGTCCGCGACCGCGTCCGAGGAGGAGGCCGCCGAGCGGCGCGTCGCCGCGCTCCGCGAGGAGCTCTCCGCGGCCCGCGCGGCGCGCGCGGCGGAGATCGAGAAGCTGCGCGCCGACCTGCGCGAGAGCAAGGCCGAGGTCGCCGAGCTGCGCCACAAGCTGCACGACGCGCGCACCCGGGCGCGGGCCGCGCAGGAGCGCGCCGAGACGCTCGCGGCCGGCACCGAGCGCGAGCTCGCCGCCGCCCGCGAGTCGACCGCGGCGGCCGACAAGGAGCTGCGCAAGCTCCGCGCCCGGGCCGCGCAGGCCGAGGCCGCCGCGGAGGCCGCCAAGCGCGCCGCCCGCGAGGGCCGCAACGTCGACGACGTCCGGCTGCGGATGCTGCTCGACACGCTCGTGGACGCCGCGCAGGGCGTCCGCCGGGAGCTGGCGCTGCCGTCCACCATCGGGCGGCCCGCCGACGCCGTCGGCGCACTGGAGCCGGACCGGCTGGCGCACCGCGCGCTGCCCGGCCGGGCGCTGTCGGACAGCGACCCGCAGCTGCTGGAGCGGCTGCTCACGCTGCCGCAGGTCCACCTCGTCGTGGACGGCTACAACGTCACCAAGACCGGGTACGGGGAGTTGCCGCTGTCGGACCAGCGCAGCCGGCTCGTGTCGGGCCTCGGCGGCCTCGCCGCGCAGACGCGCGCCGAGGTGACGTGCGTGTTCGACGGGGCCGAGCTGGAGGCGCCGGTCGCGATCGGCGCGCCGCGCGGGGTGCGGGTGCTGTTCAGCCGTCCCGGCCAGACCGCCGACGAGCTGATCGGCGACCTGGTGCGGGCGGAGCCGCCCGGCCGCGCCGTCGTGGTGGTGTCCAGCGACCGCGAGGTCGCCGACGCGGCGCGCCGCGCGGGCGCGCGCCCCGCGCCGTCCACGCTTCTCCTGCGCCGGCTGGGCCGCTCCTGACCCGGCCCCGGCGGGACAGTAGGTGATCTTGACTTCACGGAATGTACCTCATTCGCGCGAAGTCAAGCGGAAAGTGACGTTTCGGTTGTGACCGTTGTGGCCCGTCGCTAATGTCGTCCGCTGATGTCGTGGACGGACGAGAGGGGCGATTTCGACCGTGGCCAATGAACTCAACGGGGCCTCAGCGCGCTCGCGGGGCCGGCGGGGGGCTCTCGCGGGGCGCGCGATGTCCCGCCGGCTGGCGGCCACCGCGTGCCTGGCCGCAGCGACCTCATTCGCGTTCCCCACCGCGGTGGGGAACGCGGCCGCGCCCAAGCCCAGCGCGAGCGAGGTGCAGAAGAAGCTCACCAAGCTCAACGAAGAGGTCGACCAGGCCGTCGAGAAGTACAACAAGATCAACGAGCAGCTCAAGATCGCCAAGAAGAAGCTCGACGCGGCCAAGAGGTCCAGCAAGGGCGAGGAGGCGTCGTTCGAGGAGCAGCGCAGCAAGATCGCTAAGATGGCCGCGGACGCGTACAAGAACGGCGACTCCGCGGACGTGACCGGCTTCGTCGCCAGCAAGGACCCGCAGTCGGTCCTCGACCAGGCGGCGGTCTTCTCGCACCTGTCGCAGGATCGCAGCTCCCAGCTCACCCAGTTCCTCGCCAGCGCCCAGCGGCTGCGCCGGGAGCGGGCACAGGCCCAGAGCGCCTACGACGACGTGGCGGCCAGGCTGAAGGAGCTGAAGGACAAGAAGACCGAGCTCGACAAGCAGGTCACCGAGCAGAAGAAGCTGCTGACCAAGCTCGGCAAGAAGTCTCCGGCCAAGGCCGGCGGCAAGAAGGGCGGCACCGGCGGCTCCTACAACGGCCCCGCCAGCGGCTCGGCCCGCACGGCCCTGAACTTCGCCTACGCGCAGCTCGGCAAGCCCTACGTGTACGGCGCGACCGGGCCGAGCTCCTACGACTGCTCCGGGCTCACCCAGGCCGCCTGGGCCGCCGCGGGCGTCAGCATCACGCGCACCACCAATACGCAGTACGCGGCCACCCAGCGGGTGGACAGGAGCGCCCTGCAGCCGGGCGACCTGGTGTTCTTCAGCAGTCTCGGTCACGTCGGCCTGTACATCGGCGGCGGCAAGATGATCCACGCGCCGCACACCGGTGACGTCGTCAAGATCAGCGACATCAGCTCCGGCTACTACCTGTCGAACTACTACGGGGCGGGCCGCCCCTGACGGGCCCTCCCCCCGGGGGCTTCCGGCCCCTCCACGACAACGGACCAGGCTTTGACCTGGTCCGTTGTTGATTTTGGGGGGGTTTGCCTTCTGATGGGGCTTTGGTACCTTTGCAGCACTTGAGGCGCTTTCCAGGCGTCTTGTCCCCGCGATGCCCCCGGCATCGCGACCCCGCGCGGCGCCTTCCAGCCGCCGCGCGCCGGCGGCGCACTCCAGGCGTCGCCTCCCCCCGCGACGGCGCGCTCCACGCGCCGTCCTCCCCCGGCGGCGCACTCCACGCGCCGCCCGCGGCGATGACGCCGCACGGGCCTCCCCCGAGGCCCCGGCCGGTCCCGGCCCGACCGTGCGCACGCCGAAGCGTGCATGGCGCTGAGAGCGCGCCACGGCGGTCCACACGAGGCCCGGCCCCCGGACACGGTCCCCTGACGGGGGTCCGCCGTCCACGACAACAACAACGCCGCTCTTTCGCACGCGGGACACAGGGTCCCGCGCGGGCCTCATCGCGCCCTCAGGATCGCAGCGGCAACGCCGAGTCCGCCGTACGCGCGGAGCCGGGGACCCAACCGCCGGAGTCCAGGAACCCTCCTGGACGGGCAAGCCGGCCCCGGGGTGAATCGGCGCGTCTCCCCCGACGACCGTCGTCGGCGAGGGCCGCCGTAGGGCCACTTCCACGCCCGAACCCGTCAGCTAACCCGGTAGGCGTCTGGAAGAAGGAGTGAATTCTGTCCAGTAGTGCTCACTACCATCCCCCACCGAGCCTGGACGGCGGGTGGTCCGGAGGCGGTTTCGCCCCGCACCCTGCCGGTCCAGTGAGATTCGATCCTGGCCGCGGGACACCGTTCCCCGGCGCCGCGCGGCTCGGTTAGCCGCCGGCTCGACCCGGGCGTGACCGCCCGCCGTGCGAGCGGTCACGCCCGGATCTCCTCCGCGGGCGCCCCCGCCCCGGAGCGGATCCATCATCCATCCCCCGCGAGCGCCCGTCCCCGGGCGCTCCACCGCCGAGTCCGCACCGCGCGCGCAGCATGCCGCGCGGGATCCGCGGAGCCGGGGACCCAGTGTCCCATCGGGGTGAATCGGCCTGCCTGAAAGAGGCCGTAGGGCGCCTTCCACGCCCGAACCCGTCAGCTAACCCGGTAGGCGGCATGGAAGCCAAGGAGACTTCCCTTGTCAGGCAAGCACCGTAGGATTCCCTTCCCTCTCACCTGGCGGACGACCAGCGGCGTGCTCGCCGGCGTCGCCGTCCTCGGCACCGCCGCGGCCACCGCGCAGACACCGGACCTGGACTTCGGGTCCGACTCGGCCAAGCCCGTGTCCGCCGACCTGATGGTCGCCAAGTCCACGCCGAAGCACGGCTCCAAGTCCAGGAGCGCCCGCAAGGCCCGCGCCAAGCGGTCCGCCGCGGCGAGCTCCAGGTCGTCCCGCCGCGCCTCGGCGCGAACGGCCAAGCCCACCGCCGCCGACGCCATCAAGATCGCCAGGTCCCAGGTGGGCATCGAGGAGGACGGGAACGGCGAGACCAAGTTCCAGCAGTGGTACATGGGCACGTCCCGCGCCAGGCAGACCGTCGCCCGCGACGGCGGCTCCATCGGCGGGTACAGCTCCGCCTCCTGGTGTGACATGTTCGTCTCCTGGGTCGGCGACCGGATCGGGTTCAGCAACGGGGTGGGCAAGGACGCCTGGACCGTCGCGCACGCCGGCTGGTTCAAGGAGCGCGGCCGCTGGGGCGGCCAGCCGAGGCCGGGCTCGATCGTGTTCTTCTCCTGGGGCGGCAGCCGCAGCCTCGACGACATCGACCACGTCGGCATGGTGATCAAGAAGAACGGCGACGGGACGATCCAGACCGTCGAGGGCAACACCAGCAACGCCGTCCGGATCAGGACGCGGTCGACCGGCACCGTCGTCGGTTACGGATACCCGGAGTACGCCTCATGACGGCCCGTCCTCGGCGCGCTGCATAGGATCGCGCGCATGGAGGACGTTCCCGGAGACGTTCCGCAGGGCGGCTCCCTCCCGCGTCGCAGGCTTCTCGGCCTGGGCGCGGGGGGCGCCGCCCTGTTGCTGGCCGGAGGCGCGGGGTTCGTCCGCGCGCGCGCCGGCGCCCCCGGAGCCTTCTCCGCCCACGCGACCAGGGCCGCAGGGTCGTTCCATCCGGACCTCGCCGGCACCATCCTTTCCAACCGCGCACGCGCGGTGGCCCGCGGCGACCGCATGGCCTTCCTCGCCACGGTGCGCTCCGCCCCGCCCGCCTTTCAGGACGCCCAGTCACGCCTGTACGACAACCTCCGCAGGCTCCCCTTGGACGGCTGGCAGGAGCGCGTCATCGGCGCCCAGATCCCCGAAGACGGAAGCACGGTCGTACGCCTGGAGGTCCGTTACAAGCTGCGGGGTTTCGACCACGGCGCCGTGGCCCGCACTCGCTTTCTGACGCTCTCCCCAAGGCCGGGAGGGTGGGCGATCGTGGACGACGGATCGTCGCATGGGCTCACCGGCGACGCGGAGATCTGGGACGGTGGACCGCTCACCGTCGTCCGGGGCCGATCCAGTCTCGTCATCGGCGACGCCGCGGGCCTGGACCGGATCGCCGCGCGCCTGGACGCGGCGGTGCCGGTCGTCACGGGCATCGTGGGCCGCGGCTGGCCGCAGCGGGCCGTCGCGCTCGTCCCGGCGGCCCCCGCGCTGGCCGCGGCGCTCGCCGGGCAGAGCCAGGACCTCGGTTCGATCGCGGCCCTGGCCACCGTCGCGCCGTCCGCCGGCAACGGCCGCGGCGAGGACCGCGTCCTGATCTCCCCCGGCACCTTCGGCCGGCTCAACGAGCTGGGCCGGGACGTGGTCCTGGCGCACGAGCTGACCCATGTCGCCACCGGCGGCGCCCGGGACGGCACCACGCCGCTCTGGCTGATCGAGGGCTTCGCCGACTATGTCGGCTACCACCGCGTGAAGGTCGAGGTCCGCTCGGCGGCGCGGGAGCTGGCCCGGGAGGTGGCCGGCGGGCGGCTGCCCGCCGCGCTGCCGGGGCCCGACGCCTTCGCGGGCACCTCGGGGCGCCTCTCGCAGGCGTACCAGGAGGCATGGCTCGCCTGCCGGATGGTCGCGGCGCTGTACGGTGAGTCGACGCTCGTGCGTCTGTACCGGGCCGCCGGGCGGGGCTCGGAGGCCGCCGCGCTGAGCGAGGTGCTGGGTCTCTCACGGGACCGGTTCACCGTCATGTGGCGCGACTACCTGAAGAAGGAGCTCCAGTGAGCGGCGGGCAGGAGGGCGCGGCGTCGCCTGGACCGAGGAGCGAGGAACGGGCGGCGAGCGAGGGCGACGGCGACGCCGGGGACCCCGGAGCCGGACCCGCGGACGGGGGCATGCGGCGGGCGCGGGCGGCGGCCGGGGTGACGGCGGCGGCGCTGTTCGCCGCCGTCGGAGGCGTCCTGGCGCTGACCACGCCGTGGAACCCGCTGCCGGGGCGCGTGCCGGGCGGGCACGTGAAGGCCGACCCCGCGCTGGACTTCTCGCCCGCGGAGATCGCCCGGTCCCGGGCGTTCGACTCGGCCCTCAACCCGCCCGCCTACGGCGGCCTGGTCGTCGGGCTGGCTCTGCTCCTGGTCCTGGGGTTCACTCCGCTCGGGGCGCGGTTCATCGGCTGGGCCTCGGCGCGGACGCGGCGGTGGCCGCTGCGCGTCATGGTCGCGGCCGTGGCGCTGACGACGCTGCTGCGGGCGGCCGGCCTGCCGTTCGCGATCTGGCGTGAGTCGGTCCTGCGCCGGTACGACCTGTCCACGCAGGGGTGGTCCGCCTGGCTCGTGGACCAGCTGAAGTCCCTGGCCGTGACGTGGGTGATCTACACCGTCGCGCTGCTGCTCCTGTACGCGGTGGTGCGGCGCTTCCCGCGCTACTGGTGGGCCGGGGCCGCCGCGGGCGGCTTCGTGCTCGTCGTCGCCGTGTCGTTCCTCTACCCGGTGGTCGTCGAGCCGCTCTTCAGCCGGTTCCACTCGCTGCCGCAGGGGCGGCTGCGCACGGATCTGCTGGCGATGGCCGACCGGGACGGCGTCCCGGTGAAGGACGTCCTGGTCGCCGACGCCTCCCGCCGGACGACGTCGCTGAACGCCTACGTGTCGGGGTTCGGGTCGACGCGGCGGATCGTCCTCTACGACACGCTCCTGAAGTCGCCGCCCGCGCGGATCGAGTCGATCGTCGGGCACGAGCTCGGCCACGCCAAGCGCGACGACGTCCTGTGGGGGACGGTCGTGGGCGCGATGGGCGTCGCCGGGGCGATCTGCCTGCTGCACGTGCTGATGACCTCACCGGCGCTGCTGCGGCGCGCCGGGGCCGGCCCGCGGGCGGCGGACGCGAGGGGCACGGGCGCCGCCGACCCGCGGTCGGTGGCGCTGCTGCTGGCCCTCGTGGCCGCCGGGACGCAGCTCGGGACGCCCGTGCAGAACCTCGTCAGCCGGCGCATCGAGGCGCGGGCCGACGCGCACGCCCTGAACCTCACCCGTGACCCGTCGACGTTCGTGTCGATGCAGCACGAGCTGTCGGTGCGCAACATCTCCGACCTGAGCCCCGACGCCCTGGAGTACCTGCTGTGGCTGACGCACCCGGCCGGCCCCGGCCGGATCGCCATGGCCCGCGACTGGGCCCGGATGCACCACGCGCCGGTGCCGCCGCCGCTGAACCGCTGAGCCGCGGCGGCACCCGCCGCTAGTGCCCTCCGTCCGCGCGTGGGGCGGTGGGCGCGGTGCCGCGGCCGGACTCCGCGGACAGGGTCGAGGCGTCCGCGTGCGGACCGGTCGTCACCGAGCGCTTGAGCGCGCTCCCCTTCACCCAGTCGTTCCACTTCATCTGCCAGTAGCCCCAGCCGTTGTCGGGTTCGAGCGGGCGGTCCGAGCCCGTCACCGTGACCGGGTCGCCCCGGTAGGCCAGGCCGTAGAACCACTTGGCGTTGGACGGGCTGATGTTGACGCAGCCGTGGCTGACGTTCGTGTTGCCCTGCTCCCCGACCGACCAGGGAGCGCTGTGCACGTACTCGCCGCTGTCGGAGATGCGGACGGCGGAGTAGACCGTCTCGCTGTAGTAGCCGGGGCAGCCGGGACCGCAGCCGTCGCCCTCGGACGTCATGGTGACGGGGCTGCCCTTCTCCATGGTGAGGTGCGTGCCGTTGGTGGTGGTGTACTTGCGCTCCCCGCCCCGGCCCATGCTCGTCGGAATGGTGCGGGCCTTACGCCCGTTGACCTTGACGACCATTTTGTGGCTGTCCTCGCCCGCCCTGGAGATGTGCGAGTCGCCGATCTTGAAGTTGACGGTGTAGTTCTTTCCGCCGTAGACGTCCTTCGCGGTCGAGACCCCGCTCAGATGGGCCTGGAAACGGACGCTGGTATGGGCGGGCCAGTACTCGCGCGTGCGGAACACCGCCTCCGAGCCCTCCTCGCCCTCGAACCAGTGCCAGGCGCCCTCCACGGGCCGGTCGGCGCGCACCTCCAGCGCCCGCTCGACCGCCGCCCGGTCGCCGACCTTCCCCCGGAACCGCAGGATGATCGGGATTCCGATGCCGACGGTCTCCCTGTCGTAGGGCGCCTCGAGGTCGACCTTCGCCGTCCGGCTCACCTTCGCGACGGCGAACCGGCTGGCGGCCGAGCGGCTCCTGCCGTCCCTGCCCACCGCGGTGGCGTTCACCGTGTACGTCTGCCCCGGATCGAGCGTCCAGCGCGAGCGCCAGTGCGTCCGGTCGGCGCTCAGCGCGCCCTCCACGGGCGTTCCCCCGCTCAGCACGGTGACGTCCTCGATCGTGCCGTTGCTCGACTGGACGGCGATGGTCCCGTCCGGCCGCACCAGGGCCCCGCCGCCCGCCGGCGAGACGGCGATCCTCGCCACGTCCTTGTCGCCCGCCCCCGAGCCCTCCGAGCACCCCGCGGCCGCGGCCGCCGCCGCGAGCGTCGTGCCGGCGAGCAACGCGGTGGCGCGCCTTCCCCTGCCCTTCGGTCCTGACCCGCCTTCCCGCACCGTGCCCCCCGGTCGTCCCGCTGGGCGAGTGAAATCGTCAGCCCAGCCCGGTGGCCGGGAACGACGCCCAGATGAAAAGGCCGGTACCCACAAAAATGTCGGTACCGGCCCCTCTTGGGGTTCTTTTACTGCTCAGTGGGCGAAATGACCCCGGTAGTACTCGAAGACCAGACCGATCGTCGTCATGATGATCGCCGCCGCGCCGAGGATGACCAGCCACCAGCCGAACACCACGCCGAGCGACACGGAGGCCGCCGACAGCCCGAGGAACAGCGGCCACCAGCTGTGCGGGCTGAAGAAGCCCAGCTCGCCGGCCGCGTCCGCGATGTCGCCCTCGGGGTCGTCCTCGTAGAGCGGCCCGTTGTTGGCCCGCTCTAGGCGCCGGACGGTGAAGTGGATGTAGAACCCGATCAGCCCCGCGAGACCGATGGCCAGCGACAGCGCCGTGGTGCCCGTCCAGTCACCGGACCACAGCCAGTACACGACGTCGGTGACGAGGAAGAAGACCGCGCACCCGTAGAACATGAACGCCTGGACGCGCATCGGCTACTCCCCCTTCGCCCCGGCCAGCTCGCCCTGCGCGCCCACGTGCGGGTGGTGCAGGTCGAACGCGGGCCGCTCCGAGCGGATCTTCGGGATCGAGTTGAAGTTGTGCCGCGGCGGCGGGCAGGACGTCGCCCACTCCAGCGACGAGCCGTAGCCCCACGGGTCGTCGACCTCCACGCGCTTGCCCTTCTTCGCCGTGATGTACACGTTGTAGAAGAACGGCAGCAGCGAGAGACCGAGGATGAGCGAGAAGACGCTGGAGACCTGGTTCAGGCCCTCGAACTCCTTGGCGTAGTCGGCGTACCGGCGCGGCATGCCCTCGGCGCCCAGCCAGTGCTGGATGAGGAACGTGCCGTGGAAGCCGATGAACAGCAGCCAGAAGTGGATCTTGCCGAGGGTGTCGTTCAGCATCTTGCCCGTCCACTTCGGCCACCAGAAGTAGAAGCCCGCGAACATCGCGAACACCACGGTGCCGAACACGACGTAGTGGAAGTGCGCCACCACGAAGTAGGAGTCGGACAGCTGGAAGTCCATCGGCGGCGAGGCCAGGATGACACCCGTCAGGCCACCGAACAGGAACGTCACCAGGAAGCCCAGCGACCACAGCATCGGCGACTCGAACGTCAGCTGTCCTCGCCAGATCGTCCCGACCCAGTTGAAGAACTTCACCCCCGTGGGCACGGCGATGAGGAACGTCATGAAGGAGAAGAACGGCAGCAGCACCTGGCCGGTCACGAACATGTGGTGCGCCCACACCGTGATGGACAGGCCCGCGATGGTGATCGTCGCGAAGACCAGGCCGATGTAGCCGAACACCGGCTTGCGGCTGAACACCGGGAGGATCTCGGTCACGATGCCGAAGAAGGGCAACGCGATGATGTAGACCTCCGGATGCCCGAAGAACCAGAACAGGTGCTGCCACAGCAGCGCGCCGCCGTGCGAGGCGTCGAACACGTGCGCGCCCAGCTTGCGGTCGGCCTCCAGCGCCAGCAGCGCCGCGGCGAGCACCGGGAACGCCAGCAGCACCAGGATGGAGGTCAGCAGGATGTTCCAGGTGAAGATCGGCATCCGGAACATCGTCATGCCCGGGGCGCGCATGCACAGGATCGTGGTGATGAAGTTGACCGCGCCCATGATGGTGCCGAAGCCCGACATCGCCAGGCCCATCACCCACATGTCGCCGCCGATGCCCGGCGAGCGCACCGCGTCCGAGAGCGGCGCGTAGGCGAACCAGCCGAAGCTGGCGGCGCCGCCCGGGGTCAGGAACCCGGCGATGACGATCAGGCTCCCGAACAGGAACAGCCAGTACGCCAGCATGTTCATCCGGGGGAACGCCACGTCGGGGGCCCCGATCTGCAGCGGCATGATGACGTTGGCGAAGCCGGCGAACAGCGGCGTCGCGAACATCAGCAGCATGATCGTGCCGTGCATCGTGAACAGCTGGTTGAACTGCTCGTTGCTGAGGAACTGCAGCCCCGGCCTGAACAGCTCGGCCCGCATCAGCAGCGCGAGGACGCCGCCGACCAGGAACATCATGAACGACGTGATCAGGTAGAGGTAACCGATCACCTTGTGGTCGGTGGACGACATCCACGAGGCGAGGATGCGCCCCTTGCTCGTCCGCGACGCGGCGATCGGCGCGCTCGGTGCGTGACTGATCGTGGTCACTGGGCACCCCCCGCGGCCTTGGCCTTGGAATCGGCGATGAACTTGGCGTACTCGTCGGGCGTCACGACCTTGAGCTGGAACAGCATCCGGCTGTGGTCGACACCGCAGAGCTCGGCGCAGCGGCCCTCGTACGTGCCGGTCTTGTTCGCCTTGAACTCGAACTCGTTGACGTAGCCCGGCATGACGTCCTTCTTGTACAGGAGCGCCGGAACCCAGAACGAGTGGATGACATCGTTGGAGTGCAGCCGCACCCGGATCGTCTTACCGGACGGGATCGTCAGCACCGGCTTCAGGGGCGCGGGACCGTTGGGAGCGACCGGCTGCCCGACGGTGGAGGCCACCTTCTTCTCCTGGCCCGCGGCGTCCTTCTCCATGTAGTCGAACTGCCAGCTCCACTGGAAGGCCGTGACGTCGATCGTGACCGCCGGATTCTTCGTCGTCTTCTCGACGAAGTTCTCGTCGCGGGCGGTGAAGTAGAACAGCACCGCGATGATGACGAACGGGACCGCCGTATAGAGGATCTCGATCGGCATGTTGTAGCGCACCTGCGGCGGCAGGTCGTCAGAGCGCTTGCGGTGGAACAGCACCGCCCAGATGATCAGGCCCCAGACGACGGCCCCGACGGCGAACGCCGCGATCCAGGAACCCTGCCAGAGCTTCAGCATGCGCTCGGCCTGGTCGCTGATCGGCTCGGGCATGCCCAGGCGGGACGCCTCACCGCTGCACGCGGTGGCGGTCAGCGCCAGTAGCCCTAGCGCGCCGGCGCTTTTCAATGCGCGGCGACTGCGCACAGGCGTACGCCGCTCCCTAGAGCGGGTCGGACTCACGGAATGCCTTCCCCACGGATGAAAGCCCGGTCGGCCGGGCGGTGAGATCAGTTGTTACACGTGTGGTGGACACCCTAGCGCGAGGGTCGCCCGAACCCCCGATCGGGTGCCCGGTTAGTGTTTGCGCGTGGCCAACTCCAGCGCGCCGGGCTCCTACTTCGACGCCGCTTCCACCGAGCCGCCGCATCCGGCGGCCCGGACGGCGCTGCTGGAGGCGCTGGACGCGGGCTGGGCCGATCCCGCCAGGCTGTACGGGACGGCCCGGAGCACCCGCATGCTGCTGGACCGGGCCCGCGCGCGCGTGGCCGGCGTCCTGGGCGCCCGCCCGGACGAGGTGTCGTTCACCACGTCCGGCACCCAGGCGGTGCACCTGGCGGTCCTCGGGGGGCTCCAGGCGCGCCGGCGGGCCGGGAACCACCTGGTGGTCGGCGCCGTCGAGCACTCGAGCGTGCTGCACGCCGCGGAACTGCACGAGGCCGGCGGCGGCGACGTCACCACCGTCGCCGTCGACCGCGCCGGCCGCGTCGACCCGGCCGAGTTCGCCGCGGCGCTCCGCCCCGGCACCGCCCTCGCCTGCCTCCAGTCCGCCAACCACGAGGTCGGCACGCTCCAGCCCGTCGCCGAGGTCGCCGAGGCGTGCCGCGCCGCCGGCGTCCCCCTGTTCGTCGACGCCGCGCAGTCCCTCGGCCGCGTCGACGTCCCCGCGGGCTGGTCCCTCCTGGCCGGCAGCGCCCACAAATGGGGCGGCCCCGCCGGCATCGGCGTGCTCGCCGTCCGCAAGGGCGTCCGATGGCGCTCCCCCCTGCCCGCCGACGAACGCGAGAACCGCCGCGTCCCCGGCTTCGAGAACGTCCCCGCCGCCGTCGCGGCCGCCGCCGCCCTGGAGGCGTTCCGCGCCGACATGACCGCCGAGGCGCCGCGCCTGTCCGCCCTCATCGACCGGATCCGCGCCGAGGTCCCCCGGACCGTCCCCGACGTCGAGGTGGTCGGCGACCCCGTCCGGCGGCTCCCCCACCTGGTCACCTTCTCCTGTCTCTACGTCGAGGGCGAGGCCCTCCTCACCGAGCTCGACCGGCTGGGTTTCGCGGTTTCGTCGGGAAGCTCGTGCACGGCGGATACGCTGCGTCCCAGTCATGTGCTCGAGGCGATGGGAGTGATTACCCATGGGAACGTGCGGGTATCGCTGCCGCGTGGCGCCAGTGCGGCGGAGGTCGACCGCTTCCTCGACGAGCTTCCCGGCACCGTCGCGCGTCTGCGCCGGACGACGATGAACACCACACAGACAGGGAGGCGGTCGCGCCCATGAGGTTCCGAGGCCGCGCCAAGAACGAGGCGCCCCCCGCCCCCGCGGCGTCCCCCGAACCGGCTGGCCCGCCCCCGGTCCTGGTCATCGACGCCCTCGGCCGCAAATGCCCCATCCCGATCATCATGCTGGCCGAACGGATCCGCGAGGTCCCGGTCGGCGAGATCGTCGCCGTCCTCGCCGACGACGCCGCCGCCCGCACCGACATCCCCGCCTGGTGCCGGATGAAATCCCAGGACTTCGTCCGCGAGGAGCCCCTCCCCCAAGGCGGCTGGGGCTTCCACATCCGCCGTACCTATTGATTGTCTCGCCTCCGCTCGACGGCGAGCGGGCGCTGTGTTGAATTGCCTCGCCTCCGCTCGGCGGCGGTGGGCGCTTTACGCGCCGTCTTCCCTCGTCTCTTCGCTCGCTGCGCTCGCTTCGTTCCTCAGTCCAGACGGCGCGCGCCCACTCGCGTGACCGTCCCGCCTTTTCCCGGACGGGGCTGACTCGATTCGACCTCACAAAAGTCGCAAATGACTGAAACGGCCGCGTCCCTCTGAGGGACGCGGCCGTTCGGTGGTTCTCGCTCTTGCTTACGGGTTGGGGCAGGTGATGTGGGGGGCCACCTCGGCGGTGGCTTCTCCGCCGAAGGCGGCGGAGAAGCGGTCGAGGAACGCTTGGCGGGCCAGCGTGTACTCCTGCGGGCCGGCGGCCTCCAGGGCGTGCGCGGCGATGGCGTTGCCGACCTGCGCGGCGCGCTCCAGGGACAGGCCCCAGGCGGTGGCCGACAGGAAACCCGCGCGGAACGCGTCGCCCACGCCGGTCGGGTCGGCGACCTTCTCGACGGGGACGGCGGGGACGTGCAGGCCCTCCGCGCCCTCGCGGTCGATGACGACGCCCTTGGCGCCGAGGGTCGTGACGCGGACGCCGACTCGGGAGAGGATCTCCTCGCCGGACCAGCCGGTCTTCTCCTCGCAGAGGGCCTTCTCGTACTCGTTGGTGAACAGGTACGCGGCGCCGTCGACGAGGCGGCGGACGTCCGCGCCGTCCATCCGGGCGAGCTGCTGGGACGGGTCGGCGGCGAACGGGATGCCGGCCGAGCGGCACTCGTCGGTGTGCCGGAGCATGGCGTCGGGGTCGTTCGGGCTGACGATGACGAGGTCGAGCCCGCCGACGCGCTCGGCGACCGGCGACAGCTCGATCGAGCGGGCCTCGCTCATCGCACCGGCGTAGAACGTCGCGATCTGGTTCTGGTTCTGGTCGGTGGTGCACAGGAACCGGGCGGTGTGGTGCAGCTCGGAGACGTGCACGGAGGCGGTGTCCACCCGGTGCCGGTCCAGCCAGGAGCGGTAGTCGGCGAAGTCGTCGCCGACCGAGCCGACGAGGATCGACTCCTTGCCGAGGCTCCCCATGCCGAAGCAGATGTTCGCGGCGATGCCGCCGCGGCGGATCTGCAGGTCGTCCACCAGGAAGGACAGCGACACCTGGTCGAGCTGGTCGGGCAGGAGCTGGTCGGTGAACTTCCCCGGGAAGCTCATCAGATGATCGGTCGCAATGGAGCCAGTCACGGCGATGCGCACGGCGTCGCTCTCCTCGTCGTGGTCGTCCGGCTGTTCACCGGCTGTTTCAACCCGGAAAGACTACTTCCCATCGGACCACGGGACGCGACCGAAGCGAACGGCCACGAGAAAGGGGCGGTCCGGACCAATCATCCAGACCACCCCTAAAGAACCACTAGTGGCTCGCTGGCGACACCGGTCCCCGAAGCGGGCCCCGGTCGCGACGTGCGGTCGGCCTCTCGGGGAGGCGCGACCTCACTCAGACCTCAGCCGTCACGCGAGCGCGCGACCTGACCGGCGGGGGCGACGCCGAAGGCGAGCCCCCGCCGGGAAGATCGCGAAGCGATTCGCGCTCGCACAAGAACGGTCACGGTCCGAGCCGCCAGGCGAGGACCGTGGGCCGGGCTTGCAATAAATTCAGTTGAAGGAGTCGCCGCAGGCGCAGGAGCCGGACGCGTTCGGGTTGTCGATCGTGAAGCCCTGCTTCTCGATCGTGTCGACGAAGTCGATCGTGGCGCCGGTCAGGTAGGGGGCGCTCATCCGGTCGACGCGGACCGACAGGCCGCTGAAGTCCTGGATCTGGTCGCCGTCCATCTCGCGCTCGTCGAAGAAGAGCTGGTAGATCAGACCGGAACAGCCACCCGGCTGCACGGCGACACGCAGCGCAAGGTCGTCACGGCCCTCCTGCTCGAGCAGGCCCCTGGCCTTCTCGGCGGCGGCGTCGGTGAGATTGACGCCCTGCTGCGTGGTCTCCTGCGTGGTCTCGCCTGAAACCGTCATGTGTTCAGCTCCCGGGTCTCGCTGCGCCGCGGGTGCGGCGGCCGTCGCTTGTCCTCGAGGACGTACGCCTCTTTCCGAGGACAACGTACCTCGCCATGGGCCCATTCCGCTTTTCGGCGATGTTTAACGCCCGCCGGGGGTGCGTCCTACGTCACACCGCCGGACTTGACCGGATGTGCCATTATTAGTCGTCAAAGCGACGATAAGCCCCGTCGCAGGAGGGAGACTCCCGTGACCACCCCTGTGCGCGACCTGCCGCTGCTGCTGCTCGGAGAGGGCGCGGACCCGGCGAGCGAGCGCGGTGTGGACTGTCCCGGCGAGCTGCCGCCCGCGTCCGACCCGGCGCTGGTCGAGCGTGCCGCCGCCGCCAAGGCCGCCCTCGGTGACCGGGTGTTCGTCCTCGGCCACCACTACCAGCGGGACGAGGTGATCCAGTTCGCGGACGTGACCGGGGACTCGTTCAAGCTGGCCCGGGAGGCCGCCGCGCGTCCCGAGGCGCCCTACGTCGTGTTCTGCGGCGTCCACTTCATGGCCGAGTCCGCCGACATCCTGACCGCCGCCCACCAGCGGGTGATCCTGCCCGACCTGGGCGCGGGCTGCTCGATGGCCGACATGGCGACGTTCGACCAGGTCGAGGAGTGCTGGGAGGTCCTGGAGGACGCGGGTATCGCCGACGAGGTGGTGCCCGTGACCTACATGAACTCCTCGGCCGACATCAAGGGGTTCGTCGGACGGCACGGCGGCGTGGTGTGCACCTCGTCCAACGCCAAGCGGGCGCTCGACTGGGCCTACGGCAAGGGCAAGAAGGTGCTGTTCCTGCCGGACCAGCACCTCGGCCGCAACACCGCCGTTCTGGAGATGGGCTTCTCGCTGGACGACTGCGTCGTCTACAGCCCGCACCGGCGCGGGGGCGGCCTGACCCCCGAGCAGCTGCGGGACGCCCGGATGATCCTCTGGCGGGGACACTGCTCGGTCCACGGCCGGTTCAGCAAGGACTCGGTCGACGACGTCCGGGCCCGGGTCCCCGGGGTGAACGTGCTGGTGCACCCCGAGTGCAGGCACGAGGTCGTCACGGCCGCCGACCAGATCGGGTCCACCGAGTACATCATCAAGACCATCGAGGCCGCGGAGCCCGGCTCGTCCTGGGCGGTGGGCACCGAGCTGAACCTGGTGCGCCGCCTGGCCAACGCCCACCCGGACAAGAACATCATGTTCCTCGACAAGACCGTCTGCTACTGCTCGACGATGAACCGCATCGACCTCCCGCACCTGGTATGGACGCTGGAGGGGCTCGTCCGAGGCGAGGTGGAGAACGTCATCCAGGTGGACGAGGAGACAGCCCGCCACGCGCGCGCGGCCCTCGACCAGATGCTGGCCCTCCCCTAACAGCCCCCACAAGGCCAGGGACCGGCCGCCAGGCCGGTCCCTGGCCTTCGCGTTCTCGCCTCAGATCGCGGAGTTCTCGACCCAGTGCGTGAGCAGGTCGTCGTCGCCGGAGAGGCGCAGCCGGGGGTCATCGAGTTCGCGGCGGCCCCACAGGAACAGCAGGACGTCGGAGACGTCGCCGCCGACCTCCGCGTCGGCGGTGGCGGCGCTCCCGTCCTCGCGGTTCCACTCCAGGCGGTCGGGGCGCAGGTGGAGCAGCCAGCGTGCACCGATGTCGGTGGCGGTGAAGGCGAGGGTGCGGCCGCCGCCGCGCAGGTTCTCGATCTTGGGGGCGAACGCGGCCGCCGACTCGAGGTTCTCCAGAAGCTCGGCGACACCGTCCTCGGCGGTGGCGGGCGCGACGACCGGGTCGCGGCCGAGGGCGAGGTCGAGGTCGCAGCGGTGCACGGCGCTCTCGTGCAGCATCCGGCGGGACCAGAACCGCACGTGCCCGTCCGGTCCCCAGGTCCACACGGGGGCGGCGGGGTCGGCGGCCCGCAGGATCTCGACGAGCCGCCGCGCGCCCTCGGTGAACCAGGGCAGGTGGTCGCCCGCGGCGGCGGGGAAGGACACCCCCAGCTCGCGCAGCCCGAGCCTGCGCCGGGCGGCGACGCGGACGGTCCCGCCGGCCCAGCGGTGCACGCCGCCGAGATGGCGGAGCAGGTCGGCGACCGTCCAGCCGGGGCAGGTCGGGACGGGCGCGCCGAGGTCGGCCCCGGCCGCGCCGGAGACGAACGCGGCGGCCTCCGCCTCGAGCGCGTCGCAGTGGCGGGCGTGGTCCCAGGGTGGTGGAGGTCGGCGACGGCCAGGTCAGCGACCTGCCCTCGACGGTCGACGCGATGGACCTGTACGCGCATCTCCCGGTCCCGGACTGACCCGCCT
>NZ_CAACVB010000155.1 GCF_900659635.1 Actinomadura roseirufa | reverse complement strand
AGGCCGACCGCCCCGGCGGGGACGGGCGTGCCCGCCGCGGCCGCGGCGGCGAGGTCGCGGACGGCGTCGCGGAGCCGGACGAACCGGTCGAGCTCCGCCGGGCCCAGGTCCCCCGGGGCGGGTGCGGGGACGCCGGGCTCGAAGGCGTCCGCGTTGTCGTCCAGCCAGGCGGCCAGGTGCTCCGGCCGGGCCAGCCCCTCCTTGGCCCGGCCGCGCACGGCGTAACGGGTGTTCGCGAACTCGATGGCCAGCGGCTCCCCCAGCCGCGGCGCACCCCCGCTTTCAGGCTTCACGGGACCCTATGGTGCCACTCTGGGCGGGCCGACCGGCGGGTTGAAGCGGTGGAGCTCACCGAACTCCCAGCGCAGTCCCAGCGCGCGCGGGATCTCGACCACGCCGCGGACGTCGAAGTCGATCCAGCGCTGCGCGCCGGGGGTCGCCGCCGCGCGTTCCGGGTCCCAGTCCACCCTGGCCTGCCCGGTCAGGTGCAGGGTGTGGCCCTGCTCCCAGTCGAGGAAGAGCAGCCCGGCCGAGGGGTCGAGCTCCAGGTTGCCGAGCGTCATGTACATGCCGTTCCCGCTGTAGTCGGGCCAGCTCAGCCGTGTCGGCCCGGTGACATGGACGAAGCCGGGGTTCCCGCCGCGATGCGAGACGTCCGCGCCGTGTCCGGGCGCGCGGGTGGCCACGAAGAAGGTGTCGGCCCCGGAGATCCACTCCCGCTGCGCGTCCGACAGGGACGCGGCCGAGCGCGGTGTGCCCGGCACGGGCGCGGTGACCGGCTCTTCCGCCACCTCACGCGTCTGGATGTGCTTGGGGCAGTTGCCGTACACCTGCTCGGTGTGGACGACGAGGCGCTCGCCGTCCCGGCGCATGGTGCCGTTGACCCGGATGCGCCTGCGGGTCTGCGGCTCAAGGGCCAGGATGCCGATGTCCCCTTCGCCGGGGAACTCCGGCAGGGCGGGCGTCGCGGCCACCACCACCGTGCGCTCGCCGAACGCCTCGGCGAAACCGGGCGGGCCGGTCACCGCGTCGGCCCAGACCGATCCGTCCGCGTCCGCGGCGCCGAGCACCAGGAGCCGCTGCTCCCACAGGAAATCCGCCGCCACCGGCGGGATCTCCGGGCGGGTGCCCGCCGACCCCCATGGTCCCCGGTCAACGCCGGTGCGCCGCTGGACCGCGGCCTCTCCCTGATGGATCATCACCCCTCCTCTCCGTTCTCCACGCCGTCCTCGAAGAATCCGCAGGTCGGCGCGGACGGCCTGGGTGCGGGCGCGGTGTCCGCGCCGGACGGGGCGTAGATCTCCAGCCGGATGCCGTCGGGGTCCTCGAAGAACACGCCGCCGGACCGGGCGCCCTCCCGGTGCGGGACGACCCCGTCGTAGGCGAACGTCGCGTCCAGCTCACGCAGCGTCGACTCGGCCGCGCGCACGTCCTCGATGGAGGGCACTTCGAAGGCCAGGTGGTGCAGACCGGGAACCCCCGCGGCGAACCGGCCGTCGCTCTGCTGCCACAGCGTGACCTGCAGCGTGCCGTCACGCCCGAGGAAGGCGAAGCGGCGACCGTCCTCGGTGGACTCGCCGAGCAGGTCGAAGCCGAAGACCCGCCGGTAGAAGGCGGTGGACCGGCCGAGGTCGGTGACGTTCAGCCCGACGTGCCCGGTGCGCGGGCCGGTGGACGGGACGGCGGGTGCGCTCATGACTCTCCCTCAACAGCTAATGCCTTAGATGCTATTTGCCATTAGAGAATGTCATGATCGATTAACGGTATCAAGTCATCGCATCCATTAGATGGGATTCCGGCTCCTCCGGCCGGGGCGGTCCGGTGGCCGGAAGGCCGTCCGGTCATAACGCGCCGCGCGCCGATGGCGATGTCCAGGGCGCACCGGCGGGCAGGGTACGCGCGCCCGCCTCCGTCCCGGCCTCAGGACCCCTTCGAAGGAGAACCGACCATGCGACGCGCTTCAGCCCTCGTCAGCGCCCTCGTCCCGGCCCTCGCCGCCGCGACACTGGCCCCCGCCGGCACCGCCGAGGCGGCCACCGGTGACCTGTTGATCGGGTACACCCTCTTCACGAACCCCTCCGGCTGCTTCGCGCCCGAGAACGTGCCGGTGTACGTCCTTAACCACACCGACGCCACCGTGACCGGCTACCTCAGCCCGGGATGCACCGGCCAGATAGAGGGCACCGTCCCCGCGGGCGCGGGCCGGCGCTTCTACTACGCCAAGAGCTTCTACATCCCCTGACCGGGCGCCCCGTCCCGGCGACGTCCCGGACGGCGCACCGCGTAGACGACGGCGCCGCACGCCAGCACCGCCGCGCCGGACAGTACCGACGGAACCGGCAGCGCGAACATGAGGACCAGGCATCCGGCCAGCCCGAACGCGGGGACGGCCCGGCGCGGGCGGCCCTCGTCCGCGGTGAGCGTCCACGCGGCGGCGTTGGCGATGGCGTAGTACACCAGCACGCCGAAGGAGGAGAAGCCGATCGCCGCCCGCACGTCCGCCGTGGCCGCCAGCAGCCCCACGGCGGCACCGACGACGATCTCCGCGCGGTGCGGCACGCCGAACCGGGGGTGGACGGCCGCGAGCGCGTGCGGCAGATGCCGGTCGCGGGCCATCGCGAGCGTGGTGCGGGAGACGCCGAGGATGAGGGCCAGCAGCGCGCCGAGCGCGGCGACCGCGGCGCCCGCGCGGACCACCGGGACGAGGCCGGACGCGTCCGCGGCCCGCACCGCCTCGGCCAGCGGTGCGTCCGCTGCGCCCAGCCCGACGCCGCCGAGGACGGCCAGGACGGCGACGGTCACCGCGGCGTACACGGCCAGCGCGATCCCCAGCGCGAGGGGGACCGCCCGGGGGATCGTCCGCGCGGGATCGCGGACCTCCTCCCCCAGCGTGGCGATGCGCGCGTATCCGGCGAAGGCGAAGAACAGCAGCCCCGCCGCCCGCAGGACGCCGCCCGCCGTGGCGTCCGGGCCGGGGTCCAGGCGCCCGGCGCGCGCCTCCCCGGACACGGCGACCGCGATCACCACGGCCGCCAGCACCGCCACGACCAGCACGACGATCGCCCGGGTCAGCAGGGCGGACTTGCGCACGCCCGCGTAGTTCACCGCGGTCAGCGCCACCACCGCGGCCACCGCGACGGCGTGCGGGTGGGCGGGCCAGACGTACAGACCGGCCGTCAGCGCCATCGCCGCGCAAGACGCCGTCTTGCCGGCGACGAACCCCCAGCCCGCCAGGTAGCCCCAGAACGGCCCCAGCCTCTCGCGGCCGTAGACGTAGGTCCCGCCCGACTCGGGATAGCGGGCGGCGAGGCGCGCCGAGGACGTCGCGTTGCAGTAGGCGACCACCGCGGCCAGGGCCAGCGCGATCGGGAGGGCCGACCCGGCGGCGCGCGCCGCCGGCGCGGGCGCGGCGAAGATCCCCGCGCCGAGCATCGCGCCGAGCCCGATCAGCACGGCGTCCGGCAGCCCGAGCCGCCGCCGCAGCGCCTCCGGAGCCCCCGCCGCCGATGCCCCGCCCATGAACCACGCTCCCACGTCACGCCCGATGCCCATCGCCGCCGGACGGACGGGGCCGCCGCCGCGACGCACCCGGCGTCCGGACGTGCGCCCGCCCGGCGCCGTTTCGCAGGGAGGTTATGGCAGCGGAGTGAACGGCGGGAGTCGGTGGGTGACCGGGGCGCGGGGTGGTCAGGGTTCGAAGCGGTAGCCCATGCCCGGCTCGGTGATCAGGTGGCGGGGACGGGACGGGTCGCTTTCCAGTTTCCGGCGGAGCGAGGCCAGGTAGACCCGCAGGTAGTGGCTCTCCCTGACGTGGGCGGGGCCCCACACGCCGGCGAGCAGGCGGCGCTGCGTGATGAGCTTGCCCGGGTTGCGCAGCAGGATCTCGATCAGCCCCCATTCGGTGGGGGTCAGGTGGGTCACCCGCCCGTCCTCGGCGGTGACGGTCCTGCGCGACAGGTCGACGGTGTGGTCGCCGAGCCGGACGGACGGCGCGGCCTCCCCGGCGGGCGCCCGGCGGGTGATCGCGCGGATGCGGGCCAGCAGCTCGTCGACGCCGAACGGCTTGGTGACGTAGTCGTCGGCGCCCGCGTCCAGGGCGTCCACCTTGTCCTTGGCGCCGGCCCGGCCGGACAGCACGATGATGGGGATCCCGGTCCAGCCGCGCAGGCCCCGGATCACCTCGATGCCGTCCAGGTCGGGCAGGCCGAGGTCGAGGATGACCAGGTCGGGGTGCCATTCGGCGACCCCGGCGAGGGCCCGGCCGCCGTCCGGGGCGACCCGCACGTCGTAGTCGCGGGCGCGCAGGTTGAGCCGGAGGGTCGCGAGGATCTGCGGCGAGTCGTCCACCACGAGCACGCGGGTCACGCGGAGTCACCCCGCCCCCGCCCGGCGCGGCCGGGCTCCGCGCTGTCCGGCCGCTCCCGGCCGGCCCTGTCCCGCCACGCGGCGACCCGGTCGATGATCAGCGGGTGGGCGAGGGCGTCGTCGTGCCCGGCCGGGCCGGGCGGCGCGGCGGGCTCCGCCGGGGCGGGGGCCGCCCGCTCGTCCCGGTACCGCCGGGCGGGCATGGTGAGGGCGGGCATGGTGAGGACCATCGTGAGACCGCCGCCGGGCGTCTCCTCGGGCGTGATGGTGCCGCCCATCGCCTCGGCGAGCCCGCGGGCGAGCGCGAGGCCGAGGCCGACGCCGGTGTGGTTGTCGCGGTCGCCGAGGCGCTGGAACGGCTCGAAGACCCGGTCGCGGTCGGCGGGCGGGATGCCCGGACCTCGGTCGATGACGCGCAGTTCGAGGCGGTCGGCGTGGGCGCTGGCGGTGACGAGCACGGGAGCCCCCGGAGGGTTGAAGCGGACGGCGTTGGCGATGAGGTTGGCGAGGACGCGTTCCAGCAGCGCGGGGTCGGCGACCATCTCCGGCAGGCCGTCGGGGACGCGGATCTCCACGGCGGCGCGGCCGGTGTCCCCGGCGGCCCGGGGCACGATGTCCTCGGCGGCGACCGGGCCCGCGGCGATGCCGAGCGAGCCCGCCTGGAGGCGGCTCATGTCGAGGAGGTTGGCGACCAGGTGGTCGAGCCGGTCCAGGGATTCGGCGGCGGTGGCGACCAGCTCGTCCTGGTCCTGGACGCTCCAGGTCACGTCGGGGGTGCGCAGGCTCTCCACCGCGGCCTTGGCGGAGGCGAGCGGGGTGCGCAGGTCGTGGCTGACGGCGTTGAGCAGCGCCGTGCGCATCCGGTCGGCGGCGGCGAGCGGGCGGACTTGGCGGGCGGCGGCGGCGAGCCGCTGGTGCCGCAGCGCCACCGCCGCCTGGGCGGCGAAGGCCTCCAGCACCCGCCGGTCGGACGCGGGCAGGGGGCGGCCGCGCAGCACGAGCGCGAGCGCCTCGTCGTCGACGAGGACGTCGGACTCGCCGGCGTCGGGACTGGTGCAGGGCGCGCCGCCCGTGGTCGCGACGATGACCCATGAGCCGGGGTCGTGGAGCGTGCCGGGCGTCGCGGGCTCGGCGGGGTCGCGTTCGAGGAGCGTCACGGTCGTCAGCGCGTAGGTCTCGCGGAGCCGCTCCAGGATCCCCGACAGCGCGTCGCGGCCGTCGCCGGGGACCAGGTCCGCGCCGTGCTCGCCGCGCAGGATGTCCCCGGCGAGGGTGGACAGCACCTCGGCGTCCGCGCGGGCGCGGGCGGCCTCGCGGCCCCGCCGGGCGGTGACGTCGACGATGGTGCTGACCGTGATGCCGACCACGACGTACACGCCGAGCTGCAGGAGCGCCTCCGGGCGCTGCACGGTGAACGTCCCGATGGGCGGGGTGAAGTAGTAGTTGAGGAGCAGGGTGCCAGCGATCGCCGCGAACAGCGCCGGGTAGAGCCCGCCGACCAGGGCGACGCCGACGACGGCGGCCTGGAACAGCAGGATGTCGCTGGTGAGCGACAGCTCCCCGCGCAGGTGGTACAGCAGGACGGTGAGCAGCGGCAGGCCGAGCGCGGCGATCAGGAACCCGGCGTGGCGGCGCCGGGCGGGGACCCCCCACGCCGAGCGCAGCGCCTTCCAGCGGCGGCCCTGGTTGGTCTCCTCGTGGGTGACCAGGTGCACGTCGATGGCGCCGGACTGGGCCGTGGTGGTGACGCCGACGCCGCGCGAGAACAGCTGCGCGAAGCGGCCCCGCCGGGAGGCGCCGAGGACGAGCTGGGTGGCGTTGACGCCGCGCGCGAAGTCCAGCAGCGCGTCCGGCACGCTGGAGCCGATGACCTGGTGGTAGCTGCCGCCCAGGCTCTCCACTAGGGCGCGCTGGCGGGTCAGGCTGGCGGGGTCGGCGTCGGTGAGGCCGTCGCTGCGGGTGACGTGCACGGCCAGCAGGTCGGTGCCCTTGGTGCGGTCGGCGATCCGCGCGGCCCGCCGGATCAGGGTGTCGCCCTCGGAGCCGCCGGTGAGGGCGACGACGACGCGTTCGCGGGCCTCCCAGGTGCCGCGGATGTCGTGGTCGGCGCGGTAGCGGTCGAGCTGGTCGTCGACCTTGTCGGCCAGCCACAGCAGCGCCAGCTCGCGCAGCGCGGTGAGGTTGCCGACGCGGAAGTAGTTCCCGAGCGCGGCGTCGATCTTCTCCGGCGCGTAGACGTTGCCGTGCGCCATCCGGCGGCGCAGCGCCTCGGGCGCCATGTCGACCAGCTCGACCTGGTCGGCGCGGCGGACGACCTCGTCGGGCACCGTCTCGCGCTGCGGCACGCCGGTGATCCGCTCCACGACGTCGTTGACCGAGTCGAGGTGCTGGACGTTCACGGTCGACACGACGTCGATCCCGGCGTCGAGGATCTCCTCGACGTCCTGCCAGCGCTTGGTGTTGCGCGAGCCCGGGACGTTGGTGTGCGCCAGCTCGTCGACGAGGACGACCCGCGGGCGTCGGGCGATGATCGCGTCGGTGTCCAGCTCGGTGAAGGACGTCCCCCGGTAGGGGACGGTCCTGCGCGGGACGATCTCCAGGCCGGCGAGCAGCTCGGCGGTGTGGGGGCGGCCGTGGGTCTCCACGAGGCCCACGACCACGTCGGTGCCGCGCTCCCGGCGCCGCGTCCCCTCGCCGAGCATGGCGTAGGTCTTGCCGACCCCGGGCGCGGCGCCCAGGTAGATGCGCAACCGGCCGCGGCCCATCGCACCCCTCCTGTTCTGCTCCGGCCGGGTGCGGCGGGCACGGGGCCCGCCGCACCCGGCGGTGGCGGTCAGCTCCGGACCGGGTACTCGCGGTCCAGGGCGATGTTCAGCTTGAGGACGTTGACGCGGGGCTCGCCCATGAAGCCCAGGACCCGTCCGTCCTTGGCCTTGTTCACGAGCCGCTCCACCTGCGCGGGCCCGACGCCGCGCGCCTGGGCGACGCGCCGGACCTGGATCGCGGCGTAGGCCGGGGAGATGTGCGGGTCGAGGCCGCTGCCGGAGGCGGTGACGGCGTCGGCGGGCACGGCGGGTTCGGCGGGCGCGTCGCCCTTCACGGGAACGACCAGTCCCGCGGCGTAGTCCTCGCCGAACTTGGCGAGCTCCACCTTGACGCCGTGGTAGGCGCCCACGAAGGGGGCCTTCACCACGCCCTGCTGCTCGTTCACGCTGACCACGCGGGTCGGGTGCGGGACGCCGCCGCCGGCCGTCCGGTGCCCGAACACCGCCAGGACCGCCCCGGCGCCGCCCGGGGTGCAGAACGGACGCGCGCCGCTGACCCCGTCGAGCTTGCCCACCGCCTTGCTCCGCGCGCAGACCTGGGTGAGCAGGCTCGGCCTGGCGTTCTCGTCCTCCTTGCCCGCCGCGAGGAGCCTCGGGTCGGGCAGGGTGTCGACGACGTCCTCCGGACCGAGGTTGCTCGCGGAGGTGGCCGTCGGGTCGTAGCCGTCCCCGGCGTTGGACGGGCGGCTCTGGAAGTACTGCTTGAGCGGGTCGCCGTTCTTGTTCGTGAAGGACTGGCCGATGAGGGCGCTGCCGACGGTCCGGCCCCCGGCCTTGACGTAGGAACCGTCCGCCTTGTGCTGCAGACCGGGCAGTTGCGCGACGGCGAACACCGCGAGCGGGTAGACGACGCCGAGCAGCACGGTGAACAGCAGCAGCGCGCGGGCCGCGGCGAAGTGCTGCCGGATCCAGATGGGTGCACGCATGTCAGGACATCCCCGGAAGGAACTGGATGATGAGGTCGATGAGCTTGATGCCGATGAACGGGGCGACGATCCCGCCCAGCCCGTAGACATAGAGGTTGCGGGACAGCAGTTTGGAGGCGCTGCTCGGCCGGTACTTCACCCCGCGCAGCGCCAGCGGGATCAGCGCGACGATCACCAGCGCGTTGAACACGACGGCGGACAGGATCGCCGACTGCGGGCTGTGCAGCCGCATGACGTTGAGGGCGTCCAGGCCGGGGAACAGCGTCACGAACAGCGCGGGGATGATCGCGAAGTACTTGGCGATGTCGTTGGCGATGGAGAAGGTGGTCAACGCGCCGCGGGTGATGAGCAGCTGCTTGCCGATCTCGACGATCTCGATGAGCTTGGTCGGGTCGGAGTCCAGATCGACCATGTTGCCGGCCTCCTTGGCGGCCGACGTGCCGGTGTTCATCGCGACGCCGACGTCGGCCTGGGCCAGGGCGGGCGCGTCGTTGGTGCCGTCCCCGGTCATCGCGACCAGCCGCCCGCCGTCCTGCTCCCGCCTGATCAGCGCGAGCTTGTCCTCGGGCTTGGCCTCGGCGAGGAAGTCGTCCACGCCCGCCTCGTCCGCGATCGCCTTGGCGGTCAGCGGGTTGTCGCCGGTGATCATCACGGTGCGGATGCCCATCCGGCGCATCTCGTCGAACCGCTCGCGCATGCCCTCCTTGACGACGTCCTTGAGGTGGATGACGCCGAGGACGCGGGCGGCGCCGTCCACGACCTGCCCGACGACCAGCGGCGTGCCGCCGGAGGCGGAGACGCCGTCGACGATCTCACCGAGCTCGGTGGGCACGTCCCCACCACGGCCGCGGACCCAGTCGGCGACCGCGGCGGCGGCGCCCTTGCGCAGGACGCGGTCCGGTACCCCGCCGGCGCCGTCGAGGTCGACGCCGCTCATCCTGGTCTGCGCGGAGAACGGCACCCAGGTGGCGTGGGTCAGCTCGCCCGAGGTGCGCTCGCGCAGGCCGTGCCGCTCCTTGGCGAACACGACCACCGAGCGGCCCTCGGGGGTCTCGTCGGCCAGGCTCGACAGCTGCGCCGCGTCGGCGAGCTCGGCCTCGCTCACCCCGGCCACCGGCAGGAACGCCGCGGCCTGCCGGTTCCCGAGCGTGATCGTGCCGGTCTTGTCCAGCAGCAGGGTGCCGACGTCGCCGGCGGCCTCGACGGCGCGCCCGCTCATCGCCAGCACGTTGCGCTGGACGAGCCGGTCCATCCCCGCGATGCCGATCGCCGACAGCAGCGCCCCGATCGTCGTCGGGATCAGGCAGACCAGCAGCGACACCAGCACCACGCCGGTGACGCCGTGGCCGTCCAGGGCGAGCGAGTCGGGCACGCCCGGATTGCCCTCCTTGGAGTAGATCGCCAGCGGCTGGAGGGTCGCGACCGCGAGCAGGAAGATGACGGTGAGCGCGGCGAGCAGGATGTTGAGCGCGATCTCGTTGGGCGTCTTCTGCCGGTTCGCCCCCTCGACGAGCGCGATCATCCGGTCGATGAACGACTCGCCGGGACGCTGCGTGATCTGCACGACGATCCGGTCGGAGAGCACCTTGGTCCCGCCGGTCACCGCGGACCGGTCACCGCCGGACTCGCGGATCACCGGCGCGGACTCGCCGGTGATCGCGGACTCGTCCACGCTGGCGATGCCCTCGACGACGTCGCCGTCACCGGGGATGATCTCGCCGGCCTCGACGACCACGTGGTCGCCCCGCCGCAGTTCGGGCGCGGGGACCCGTTCCTCGTCGAGACCGGTCCGGCCCGGTGCCCACCCGGCCACGCGGCGCGCGACCGCGTCGGTCTTGGCCCTGCGCAGCGCGTCCGCCTGCGCCTTGCCGCGCCCCTCGGCCACCGCCTCCGCGAGGTTCGCGAACAGGACGGTCAGCCAAAGCCACACGACGATCAGCCAGGCGAACACGCTCGGGTCGAGGGCGGCCAGGACGGTCGTCCAGACCGCGCCGACCTCCACGATCAGCATGACGGGGTTGCGCCACAGGGTGCGCGGGTCGAGCTTGCGGGCGGCGTCGGGCAGCGAGGTGAGCAGCAGCCGGGGGTCGAGGAGCCCGCCGGAGACCTTCCCGCCGCCGCGCGGCGCGGGCGGCGGCGCCGGGGCCGGCGCCGGTTCCATGGTCTGTGCGGTCATCAGTGGATTCCTTCGGCCAGCGGTCCCAGCGCGAGCGCGGGGAGGAACGTGAGCGCGACGAGGACGACCGTCACGCCGGTCACCATGCCGACGAACTGCGGCCGGTGGGTGGGCAGGGTGCCCTCGGACTCGGGCGTGCCGCCCTGCCGGGCGAGCGACCCGGCCAGCGCCAGGACGAAGATCATCGGCAGGAACCGGCCGAGGGCCATGCACAGGCCGAGCGCGGTGTCGTAGAAGACGGTGTTGACGGTGATGCCCGCGAACGCCGAGCCGTTGTTGTTGGACGCGGACGTGAAGGCGTAGAGGACCTCCGACAGGCCGTGCGCGCCGGAGTTGAGCGGCCCGGCGCGTCCCGCGCCGGTCGCCATCGCGACGGCGGTGCCGGTCAGCACCAGGATCGGCGTGATCAGGAAGTACAGCGCCGCGCACTTGATCTCGCGTGCACCGATCTTCTTGCCCAGGTACTCGGGCGTCCGGCCGACCATGAGGCCCGCCACGAACACCGTGATCACCGCGAGGACGAGCATCCCGTACAGGCCCGAGCCGGTCCCGCCGGGGGCGACCTCGCCGAGCATCATGTTGAACAGCGTCATCATGCCGCCGAGGCCGGTGTAGGAGTCGTGGAAGGAGTCCACGGCGCCGGTCGAGGTCAGCGTGGTCGCCCCGGCGAACGTCGCCGAGTTCGCCACGCCGAACCGCGTCTCCACCCCCTCCGACGCGGCGCCGGCCGCGGTGGGGACGGTGCCGTGGTGCATCAGCTGGAAGACGTTGACGAGCGAGACGCTGATCAGGGCGATGGTCGCCATCACCGCGAGGATCGCGTAGCCCTGCCGGTTCTGCCCGACCATGCGGCCGAAGGTGCGGCACAGCGCGAACGGGATGACCAGGATCAGGAAGATCTCCAGCCAGTTCGTCCACGGCGCGCCGTTCTCGAAGGGGTGGGACGAGTTGGCGTTGTAGAAGCCGCCGCCGTTCGTCCCGAGCTCCTTGATGACCTCCTGGCTCGCGACCGGCCCGCCCGTGATCCGCTGCTGCGCGCCGGTGATCGTGGTGATGACGTGGTGGTTCGCGTCGCCGAAGTTCTGCACGAGACCGCCGGCGATGAGCGCGATCGCGCCGACGAAGGCGATGGGCAGCAGGATCCGGAGCGTGCCGCGCACGAGGTCGACCCAGAAATTGCCGAGGTGGTCGGTCCGCCTGCGGGCGAACCCGCGGATCAGCGCGACGGCCACGCACATGCCGACGGCCGCGGACACGAAGTTCTGCACCGCGAGCCCCGCCATCTGCACCAGGTGGCCCATCGTCGACTCGCCCGAGTACGACTGCCAGTTGGTGTTGGTCACGAAGCTGACCGCGGTGTTCCACGCCTGGTCCGGTTTGACCGGGGCGAACCCGAGGCTGAGCAGCAGGTGGTCCTGGAGACGCTGGAGGCCGTACAGGAACAGGATGCTCACCGCCGAGAACGCCAGCACGCCGCGGGCGTAGACGCCCCAGGTCTGCTCGCTCTCGGGCCTGACGCCGATCACGCGGTAGACGGCGCGTTCCACGCGCCAGTGCCGGTCACCGTCGTAGACGCGGTACATGTAGTCGCCCAGCGGCCGGTAGACGACCGCGAGGGCGAGCACCAGGGACCCGATGAAGAGGATCCCCGCGAGGGTCGTGCTCATCAGAAGCGCTCCGGATACAAGAGGGCGGCGATCAGGAACACGATCAGCAGCGCGGCCAGGGCGAGGCCGACGGCGTTCTCGGCGGTCACAGCCGCTCCACGCCCTTCACCAGCACGCCGAGCAGGACGAACACCGCCACTGTCAGCAGGACGAACGCCACGTCACTCATGGTTGCTTTCCTCTGTCGAGACGTCCGGGACCTCGTGGGTCCCTTATTTGGGGCGTTTTCGAGTTAAGCCAGAAATTGCGGCAAAATAGCCGCCCTTAACGCGTCCTTAGCGGCCCTCCCGGCAGGCTTAACGCGCCCCTAACGGGCACGGGTCCCCCCAGGCCGGAAGGGGGTTCCGGGCGGCGGCGAAAGGCCCGGCGGGCGGAACGCGCGAGGGCCCGTCACCGGGTTCGGTGACGGGCCCTCGCGCCGTGCCGGGTCAGTACGGCGGGTCAGCACGGTGGGTCAGTACGGGCGGGGTCAGGTGCGCAGCATGCCCCGGAGCCTTTCCATGGTCTCGGCCGCGGCGGCCAGGTTCTCGTGGACGGCGCCGGTGACCTCGCGCAACCGGTCGCCGAGGGCGCCACGGTCGGTCAGGAGGGCGTTGCCGTCGCCGAGCACCTCGGTGACGCGCTCCCGGCCCCGGGCCTCGGCCTCGCGCCGCGCCCGGCCGATGAGCTCCAGGATGGTGCCCGCCAGGTCCTCGGCGCCCGCCCGCATGGCGCGAGGGTCGATGTGCAGCGCGCTCACCCCGCTGGTACCGGAGTACTCCACGGCCACCCGCCCGTCCGGCGACTCGGCTCGGGCGGTGACGCCGGCGCCGGCGGCGTGCGCGTCCCCGAGCAGGGCGAAGAACGCGTCGGCGTCCGCGGCCAGTATCCCGGGGTCGAACCCCAGGAGGTTCGTCAGGTCGTCCATTCCCGTCACTCCCAGGGGTAGCGGTAGGAGCCGTCCGGGGCCTGCTCCGGTGCGCGATCGCCGGTCAGGGCCTGGGCGCCGCCGGTGTTCCACGTCTCGTGGAACCCCTTGGCGCCCGCGGCCTGCGCCCAGCCGGGCGGCAGGGCCTCACCCGCCCGGCTCCCGGCGGCCCGGCCGTAGAGTCCGCCCGCGGGCGCCCTGCCGCCGAGCCCGAACGCGGTCACATCGCGTTCCACGCGGTTCGCCGTGCCCCACACGAGCATCGGCCCCTGCGCGACCGTGGCGTAGACGAAGTCCCGCAGCCCGCCGAAGTCGCCCTTCGCCGCGTCCACCAGCACGTCTCCCGCGACGAGCGTGCCGAGCAGTCCGGCGCACGTGTGCAGGACGGCGTTGAGCGCCCCCTCCATCGACCTGAGCGCGGCGTTCAGGTTCGCCAGCGTCATCGTCGCCGACAGCCGCGCCATCGCCGCGCCGACCGGGACGACGGTGGCGGCCAGCACCCAGACCGCCAGCGCGGCCAGCACCGCGGCGAGCGAGGCCATGAAGACGATCACGGCCATGGTCAGCGCGGCCGCCGTGAACAGCACGGCGGCGACGAACGCCGCGCGCAGCTCGGCCGACAGCAGGCCGGCGAGGTGGCGGTCCATCCGGCGGCGGAAGGCGCGGCCGTCCGCGCTGCGCCAGCCGTCCTCCTCGATCCCGCCGACGACCCGCTCGACGCGCTCGCGCGCCGTCCGCACCTCCGCCCCCGCCCGGACCCACGCCGCACCGGCGTCCCAGAGGGCCTGCGGGTCGTACTGGTGGACGTGGAACGCGGGGACGAAGGGCCATGCCGCCGGGACGCCCAGGGCCGACAGCGAGAGCGCCGCGACCGCGCCGACCCGCAGGTTCTCCCGAGCCAGCCAGGCGCCCCGCCCGAGCGCGATCACGGCCGGACCACCCTGACGGTACTGGCGTTCTCGGCCGCGTCCCACGTGTCGGCCGAGTACCGCACCCCGTCGCCGATGACGACGGCCTCCTCCGCCCGGTGACCGAGTTCCCGCACGGTGTACGCCTCGACCTCGTTGTAGGCGACGGCCAGCGAATAGGTGAACGACGTGAAGGACGTCTCCGCGATCTGCAAGCCCGCCACTTCCCGGACGGCCTTCTCCAGGGGCCCCGCCGCCGCGGGCAGCTCCGCCTGGATCCGCCGCAGGCGCTCGCGCTCGATCCGCACCTCGTCGGGGGTCGCGGGCGGTGGCGTCGGCGGCCATCCCCGCCATCGCGCGTCCCCGTCCGGCGGCAGCGGCCGCACGGGGGCCGGCGATGGCGCGTTCAGGATCCTGTCGATGGGGTTCACGGCGTCCTCCAGAGGTCCGGGGACCGCCATTCAAGATCACCAAGAGCGGGCGGGCAACCGCGCTTAACGCCTTCTTGACGCCACGATGGAGGCGGAGTCCCGCCCGGACTCACCGGCGAAGGGTTCGGATCGGAGGCCGGGCGCGTTCGAGCGGCGGGTCCGCCTCGTTCGGGACGGGGCGAGGGGGGCGGGCGCGAGCGGCGCGGGGCGGCCCGGCCGGAGGGGGGCCGGGCCGGATTCCCGTCGCGGACCGTTCCAGCTAGGCGCGGGAGCGGGGACGCGCGGCCCCGGGACTCACGGGGAGGGCCGGTCGTCCGAAGCCCGCAGCCGTTCCCTCGCGAGGCGCTCGACCAGGATGGGCACGAAATCCCGGATCGGCTTGTCGTCGAAATTCTGGTGGGCGGCGGCCACGGTCCGTGTCACCTGGTCTTCGGTGTAACTGTCGGCGAACGTCCGGCTGAGCCGGTCGGTCAGTTCCAGCAATGCCTGGCGTTCGCGTACGACCGGGTCCCCTTGCGCTGTCACCATGTGCCTCCTTCGGCAGCAGGGCGCTCGATACTTCAATATCGAGAGTGCCCCCGGCCGGGCCCATAAGCAAGAGGCGATTCCCCCGGACGCCCCGGGGTGGGTTCCGGGTGATCCACGGGGGGTCGGCACGGGCGCGCGAGCGGCCCGAACAGGGGTGGCGCGTGGTTCGCCGGAGGCGGCCAGGCGGCCCTCGCGCGACGGGCCACCGGGCACCGTCCGGCGCACTCCGGGCACGCCGCCGGAACCCCCGAGAATAGGGGTCGGAATAAGGGTATCGCCATTCCGCGGGGAGCACCGATGATGAGGACGAAATCCGGACAGGGGGACGCCGCGCCAGAACGGCCGGAAGCGGCCGATGAAGCTATTCCGGTGGCGGCGGACACGACACTCAGGAGGACGGGCCATGGCCCAGGAATTCGATGTCATCGTGGTCGGGGGCGGCCCCGCGGGAGCCACCGCCTCCGGGCTGCTCGCCAAATGGGGGTGGCGGGTCCTGGTCCTGGAAAAGGAGAAGTTCCCCCGCTATCACATCGGCGAGTCGCTCGTCCCGGGATGCATGCCGATCCTGGAGGATCTCGGCGTGAAGGAGGCCGTCGAGGCGACCGGCGCGACCCGCAAGTACGGCATCTCGTTCCTGTGGGGCGCGGACCCCGAACCCTGGTCGGTGGACTTCGACGAAGTCTGTCCCCACCCCTACGCGTTCGAGGTGAAGCGCGCGGAGTTCGACAGCCTGCTGCTGTCGAACAGCCGCCGCCTCGGCGCGACGGTCCTCGAAGAGGCGCCGGTCCGCGATTTCCTGTTCGAGGACGGCCGCTGCGTCGGCGTCCGGTACGGCCGGGACGGGGCGACCGAGGCCAGGGCCAGGTTCGTGATCGACGCCTCGGGCCAGGCGAAGCTCCTGGCGCGCGAGTTCGGGACCGTCGGCTGGCACGACGACCTGAAGAACCTGGCGACCTGGACCTACTTCCAGGGCGGTACGCGGCTACCGGGACGCCGGTCGGGCGACATCGTGGTGGAGACCCTCCACCCCGGCTGGCTCTGGCTGATCCCGTTCACCGACGGGACGTGCAGCGTGGGGTTCGTCGCCCCCGCCGAGGAGTACAAGGCGACGGGCCTGGCGCCCGAGGAGGTGCTGCGGCGCCGGATCGGGGAGTCGGTGGTGACGCGCGGCCTGCTGGAGGGGGCGGTGGAGGCGGCGCAGCCCCGCACCGCCAAGGACTGGTCGTACACCAACGAGCGGTTCGGCGGGCCGGGCTTCCTGCTCACCGGGGACGCCGCCGCGTTCATCGACCCGCTGTTCTCGACCGGGGTGATGCTCGCGATGAAGGGCGCCTCGACCGCCGCGCGGACGGTCAACGCGATCCTGGAGCGGCCCGGCGAGGAGGAGGGGCTCCGCGCCCGCTACGAGACCTCCTACCGCGACTTCCTGGACGTCGTGCTGTCCTTCGTGCGGTTCTTCTACGACCCGAGCCGCGAGGTCATCGAGTACTTCGAGGCGGCCAAGAAGCTCGTCGACCCGGACGAGGCGCTCGCCGCCCGGCAGGACTTCGTGATGCTGATCTCCGGCACCTACGGGATCGAGCCCGTCATGGAGGGGGTCCCGGCTGCGCCGAATTCTTAACGCCCGGCCCACGGGCTCGCCTGGCGGCTCGCCCGTGACCGTGCTCGTGCGAGCGCGAATCGCTTCGCGATCTTCCCGGCGGGGCTCGCCTCCGGCGTCGCCCCGCCGGTCAGGGCGCGCGCTCGCGTGACGGCTGAGGTTTTGTTGAGATGGGCCCACAGTCCTGCCTCCGGTCGGGGTTGCGGGCCGTTCGGGCCTATTTGTCTGGGTCGTTGTCGCGGGCACTTGGGTGGGTTCGTATGTGGGCGGGGGTGTCCGGGGTGGGGGGGGGGCGGTCGTAGGCGTCCCGGACGAATGACAGCATCCGCAGGAACGATCGCGCGTCCACGGCGGAGGCGGGTGCGGTGGGGGTGATGCCGCGAATCGGCATGGCGCCCACCGACACCCAGCGCAGCCGGCCGCCCGCGTCGACGGCGGCGCGCGCCCGGTTCCGGTTGTCGGGGTGCAGGCAGTACGGCACGTCGAGGACGCCGCGCTCGAACGCCCGCACGAAGGCCCGGCCGAGGTCACCATCGAGGTCGAGGACCGCCTCGACGAGCGCCCGCGCCTCGGCCAGCACGCCGGTGTCCTGCGGCGGGACGGGCACGGGACGCCCCCGGTGGCGCCGGGCGGTCACCGCCGCCGTCTCCAGCGCCGCCACGTTCTCCTCCACCGTCGGGATGCGGGCGGCCTCCGCCGTGGTCTTCACGATGAGCCGCTCCGCGCCCGCCCACACCGCCAGCCGCGCGCTCTCGCGCAGCAGCTCCCGCGCGCCGTCCCGGCTGCGCGGATAGGCGCCCATGTGGGTGTAGAGGACGATGTGCGGGTCGACGTCGGGGAGCATCTCGGCGGCCAGGGCGCGCAGCGCGGCGATCGCCTCGATGTCCTGCGCGGTGTCGGCCTGCTGGGCGTAGCTCAGCGAGATCGCGCGGAGCCCGTGCCGCCGGAAGAAGATCCCCTCCAGCACGGACACGGCGACCAGCAGGCCCGGCGGGCAGAGCTGGCCGAGCAGGCAGCCGCCGAAGCTCTCCAGGTGGCCGCCGTGGGCGGCGAGCAGTTCGCAGCACCGCGCCCACTGCGCCACCGACTCCCGCAGCGGGGTGCGGCCGTAGGGCAGGCAGTACGACACCGGGCCGCCCTCGGTGGCGTCCAAGCCGGCGGCCAGCAGGGTCGCGACGATCGGCAGCGGCATCGCCGAGCCGTGCCTGACCTGCACGGGAAAGCCCGCCTCCCCGATTCCGGCGACCACCGCGCGGGTGACGCCGGGGCCGTGCGCCACCAGCGGGAACCCGTTGAGCTCGGCGCCGGCGGCGAGCGCCTCCCGCACTCCGGCGAGGTCGCCGACCCGGGTGTAGCTGTCGACGGTGATGGTCCCGGCCGTCAGCGCCCGCGCCGCGCGGGTGCGCGCCAGGCCCGCCCGCATCCGCGCGGGCCGCGCGAAGCCCATCCGCGGCTGGACGACCGGTTCGCCGCGGTGCCGCGCGAGGCGGGCGAGGTCGTCGAGCGCGGTCACCCCGGCCCGCCCTCCAGCGCGGGCCGCCGCAGGCCCTCCAGGTAGCCGCAGAACTCCGCCACGCCGTCGTCGTCCTCGTACACCCCGTCGAAGCCCGCCGCCAGCAGCGCCGCGACGCGCCCGGCGCCGCCGCGGCCGACGGTGAGCTTGCCGCCGATCAATACCGGCACCTCCGGCGGCACCGCCTCCGCGCGCAGCCGGCGGACGACCCGCGGCCCGTCGATGTGCCCGTGCCCGTTCACGGTACTGATCACGACCACGTCCGGGCGGTGCCGGCGGCAGGCGGCGACCAGCAAATCGTCGGGCACGCACGGCCCGAGGTTGACGACGTCGTGGCCCATGTCCTCCAGCAGGAGCTGTAGGAACACCAGGTTCCAGGTGTGGGCGTCCGACGACACGCTCGACAGGAGCACCGTCGGGCGGCCGCGCTCCACCGTCCCGTCGCGCACCGTCAGGTCAGTCATCGCGCGCGTCCAGGACGGCCCCGGCGAGCGCCTCGGGCGTGCCGGAGTCGTGGACGAGCGTGGCGGGCAGCGGCAGCCCGGTCGCCCGCTCCAGGCGGTTCCGCAGTTCCAGCACCGTCATCGACTCCAGTCCCAGCTCCCGCATATCCGCGGTGGGGCCGATCGCGTCGGGGTCGTCCCGTCCGAGCACCGCGGCCAGCTCCGCCAAGACCAGCCCGAGGACGAACCGGCGGCGTTCCGCGCCGGGGAGCGCGGCGAGCCGTCCGGCTGCGTCCGGCTCGGCCCCGCCGGGCCCGCCACGGCGGGCGAGGGCGCGCCGCGTGTCCGGCAGGTCCCCGATCAGGCCGCTCGGGCTGTGGGCGGTGAAGGCGGGCGCGAACCGGTCCCAGTCGACGTCGACGACGGTCACGGCGGTCTCGCCCAGGTCGAGCGCCCGCCTGAGCTCCGCCACGGCCCGGCCCGGCTCCATCGGGGGCAGCCCGCGCCGCCGCAGGTGCTCCCGCGCCTCGTCGCCCGCCGCCATGCCCTCCCCCGCCCACGGCCCCCACGCCACCGACGTCGCGGGCACGCCGCGTCCGCGCAGCTCGGCCGCGAACGCGTCCAGGAAGGCGTTGGCCGCCGCGTAGACGGCCTGCCCGACGCTGCCCCAGACGCCCGCCGTGGAGGACGCCAGCACGAACGCCTCCAGGGGACGGTCCGCGAGCAGGTCCGCCAGATGGACGGCCCCGGCGACCTTGCCGAGCGCGACGTCCACGACGTCGGCGGCGCCGAGGTCCACCAGGTCCCTGTTCTGCAGCAGGCCCGCGCCGTGCACCACGGCGCTGATCGGCGGCCCCGCCCGCTCCACCGACTCGATCAGCGCGGCCACCTCCTCCCGCGACGACACGTCGCACGCCGCCACGGTCACCTTCGCGCCGAGCGCGGCGAGCCCGGCGGTGGCCTCCGCCAGCCCCGGCACGTCCGCGCCCCGCCGCCCGGCCAGGACCAGGTGCACGGCTCCGTCCCGGGCCAGGGCACGCGCGATCTCCAGCCCGACGGCGCCCGTGCCGCCGGTGATGAGCACCGTCCCGCCGGGCGTCCAGGACCCGGCCGGCGCTCCGCCCGCCGGTGCCCGGACCAG
>NZ_CAACVB010000154.1 GCF_900659635.1 Actinomadura roseirufa | reverse complement strand
GCCGAGCGCCGGGGGCGGCCCGGAGCGCCACGGCAGCCCCGCGGCGCGGACCGGGGGCCCGACGGGCGCGACCGTTCTGCCGTCCCGCTGCGGCTCGCGGAAGAAGCCGCGCGACTCGTACTGCGGGTCGTCGCGCAGGTCGCCCAGGTCGGCGCTGAAACCGACGGCGAGTCCCAGCGCCTGCGCGCGCTCGTAGATCGTCCGCTTGGGCAGCCGTGCCGCCCACTTCTCGATCAACGGCCACACCTGCTCCGGATCGAGCGGCGCCGAGCCCGGCGCGGGCTCCGGCTCGCCGACCAGCTCGATCAGCAGGTCCCACTGCTCGGGCTGGAAGATGACGCCGACCCAGCCGTCGGCCGCGGGGACGATCCGCCACTGCCCCGCGGTGGCCCCCGTGCGCGTCGGCGCGGTGGCGGCGACGGTGGTCTCGATGTCGCTCTTCCAGTCGATGTAGGCCGCGACGTCGCACAGGGCGACATCGACGACGTCGCCCCGCCCGGTCAGCGCGCGGCGGCGGAGCGCGAGCATGCCGCCGAAGAAGCCCGCGAAGGCGGCGGCGTGCGCCGTCTGTTCCCCGCCGAGGCTCAGCGGGGAGCGGTCCGGCTCGCCGATCATCGAGGCGAGGCCGCCGTAGGACTCGGCGAGCAGGCTGTCGCCGGGGTGGTCCGAGCGCGGGTCGTCCAGGCCCGCCGCCGTGATGCTCACGGCGACGAGGCCCGGCCAGGCGTCGCGGATCCGCGACGCGGTCAGGCCGATGGCGCGTGCCCGGGCGGGGGCAAGGTCGGTGAGCAGCAGGTCGGCACGTTCCAGCAGGCCGTCCAGTGTCGCCCGGCCGTCCGCCGTGTCCAGGTCGGCGACCACGCTGCCCTTGTCGGCGTCGAGGCTGGAGAAGGTGAAGCCGACTCCGTGCTCGTCCAGGGGCCGCCGCGTCCTCAGCGCGTCACCGCCGGGCGGCTCGCAAAGGATCACGTCGTGTCCCAACCCGGCCAGGAGCCGGCCGCAGACCTTCGCGGCCACGCCGCCGGAGAGCTCGACGACCCGCAGCGCCGCGTCCGGGCCGCGCCGCCGATCGCCGTTCCGATCCTCGTCTGGTGGTCTCATCGGTTAACGCGCCGCCTCGGTGGCGCCCGCGTCGGTGCGCTCCCACTCCCAGCCGCCCTCGGGACGAGGCCAGTTCAGCACCGTGGCCGCCGTCCGGCCGAGCATCCAGACCTTGTCCTCCTCGCTGAGGAAGTCGAGCGTGTACCGGACGTGGTCGAGGTTCTCCCGCCAGGTCGCCCCGCGCACCCGCGTCGTGTCCGAGGCCCACATGAGCCGCTGTGGCCCGTAGGCGTCGTAGACACGGCGCAGCGTCGGGGTCAGCGACGGATAGGGGTAGGGCTCGGCCGTGTAGTCGGGGATCGCGGAGTACTTCATGTAGACGTTCGGGTACTTCACGAGCGGGAAGATGTCGTCGATGTGCGCCCAGAGATCCTGGGTCACCGGGTCACCGATGATCAGGCCCATGTGGTCGACGATCAGCCGGAGGTCGGGGTGCCGCTCCGCGATCGCGGCGACCTTGCGGACCTCGGGGCCGTAGATCAGCAGCATCAGGGGGATGCCGAGCCGCTCCGCGGCCTCCCAGAACCACGGAAACGTGTCGACGTCGATCCAGTCGCGGCCGCGGAAGTCCGGGTAGCTCATCCGGATGCCGCGCATCCACGGGTCGTCGAACCAGCGCTCGATGCGCTCCCGGTCCGGATCCCACAGGTCGAAGCGGCCCATCACGCCGAACCGGCCGGGGTGCTCGGCGGCCCAGGCGAGCTGCGGCGAGTTGTCGTTGCCCGCCCAGATGGCCGGGACGATCGCCACGGCGTCGATGCCGAGTTCGTCCATCCTGGGCAGGATCTGCTTCGGCGTGGACTCAGGGGACCCGGTGTAGCTCTCGCCGATGTCGGGCCAGGGCCGGTCCGGGGTGTTGGGCAGGAACATATGGATCTGGGTGTCGAGGATGAACATGTCTTCCCCTCATCAAGGCTGCCGAGCGGTCGCTTGAGCCGGCGACGGCGCCCGTGGAGTGAACGAGATGTTCCGGTACCAGAGCCGCCACGGCGTTGTGTGCCTGGTCCAGGAGGTGGGGCCCGGGGTCCAGGTTCCCGCCCTCAGCAGGCGCAGCGTTTCCTGGATCCGCTCGTCGGTGGCGGTGGCCAGCTCATAGACGACGAGGTAGCGCGGGCAGCCGGGTTCCGGGTACTCGAGCGTGTGCCGCAGCGCGTACCGGGTTCCCCGGTCGAAGCCGCCGATGGCCGTCGCCTCGGGCAGGTGGACGTTGGTGTAGAAATCGTCGAACTCGGCCAGCTCGTCGCCGATGTCCGCGGGCGGGTCGATCCCGATGATGTAGATCGCTTCCGGGGTGCCCGTCGCGGGCGAGGTCTCCGCGACCTTCTCGTAGATCACCCGCCATCGATGGGTGAGCAGATCGGGCCACAGCGGCGGGTCGGCGCTGTAGCTGGGACGGGTCTCCGGAGGGGAGGTCGTCTGGGCGAGGTACGCGTCGGCCGCCCGCTCGTCCTCGACCTCGTAGGCCGCCAGGTACGCGGCGCCGAAGTCACCCCGCTCGTCCGGCACCTGGAGGCCGTAGCGGTGCGCGGACGCGAAGCCCGGATACCTCCCGAGGACCTCGGGAATGTGCGTCTCGTCGTAGAACCGGTTGAACCGCGCGAGGTCCGCCGGGTCCGTGCTGTGGAAGTCGAGGGCGATCCAGTACAGGAAACTGCTGGAAAAAGGCGGCGCCGTCATCGCTCTCCGTTCTTGCCCACGGCCCGGCGGTAGGTCGCCGCGCCGTCGGAGAGGACGTCGCTTCGGGCCTGGATCTGCGCGCGGAGGTCCTCGCCGTAGCGCAGCGCCGTGGTCCAGTCCGAGATGTGCTGGGGGATCTCGTGCAGCGCCCGCTTCGACCAGTCGAGGCTGACCGGGTCGAACCGCGCGAGCCGGCGGGCGAGCTCGACGGCGGCGTCGGCGAGCTCGGCCAGCGGAACCGCCTCGTTGACGAGTCCCCACTCGGCGGCGGTGGTGCCGCTGATGCGGTCGGTGGTCAGCACCATCCAGGCCGCGCGCTTCGGGGACAGGCGCAGCTGGGTCGACGGCCCGGCGAGCCCGGGGTACAGGCCGAACCCGAGCTCGGGCATTCCGAGCCGGGCCTCGTGGGCCGCGATGGCGAGGTCGGAGGAGTTGACCAGCGTGACGCCCCCGCCGAGGGCGAACCCGTTGACCGCCGCGATGACGATCGCGGGATGGTGCCGGATCTTCTCCTGGACGGCGTGCCAGCTCGTCCGCCTGCCCTCGACGGTGTCGTCGGCCCCGGTGCCCTCCTGGCCCGCCTCCTTGAGGTCGATGCCGGAGCAGAAGGCGCTGCCGGCACCGGTCAGGATGATGACCTTCGCCGTCCCGTGGCAGGCGTCCAGGGCGTCCAGCAGCGCCGACCTCGCGGCGCGGCTCATGGCGTTGCGCTTCTCGGGCCGGTTGAGGGTGAGCCGCGCGACACCGTCGCCGAGGTCCTCATGCAGGACGAGCGGTTCGCTCGTGTTCGCGCTCATGCCACGGGCTCCGGACGCTCGACGGTGAACTTGAGGACGGTCCGCTCGCTGAAGCCGGGCTCGAACACGGCCCGGACGGGCAGGTCGATGGCGAGATCGTCCGGCGTCTCCCCGAGCGTGCTGATGACGGCCGGGCCCTCATCGAGCTTGATGTAGGCCACCAGGTACGGCCTGACCTCGTCAAAGGCGTCGAAGTACTTCTGGTGCATCCTGATCCAGGACCACAGCCGCCCCTTCCCGCTGACCGCGCGCCAGCTGAAGGAGCCGGAAAGGCAGCGCGGGCACACCTCGCTGTCGGGGAAGCGGTACTCGCCGCACGCGTCGCAGCACTGCAGCCGCAGCTCGTTCTCGGCCAGCCCGTCCCAGAACGGTCGGTTCTCCGGGGTGATCTCCGGCAGCAGCCGCTCGTAGCTCTCGGCGTTCATCGCGCGACCGCCTCGTCGTTGGTGAGGATGTGCGAGGTGACGATCGGCGAGGCGCACATGTACTGCACCGTCCTGCAGCCGGGAACCTGCCGGGCGCCGGCCTCGCCGCGCAGCTGGCGCACCGACTCGACGTGGTGCGCCCAGCCCTGCATGTAGCTCTCGCTCGTGTGCCCGCCCGCCGTGTTCAGCGGACGCGGGCCGTCGTGGCGGATCTTCTCCTCGTCCACCCAGCTCCACCCCTCGCCGCGCGGCGCGTGGTTGAAGCCCTCCAGGGTGAAGACGATGGTGGGCGTGAAGTTGTCGTAGATCTGCAAGCAGTCGACCTCCTCCGGCGCGATGCCGGTCTGCCGGTAGAGCCGGCTCGCTACGTCCTGGCAGGCGGAGTAGAAGAAGTCCTCCGCCGTGTAGTAGTTGGTGATGTGCGCCATCCCCGCCGTCGCGGCCACGCGCACCGGCGGCTTGCGGAGCGTTCTCGCGCGCTCCATCGAGGTCACGATGAAGGCGACGGCGCCGTCGTTGATGAGGCAGTAGTCGAGCAGCCGCAGCGGCTCGGCGATGAACCGGGACTCCAGGTAGTCCTCGCGGGTGATCTCCTTCTGGAGAACGGCGGCCGGGTTGAGCGCGGCGTGCCGGCGGTTGTTGATCGCCAGTGGTGCCAGCGCGTCCTCGGACGCCCCGTACATGCCCCGGTACCGCTGGTACATCATGGCGACGTAGGCGCCGGGCGAGGTCATGCCGTACATCTCGTCGTAGGCGACGGTCGGGCCGCCGCCCTCGCCGCCGTATCGCATCCTCGCCGACCGGCCGTTGTTGCCGTAGACGCACGCGACCACGTCGGCCGCGCCGTTCGCGATCAGCGCGACGGCCTCCTGGAGGGCGACGCCGCTCATGCGGCCCGACCCTTCGAGATCGTGGACGAAACGGGGGTTTCGCAGACCGAGCACGGTGGCCAGCCGGCCGTACTCCACGCGGGAGCAGAGCAGGCCGTCGATCTCGTCCTTGTCGATTCCGCAGTCGTCGATCGCCTCCCGCAGGGCGCCGGCGGCCAGGGCGTAGGCGTCCCGCGGCCGGTCCGTGGGGGCGTAGAGCGCGCGGAAGTCCGACTGCCCTACGCCCACGATCGCGATCTCAGCTGGCTCGTGCTGCATGCGTCTCTCCGGTCGGTTGGCCATTGCTTGCCCGTGGTGGTCGGGCGCGACTTCCTCGGGGCACGGCGCTGCGCGGTCAGGCCGGGCACACGGCGAACCGACACCCGCCCAGGCGGGTCATGCTCCCGAGGTTCGTTCTTCTTCCAGCTTCGCCAGGGCCGCCAGCGCCGCCTCCTTGGCGGCCTCCACGTGCTGCCGGGCGAGCTGGGCGGCGCGATCGGCGTCCCGGTCCGTGATCGCCGCGACGATGTCGCGGTACTCCTGGTCGGACCTCTCCCGGCGTCCGGGAACGGTGAGCGACAGCCGACGCAGCGCGTGGATGCGGGCGTGTAGCGGCGTGAGGATCGACTCCAGCAGGGCGTTTCTCGCCCCCGCCAGCAGCAGCTCGTCGAAATGGTAGATCGCGGCGAGCTGGTCGTCGGCGTTCCTGCCCGGTCGCGTGAGCTTGACCAGTTCCAGGACCTCGCTGTCGGTGGCCCGCTGGACGAAGAGCGAGGCGGCCTCGGACTCCAGCGCCGCGCGCACCTCGTAGACCTGCAGGACGTCGTCGCTGCCGAGCACCGCCACCCGCACGCCCCGGCTGCTCGACGTCTCGACGAGCCCGAGCGCCTGGAGATGGCGGACCGCCTCGCGAATCGAGGTTCGGCTCACGCCGGTGAGCTCCATGAGCTCCCGCTCGGTGAGCCGGCGCCCCGGCGGCAGCACGCCTTCGAGGATGGCCTGCCGCACCGTGCGCACGACGAGCTGCGGAACGGTCTCCGCAGGGCGGTCGATCCGCAGGTTCGGTTCGGTCTCTGGCATGCCATCTCCTCTGTACTTTGTATGACGTAACATAGTCGTACATCTCTGCCAAGGTCAACCTCCACCGGGCGTATCCGTCCGGTGGCTGTGCGCCTAGACCGCCGGTCAACAGCCATAACGCGAGCTTCTCGGCACATCTTGTCCGCTCTCTGCTGTTGACGCGACCCAGTATGTCTGATCTAGTACGTCATACAAAATTGCCAGACTCGATCGGACAGGACGACCTTCTGTCCGCGCAGGTCCGCGGAGCGCGGCACCCACGGGCACCGACCGATCTCGTTCCGGGCAAGAGCTCCCATCCCACCCCCACCAGCGTCTTCCCGAGGAGGAAGGATGTTGAGTCGATTGGCCAGTAAGGGGAACAAGGGGCACAAAGTGCATAAGGGATATCCCCGGATGCTCGTGCCCGCAGTGGTCTCCACCATGGTCGTCAGCCTCGCTGCCGGATGCTCTTCGGACTCAGCGGAGGGAAAGGGCGCCGCTTCCGGGGGCATGGTCCGCGTCGGCGTGGTCGCCAGCACGATCTCGACCATCGACCCCTACTCCAACCTGAGGTCGCAGGACTTCTACGTGCGCAACGCCTCGTTGTACGAGCCGCTCGCCCACCGGACGAAGGACGGCGGCTTCGAGTGGGCGCTCGCCACCGGCATCACGCACAACAAGGACAACACCGAGTGGACCGTCAAGCTCCGTCCGAACGTCAAGTTCCATGACGGGAGCGCGTTCGGCGCGGACGACGTCATCGCGGTCTTCAACCGGGTCCTCGACAAGAAGAACGCGCTCATCGAGCGCAACTACATCGACTTCATCGACCCGAAGGGCATCGAGAAGGTCGATGACCTGACGGTGCGGTTCAAGCTGCCCAAGCCGTACGGGCCGTTCGAGTTCGCCGTCTCCAACAGCAACATCATCTTCTACAAGAAGGACTCCAAGCCCGAGCAGGCGATGGGGACGGGGCCGTTCAGCCTCGTCTCGTTCACCGCCGGCCGGGAGGCGGTCGTCAAGCGGTTCGACGGCTACTGGGGCACCAAGCCCAAGCTCGACAAGGTCAAGATCATCAGCTTCAAGACCGCGGAGGCCTCGACTAACGCGCTGATCGGCGGCCAGATCGACGCGAGCTCCAACATCCTGCAGACCTCGCTCCCGACGATCGAGAAGACGCCGGGCCTGAAGGTCATGAAGAGCGATGTGAACCTGAAGGTCAGCATCGGCATGCGCGCCGACACCGCGCCCTTCAACGACGTACGGGTCCGCCAGGCGATGCGTCTGATCCTGAACCGCAAGCTCGCGCTCTCCAACGCCTTCGACGGCCTGGGAGAGCTGGCGAACGACTACTCGGGCTTCGACCGCTGCGTACCGGACGTCCCCCAGCGGGACCAGGACCTCGACCAGGCCAAGAAGCTGCTCGCGGACGCGGGGAAGTCGAACCTCAGCATCGACCTGGAGACCGGCGCGAACAAGCCCGGCATGCTCCAGCTGGTCCAGATCCTGGCCGAGGACGCCAAGAAGATCGGCGTGAACATCAAGGTGCAGAAGATGGAGCTGGGCGCCTACCTCGAGAAGTGGGGGAAGCGGACCTTCTACACCGGGTACGACACGCGTCCCTACCTGGAGGGCGTGCCCGAGATGATCAGCAACGACGACGTGCTCAACCACCAGCACTGGCACGACCCGGAGTTCGAGGCACTGGCCAAGAAGCTCTACGCTACGTCCGACGCACAGGAGCAGTGCGATCTCCAGAAGAAGATGAAGAAGATCGAGTACGAGCGGGGCGCGACCATCCTCACCGCGACGAACCCCACGGTGAGCGTGTACTCCTCGAAGGTGCACGGCCTCGTTCCGCAGTTCCCCTCGGGGAACCTGTACGACTTCACCAAGGTCACCATCGACCATTGAGCAGGTAGTTCGGTGTCGCGCGGACCGGAGCTCGCCCTCCCCTGAGCTGGACTCGGCAGGGGGCGGCTCCGGGTTCCGCCGACACGGAGTCTCCGCCGGCGGGTGCCCCGCCGGTGGAGAACGACCGCATGAGGACCTGCCCGCGAGCTCCGGCGACGGCGCCAGTGCCCGCCCCCGGAATCGCTCCGGCCGGACGGTCATGGGCGGACACCCCTCGGCCCAAACGACGACCGGACACGTTGAACGGGATTGTTGCAATGGCAACTGAGACGATGACCGAAAAAGCGCTCGAGGCCGCCCCGCCCCCGAGCCGCTCCCGAAGAGCCGCCCTGGCGTGGCCCATCGCCCGGCGCGCGCTGACGGGCGTGGTGACCTTGTGGTGCATCTCCGTCATCGTCTTCGTGGCGACGCAGGCGATGCCCGGCGATGTCGCGCACATCATCCTCGGGCCCGGGGCGTCCTCCGAGCAGGTGGCCCAGCTGAATCAGAACCTGGGTCTCGACCAGCCGTTGCTCAGCCAGTACCTCGACTGGCTGGGCAACGTCCTCACCGGCAACATGGGCGATTCGATCGTCAGCGGCCAGCCCGTGTCCGAGCTGCTCTCCGAACGAATCTTCAACTCCGCGACGCTGACCGTGATCGCGATGGTCTTCATCATCCCGCTGTCCCTCGTGATCGGCCTGCTCGCGGCCGTCTTCCGCGACAAACTGCTCGACCGGGCCTACCTCGGCACCTCGCTCATCGTGACGGCGACCCCCGACTTCGTCATCGGCAGCCTCGTGATCGCCCTGTTCGGCACCGTCGTCTTCAAGGTGCTCCCCCCGGTCTCGCTGATCCCTCCGGGCGACGCGCCCTGGGAGCATCCGCGGCAGCTGGTGATGCCGCTCGCCGTGATGGTGCTCGTCGGGGTCACCTACCTCTCGCGCCTCGTGCGCGTCTCCTTCATCGACGTGCTGGAGAGCGAGTACGTGCAGCTCGCGATCATCAAGGGCCTGTCGATGCGGCGGATCCTGTTCCTGCACGCACTGCCGAACGCGCTCGCACCCAGCATCCCGGCGGCGAGCATCATGGCCGCCTACACCATCGCGGGCTCGGTCGTGATCGAGTACTTGTTCGCCTATCCGGGCATCGGCTCGGCGCTGGTGGACGCCGTCGCCGGCCACGACCTGCCGATGGTCCAGGCCATCATCATGCTCATGGCGGCCGCGTTCTTCTGCTTCAACCAACTCGCCGACCTGCTCGGAACCCTGAACAAGTCCCGCTAACAGACGAAGGAGCGTGCGGCCATGATCCGAACGCGACCCAGGGAGCAAGGGGTCCAGGCTCCGCCCAGGAATCTCACCCGCCGTATCCTCACCTCCCCTCGGACCCGGCTCGGGCTGATCATGCTGCTGGTCATGATCCTCTTCTCGGTCCTCGGCCCCTTCTTCGCGCCGCACTCGCCGACCGCGGTCCTCGCCAAGCCCTACGCCGATCCCGGCGACGGCCTGCTGCTCGGCGCCGACTCGCTGGGCAGGGACATCCTCTCCCGCATCCTCAGCGGCGGCGCCAACCTGACCTGGATGGCCATCGCCGCCACGTTCGGCGGCGTCGCGCTCGGCACCGCCATCGGGCTGATCGCGGCCTACGCGGGCGGGATCGTCGACACGCTCCTCATGCGGGTCGTCGACGTGATGCTGACGTTCCCGACGATCATCATGGCGATCCTGTTCATCTCGATGGTCGGGCCGAGCCGGCTGATCCTGGTGGTCCTGGTGGCCATCGGCCTCACCCCCGGGATGGCGCGCGTGATGCGCGGTGCGGCACGTCCGGTGATCAGGCGGGAGCACGTCATGTGGGCGCGGACGATCGGGCTCTCGTCCAGCCGCATCCTCATGCGGGAGGTGCTGCCGAGCGTGACCTCCCCGCTCCTGGTGGAGACCGGCCTCCGGCTCATGTGGTCGGTCGTCGGCCTCGCCTCCCTGAGCTTCCTCGGCTTCGGCGTCCAGCCACCCGCCTCCGACTGGGGCCTCATGGTCAGCGAGAACAAGGACGGCCTCGCCATCCAGCCCCTCGCCGTCTTCATTCCCGCCGTCTGCGTCGCCCTGTTCACGATCGGGGGCAATCTCTTCGCCGAGGGCGCCGCGCGCGTCATCGGCCGCACCGAAGGGGCTCGTTCATGAAGGCGGTCGAAGTCACCGGGCTCACCGTTGCCCTCGACGACGGCAGTGTGATCGTCGACGACGTGTCGTTCGGCCTGGAGAGCGGCCAGGTCATGGGTCTGGTCGGCGAGTCGGGCTCGGGCAAGAGCACGGTCGCGCTCGCGCTGCTCGGCTTCGCCAAGGCCGGTGCCAACATCACCGGCGGCAAGGTCGTGGTGGGCGGTGTCGACCTGCTCGCGCTCTCACCGAACGAGTTGCGCGAGGCGCGCAAGAAGCTCATCGGCTTCGTGCCCCAGGACCCCGCGACGGCGCTCAACCCGGCATTGACGATCCGTGCCCAGCTGACCGAGGGAATGCTCGGTGAGAAGAAGGAGAACCTGCCGAGGATCCGCGAAGTCCTCGAGACCGTCGGCCTGCCCTCGGACAACGCCTTCCTGCGACGTCACCCCCAGGAGCTCTCGGGCGGCCAGCAGCAGCGAGTGGCGATCGCCATGGCGCTGGGCAAGAAGCCGGAACTGATCGTCTTCGACGAGCCCACGACCGGCCTGGACGTCTCCACCCAGGCGAGGGTCCTGGAGATGGTCGCCGGTCTCTGCGCGGACAACGGCATGGCCTCCGTCTTCGTCTCGCACGACCTCGCGGTCGTCGGCACCGTCGGCGACCTGGTGACCGTGATGTACGCCGGGCAGGTCCTGGAGACCGGATCGCGCGAGGAGGTCCTGCTCTCCGCCGCGCACCCCTACTCCATCGCGCTGCTCGAGTCGGTACCGTCGACGCGTCAGCGGTTGCCGCTCGTCTCCATCCCCGGCCGGGCGCCGGCGGCGGGGGCCAAGTTCGACGGCTGCGTGTTCGCGGACCGCTGTGCCTTCGTCGAGGACCGTTGCCGTGACTCGGCGCCCCCGCTGGTCGCCACGTCCACCGGCAGCTCGGCACGCTGCCTCAGGGTCGAACACGTTCTGCAGAACCAGAGGTGCCTGGTCAAGGAGCCCCTGCCCCGTGTCGAGAGCAGGGAAGAAGACAGCGGCTCCGTCCTCAGCGTACGGAACCTGAACGCCTCATACGGCCGGACCCAGGTCCTGTTCGACGTCTCGTTCAACGTCGCGCCCGGCGAGACCCTGGGAGTCGTGGGCGAATCGGGCAGCGGCAAGACGACCATGTCCCGCTGTCTGATCGGGCTTCACGAGGACCAGTCCGGCATCTTCGAGATGGACGGAAAGCCGCTTCCGCCGCGGTTGCGGGACCGGAGCAAAGAGGTCAAACAGCAACTGCAGTACGTCTTCCAGAATCCCTACGGTTCGCTGAACCCCCGCGAGACCATCGCGAACGCGGTGGTCGTCCCGCTGAAGCACTTCTATGGAGAACGGGGCAAGGCGGCCCGCGACAAGGCCAAGGAGGCCCTTGAGCGCGTGGAGATCCCGTGGCGGCTCGCGGACCGCTACCCCGCCGAGCTGTCGGGCGGTCAACGTCAGCGGGTGGCCATCGCCCGTGCTCTCGTCTGCAACCCTTCGCTCCTGATCTGCGACGAGATCACCTCGGCTCTCGACGTCTCGGTCCAGGCCTCCGTCGTCGAGCTGCTCCGGACCCTGCAGAACGACGGCCTCAGCATGATCTTCATTACCCACAACCTCGCCGTCGTGCGCAGCATCGGTGACCGCGTCATCGTCCTGAGCCAGGGACGCGTCGTGGAGTCGGGAGAGGTCGAGGCGGTCCTCACCGCCCCGCAGCATCCCTACACCCGCGGCCTGCTCGCCGACACCCTCGAGGTCGATCGCTCCGACGCCGAGACGAGCGATCTGCCCGGATGAGATCGTCCTCCCACGGGCCGGCGCCCGTGGGAGGACCACCAGATGAGGGTTCGCCCCCCACCCGGACGTCTGCCCCGAGGACTCACCAGGCAGACCGCCGCCGGCGACTGGGCGGAGGGGCAGACGGAAGAGCCATGCGGTCTCCGACCGCATGGCTCTTGTTCAGTTCCGAAGGGCCTGCACGACCCCCTGCCGCTAGTGGGAAGCCTTGGGAAGGGCGTTCCGGGCCTGCGGGTCGGACACGGCCGGATGCTGGAAAAGGGCGCCGGACCTGCGGTGCTCCAGCTCGACGGTGCGCAGATGAGACCAGCCGGCACCGCGGTAGAAATCATGCAACCGGTAATTGGTGCGCCACGCGTCGAGCCTGATCCACCGCGCGCCCTGGCGGGCGCCCAGGTCGATCGTCCAGCGGAGCAGCAGCTCTCCCAGCCCCTGCCCGGCGTGCTCGCGGGCGGTGGCCAGCTTGGCCACATAGCGCGCCGGTTCCGCGAGCTCCTCGGCGGTCCAGAATTCGGAGTTGCCGTTGGCGGAGACGGTGACGGTGGCGATCGCGGATCCGTTCTCGCGGACCAGGTACACCTCGCCGCGCTCGATGATCGGCGCCATCTGCTCGGCGCTGAACCTGGAGGCCCATTGGTTGATGCCCCGGGAGGTCAGCCAGTCCGCCACGCTGTTCAGCAGCTCCACTACCTCGGCCAGATCGTCGGCGACGGCGACGTCGATGGTCCTCACGCGACCGGCCCACAGGGTTCGACGGTTCGTCCTCCGATGTTCGCCGCGCACGGCACCAGGGCCGTCTCACGCTCGGCGAGGTGGCGCCCCAGCGACAGCGGCATCCCATCTCCTTCCCAGTTTGTATGACGTAATATAGTCGTACATCAAGCGGGGGATCAACTTCGACCAGGTGTATCAGTGCGGTCGCCGCATGCTCGGTGGACCTGATTTAGTACGTCATACAAAGTCACGGCGGCCGGTCATAGAGCGCCGAGTCGCCGAGCCGCGTTCACCGGCGGGCGGCCAGCACCGCCGCGAGGCCCTCTCGCAGATCCTTGACGAAGTACTCGGGGACCTCCAGCGACGGGAAATGCCCCCCGCTTTCGGGCGACCTCCATCGGACGATCTGCCGGTACCGCTCCTGTGCCCAGGGACGCGGACACTTGTCGACGTCCCGGGGATACATGGTGATCGCCGACGGGACGTCGACCCGGAGTTCGGGGTCGAGCGAGTGATGGCTCTCGTAGTAGATGCGGGCCGCCGACGCGCCGGTCCGCGTCAGCCAATAGAGGGTGACGTCGTCGAGAACGGCGTCCCTTGAGATCGTCTCGAACGGGCCGTCCTCGGTGTCCGACCACTCGGCGAACTTGTCGAGGATCCAGGCGAGAAGCCCGACCGGTGAGTCGACGAGCGAGTAGCCGATGGTCTGCGGCCGCGTCGCCTGCTGCTTGGCGTACGCCGCGCGGTGGCGCCAGAAATCGCGGGTCTCCTCGGTCCACAGCCGCTCGGCCGCCGTCAGCCCGTCCGTCGTCAACCCGGGCGGCGCCTCCGCGTACGTCGTGTGGATGCCGAGAACGTGCTCCGGGAACCTGCCGCCGAGGACCGTGGTGACGGTGCCTCCCCAGTCGCCGCCGTGGGCTGCGAACTCGCCGTAGCCGAGCCGTCCCATCAGCTCCACCCAGGCGGCGGCGATCTTCTCGGTTCCCCACCCGGTGGCGGCCGGCCTGTCGCTGTAACCAAAGCCCGGAAGCGACGGGACCACGACGTGGAACGCCGGTGCGTCCGCGTCTGCCGGATCCGCCAGCTCGTCCACCACGCCGACGAACTCGGCGATGCTTCCCGGCCAGCCGTGCGTCAAGATCAGGGGAGTGGCGTCCGCGCGCGCGGATCGGCGGTGCAGGAAGTGAATCCCCAGATCATCAATGGTCGTGCGGAACTGGCCGATGCGGTGCAGGCGATCTTCGAACGACCGCCACTCGTACCCGGTGCGCCAGTAGTCCACGAGATCGACGAGGTCGGCGAGCGGAACGCCCTGATCCCATCGGCGAGCACCGGACGCGGCGCCGCGGACCGTCTCGGCCTCCGGTAGCCGCGCCGCGGCGAGCCGGGCGCGCAGATCGTCGAGCTCGACGTCGGTCGCGTGGGCTTCGAAGACGTGCACGTCGCTGCTCGGGCGGGGCATGAGACCTCCTGGCCATCGCGGAACCGGCTAAGACGGTTCTAACATGGGACCCACCGGCGTGCAACCGGCTAAGATGGTTCCATGCGCGGTGGGTTCCCCGACTTTCGCCTCGGCAGCGTCCTGGCGACCAGCTTCACGGCGACTCTGACGGAGCGCCGTGGCGACGCCGTGGAGCGCATTCCCACACCGCAGCGACTCGTCGACTGGCTGGCGGTGAACGGCCTGGCCGTGGACTCCTGCACCACTGCCCAGCTCGACCTAGCCCGCGAACTGAGGGAGTCGATCCACGCAGCCGCGACGGCGGCCGCGCTCCAGAAGCCTCTCCCCGCGGCCGCTCTCCAGGTCATCAACGACCGCAGCGCCGAGGCCCGGGCCGCCGCGATCCTGACGCCCGAGGGCAAGCGGATATGGCGCCTCGGCTCGGCGTCCCGCGTAGAGGACGCCCTCGGCGTGATAGCCGCCGACGCGATCAGCATCATCGCCGGCGAACGATCAGGAAAACTGGCCTTGTGCGCGTCCCCGACCTGCCAAGCCGCCTTCTTCGACACCAGCCAAAGCCGCACCCGCAAATGGTGCGAGATGAACACATGCGGCAATCGCCAGAAGAAGGCCCGCTTCACCGCCAACCAGCGCAAGCCCCCCAGACCAACAGAGTGATCGTTCCACTAGCCACGTCCGAGCGCCCCCGCACCCGCGCCCCATCTGTCGCGGCCCGCCCCCATCACAACAACCAACACGCCAAACCACACCCACAGAGCTGGCGCCGGCAGTGGACGCCCTCGAGCCGTGCTCACGCCGCACCCAGCGGGCGCGGTCTTTGCGGCGCCTGCGGTTGCCGGGCTCGACACGAGCACCGCACGCACACAGGTGGCCGGTAAGGATGCGAGGCAGGCGCACGGTCACCGCCCCGCCGAGACGCGGGCCGGGACGTCGTCGCACGTGTGAGTGCTGAGCAGGCGCCGGGACGCGCCACCGGACCGCGAGGACGCGGCGCCCCTGCGCAGAGCGCGGTGTCCCTCGGAGTGGATGCCGATGACGAGCATGGTGAAGATTCGCAGGTGGAACCGGCGAGGAAGACGCCGACGACCAAGGCCAGGACGAGGATCATGGGAGATCAACTCCTCTCGAAAGGCCCGTATCCGGCGGGGCGGTCCGGACGGTCGTGGGCTGACGAGAACGAGAATGCGCCTGACCTGCGGGACGAGATCATTACATGACTGGACGTGTTCAAGACGTCCTCATAGGGTTGACGGCGTCCTGGGACGTCCTTGAATCCGGACGGGTGCATGCCGAACGAACGCCTACGCGCCACCCTGCTAGAGCAGGGGATGACTGTCGCCACGCTCGCCGAGTCGATCGGCGTGGACTACAAAACGGTCGAACGGTGGATCACCAAAGACCGAACCCCCTACCGGCGACACCGTTACGCAGTGGCATCGCGCCTGGGCGTGGACGAAACCTTCCTCTGGCCGGACGCGCTCACCAACGAACAAGTGACCGCAGCGTCCAACAGCGAACTCGTGACGATCTACCCGCACCGGTCATCGGTCCCAAGAGACACATGGGGACGTCTCTTCGCCACAGCCAGAGAAGAGATCGGCGTCCTGGCCTACGCCGACCTGTTCCTCTCCGAAGACAGCGACATCCAGCGCACCCTCACGGACAAGGCCAAAGCGGGCGTACGCGTCCGGATCCTCCTCGGCGATCCCAAGAGCCCCCAAGTAGCCGACCCGGGCACAGACGAGGGCGTAGGCTACGCTATGGCCGCCAAAATCCACAACGCCCTCGTCCTCTACAAGAACCTCCGCAAACTGGACGGCGTCGAGTTCCGCTACCACCGAACGGTCCTCTACAACTCCATCTACCGTGCGGACGACCAGCTCCTGGTCAACACCCACGTGTACGGCATCACGGCTCCGCTGGCGCCTGTCTGGCACCTGCGACGTATAGCCGGCGGAGACCTGGTGAACACCTACATAGAAAGCTTCGAACGAGTCTGGGAGACCGCCACACCCATACCAGAGAATTAGCCACGGGCCGCAGGATCGACTACGAGGACGACCCCAAGACCAACAGCCTCGTCCCAGCCGTCAACGTCGTCGTAGAGAACGACAAAGGCGAGACCCTCATGATCCCCCGTACCAACAATGACAACTGGGCCCTCCCCAGCACAGCCATCGACCTAGGCGAGTCCGTCCCCCAGGCCGCCATCCGCGAAACCAAAGAAGAAACCGGCATCGACGTAGAGATCACCGAGCTGGTAGGCATCTACAACGACCCCAAACACGTCATCCACTACACCAGCAACAACGAAGTCCGCCAAGAATTCTCGATTCTTCTTATCGCGTCCTTGCTTAACGGCCACCTCACGTCGAGTAGCGAGTCGAAAGAGGTGAAATGGTTGAATCGAGAGGACATTTCCATCAAGTTGATGGATTTTTCCATGCACAGCGGATAATGCATTACTTTGAAGAAGACTGCCCATCATTTCTTAACATAAAGGCTTGGCGAGTGAATTCGGCAAAGGGGAGGGAATGAAAATTAGCGCGACCGAGCCATGCAAAGAGTGGCTTGAGAATTTTGCACTTCAAGACCGATCGGCTGCGGCTCTGCTTCTCGACAGCCTTCAATATGTTGAGGAGAGTACCCTCCGAACCGGGTTGATTCGACTCCTTGAGATCGACTTTGGGGAGGAAAGGATAGAGCAGCCAGCCATTGTGATCGCCGCTAGAACTGGACGTGAGCTTGCTCAATTCGGGTCATCGCTCGAAGAAGTTTTAGCTGAGGAGAACAGCTCAGTGGCTTTTGAGAACGTGTTTCCCGGTGCCCCGTTTTCCGTAGAAGCGGGCAGTGAATCGCTCTGCGGGAACATCATTCGAGAATTCAGAACACGTCATGGCCGGTCTTTCGACCTACTTTCCCCGAACAGTACGCTGGACGATATGCGTACTAAGCGTTGTCGTTCTATTGTACTAGTGAGTGACTTTGCAGGATCTGGTGACCAGGTAGTCAAAGCGGCCAATCTTCTGACGAGAAATGCGACGATCAGAAGTTGGCGGTCGTTTGGCTGGGTTCGTATCCATGTCATCCTCTTGGCTGCTACTCCATTGGGAAAGAAGGTTGTCGAGCGGGCACGTAGCGTGGATCACGTGTCTGTGCTATTCATGGCACACAACTTCGAATCGATAGGCTGGTCGGATGTCCAGAGAAATGAAGTTATTCGCATTTGTCGTCAATACGCCTCTCCAAGACTGAGGAGTAGATATGCATTGGGTTGGAATGAATCAAAAGGTCTATTCTTGATGCAGCATTCGATTCCGAATAATATCCCTTGCGTTATCTGGCAGGATAGCGGGCGAGGACAGCGTGATGCTTGGAGCGCTCTTCTCCCCAGGCGTACGATGCCTGAGTCATTGGGACGACTGCTAGCGATGAAGGCTTATGATGCGCGCTTCGGCTCGCAAATGCAGAGTCGCCAGCTGAGCGAATTTAGTGTGCAGTTGATACTCACTCTAGAGGCTATACATCGAGGAGCAAGAACGGTGGAAAGGCTAGCAATTGCTCTTGGGCAGACTCTTCCGGACTGTTCGCGTCTTGTCGGTCAATTGCAGCAACGTCAATTGATCGATATCGACTACAGGCTGACTGATGCCGGTCACGCTGAGTTGGCAGAAGCTAGGATCTCCTCCTCTTCCCGTTACCAGTTGAAGGGATCGACCCGGAGCTACTATCCTCAAACATTGAGGGGAGTCAGAAATATCTAGTATTGTCCGATACCTCGTGTATGGACACGATGAGAGTAACCTCGTAGTTGCTCGGGCATTCGGCGTAGTTGGATGCTCCGGACAAGCTCACGACCGCCTCCGTGGGAAGCTCAGGCGCACCCCTAAGTGTGCCTGGGGCCTGACCTTCCCACGAAGGTCGAGTCGGATGGGCATCAAAGGTAGATGATTACTGACTCCCCTCATCTTTATCGGCGCGCGGGGATTGCGGCCGGCCACTCACCTGATCTAATCGAGCGGGCAATTGAACACGCGAGCTTGGTTGAATCTCGTGGGCTAGAGGCAGTCCTAAGCCTCAAGCATCTTGCGCATCTAACCGGTGTCCAACGTAGTTACCTACGCAGCATCGTGGCGAGGCAGACCGACCCTTATGAAGAATATACTCTGCAAGGGCGGAGGGTAATATCCTCACCGCACCCGCCCCTACTAGCTGTCCATCGATGGATGCTCGCAAACATCTTGAATCAAGTTCCAGCCCACAGTGCCAGCTATGCATATGAGCGGAGAAAGTCAATAGTAAAGTGTGCCACTCGCCACGTAGGCGCCCGATGGGCGGTTAAGCTCGACCTCCACAACTTTTTTGGCAGCGTCGATGAAACGATGGTCTATCGGGTATTTTGTGGTCTAGGTTATCAGAATCTTGTTTCCTTTGAGTTGGCTCGCCTATGTACCCGCCCTGGAATTGGCGCTTCCCATAAGGATCAATACAGATCTGATTCTGGATCAGAGAAATATCGCGTCATCTATTCATATTCAAACTCAAGGCGACTGGGATTCTTGCCCCAGGGAAGTCCTACCAGTGGGGCTCTAGCAAACCTTGTTATGAGGGATGTCGATATCATGCTCTGTGATCTGGCGAAGCAACGCCGACTGACCTATACACGATATGCAGATGATATGACTTTTTCGTCAATTGATGAATTTCATCGCAAGAACGTCGCCTCATTAATTCGAGAAGTGGCGCACCTGATGAATAGTCGGGGTTTCGTGCTACATAAACAAAAAACGAGAATTGTGACTCCTGGGTCGAGAATGATCGTTCTTGGATTGTTGGTCGATGGTCAACGAGTGCGCCTTCCGGTTGATTCACGAAAAAGGATTCTTGAGAATATTAGAGGGGTGGAAAAGTTTGGCCTTGCGGATCACGTGAAGCATCGAAAATATGCTTCAATGATAGGTTTCGTTGAACATATGGAGGGGCTGTTGGCATTCTCGTATGACGTTGACCGGGAGTGGACTAAGCCGATTTGGGAACGCTGGAGTAAAGCTCTCCAGCGTTCTGGTATTTGAAAAAGGATGGGAATTTAGCTATGGCTATTTGCTAACCATTTATCTTGCTCTCGCGCCTTTCTTTTTGGAGTTATATCGATGCGTCGTTTTGTTTCATTGACGGCACGAAATAGAGTTGGTGAGGAAATGTTGATTGAGCGAGTCACGAGGTGTTCGCGTCCATATCGCGTCCTAATTTCTTTTAGTCGCTCATCTATCGATACGTGCTCTCCGTCTGGGCTCGTGGTCATGTCGGAATAGATTAGAAAGTCGCTGAGAAGTGGGGATTCTCTGCCAAAATCTCGCGCAAGTTTGGTCGCCAGGCCCCGTTCGTGAGCTTCAAGCAGCGCACAAGAGTGGTGGGCTACTAGTACTACAACGACAGGTTGTGATCAACTCGCGTCGGATGGTTGGCTGTGATGTGTGGTCATCAGCGACGTCGAATCGTGGTCCCGGGAGTTTTCTG
>NZ_CAACVB010000153.1 GCF_900659635.1 Actinomadura roseirufa | reverse complement strand
GTCCCCGAGGGGGCGCGCGGGGCGACGGAGGTCATCGTCAGCCCCCGGCCAGCTTCAGCGCGCCGTCGACCTTGCCGTCGAGGTCCTTCAGCGCCTGGTCCAGGTCGCCCACCTTGCCCGGCTCCCACTCGTCCTGGACGAACGACTGGAACTTCACGATGTAGTCGTTGCCGTTGGGCGTGGGGGGCGAGGTGGAGGACGCGGGGTGCTTGAACACCGACAGGAAGGTCTGGAACTGCGGCGGCAGCGTCAGTTTCGGCGAGGACAGCGACGCGATGGTGGAGGGCACGTTGCCGAGCGCGTTGGCGAAGGTGACCAGGGCGTCGGTGTCGGTGGTCAGGTAGCGGAGGAACTCCCAGGCGGCCTGGGCGTGCTTGGCGCCGCGCGGGACGCCGATGACCGTCCCGATGACGAAGCCGCCGCCGTAGCGTGCCCGCTGGTCGTCGGGGACGGGCGCGGGCGCCGTGCCGTAGTCGACCTTGGGCGCCTCCTGCTGCATGAACTTGGTGCGCCACTCACCGTCGATCGCCATGGCGACCCGCCCCTTCTCGAAGGGGTTGGACGACTCGAACTCCTGCCCGAGCGAGCGCAGGAACTTCTTGACCTTGTCGTAGCCGTACCAGTCGATCAGGCTCTTGTTCCACTGCAGGTAGGCCTTGAAGGCCGGGTCCTTGGAGAAGTTGGCGTGCCCGTCGTCGGTCAGCCATTTCACGCCGAACTGGGTGGCGACGTGCTGGGGCATGTGCTCGTAGTACTGGACCGACGGCATGAACCCGGCGACCTTGATCGTCCCGTCGGGGTCGCGGACGGTGAGCTTCTTGGCCAGCGCCGTCAGCTGGCTGATCGTCTTGGGCGGCTGCTCGCCCTTCATCAGGGCCTTGTTGTAGTAGAGGCCGTAGGTGTCGGCCAGCAGCGGCATGGCGCACCGGCGGCCCTTGTACTGGGTGTACTGCTGGACGGCCTTGGGGAACTGGTTCAGGTCCAGCTTCGACTTGGAGATGTAGGGCGAGAGGTCCTGCCAGGCGCCGCTCTGGCACCACTGGCCGACGCTGTCGGTGGTGAAGGAGGACACCACGTCGGGCGGGTTGCCGCCCCGGATCGCGTTGGAGATGCGCTCGTCGGTCTGGTCCTTGACGAGCTTGACGGTGATGTTGGGGTGGGTCTTGCGGAAGCCCGCGACGGCGTCCTCGAACGCCTTCACCTCGTGCGCGGCGCTCCATCCGTGCCAGACCTCGATGGTCTGCTTCTCCCCGGCCTTGGGGCCGCTGTCGGACTGGTCTCCGCTGCCGCCGGCCGTGCAGGCGCTGAGGCCGAGCCCGCCGGCGGCCAGGGCCGCCGCGAGCCGGCGCGTGGTGGTGGTGCGCACTCCGGTTCTCCTTCGGGGGAGGGACGGCCGGCGCGGCCGCCCAGGTGTCGGGGAGTGGTGCGGGGGAGTGGTGCCGGGATGGATAGGGGACGGGGGTGTCGGGAGCGGACGTCAGGGCGCGGTGCCGGAGAACAGCGCGTCGCGGGTCTCACGGAGGGCCTGCTGGAGCGCCCCGGCCAGGACGGGGTTGCCCTCGACGGAGCTGAGCAGGACCCGGGGTCGCGGGATGGTCAGGCTGTGCAGGTGCTGCTCCACCCGTGCCCGCAGGGGTTCTCCCCCCGCGTGCAGGACGTCGCCGGTGAGGACGACGAGGGCGGGGTCCAGGACGGCGACGACGGTGGCGAGCGTCGAACCCAGCCGGGAAGCCAGCTCGCTCAGAGCGCGCTCCGCGCGCGCGCCCGCGTCGGTGGCCGTGCGCGCCCCGGTGGGCGTGGTGCCCACGTCGGCGGCGGCGCGGCTCAGGGCGGTGGCGGCGTCGTGCCCGCGGAACCCGTGCTCGCGCATCAGCCGCAGGACGGCGACGCCGCCGGTGAGGCTGTGCACCCCGCCGGTGTGGGTGCGCCGCACGTCCCGCATCAGCGGCGCGCCCACCGCGGGCATGTAACCGATCTCCCCGGCGCCGCCGGTCGCGCCGCGGTGCAGCGCGCCGTCGAGCACGACGGCCATGCCGACGCCGTCGGCGACCCACAGCAGCACGAAGTCGCCCGCGCCGGCGGCCCGGCCGCCCGCGAGCTCGGCCAGCGCGGCGAGGTTGACGTCGTTCTCGATGGTGATCGGCACGCCGAGCCCGCCCGCCAGCCGGGCGACGAGGTCGGGGACGTGCCAGCCGGGGATGTGCGCGGCGTACCCGAGCCGCCCGGTCGCGGGGTCGACCGCGCCCTGGATGCCGATGACGGCGCGGTCCAGGCGGGCGCGGGTCAGGCCCGCCGCGGCGGCGGCCCCGTCGAGCGCCTCGGCCATCCGCGCGACCACGTCCACCCCGGTGCGGCCGGGGGTCGGCAGGGTGTGGACGCCGACGACGGCGCCGGTCAGGTCCGCGACCGCGACCTCGATCCGCGCGGGCGTCACGTCGGCGCCGGCGACGTGCGCGGCCGCCGCGTTCAGCCGGTACAGCCCGGCGGTGCGGCCGGGCAGCCCCTCGCGGATCCCGTCCCGCACGACCAGGCCGGCCTGCTCCAGCCGCGCGAGCAGCTGGGAGGCGGTGGGCTTGGACAGCCCGGTCAGCTCGGAGATCTGCGGCCGGGTCAGCGGCCCTCGGGCGAGCAGGGCCTCCAGCGCCGCGCGGTCGTTGATGGCCCGCAGCAGGCTCGGCGTCCCCGGGGTCGGCGTGGGCACGGCGCTCCCTCCGAGTTAGGAAGGTTTCCTAACTTGGAGGAAACGTAGGGATGCCGGGAGGGGACGTCAAGGCCCCGGCCGGGAACGGCCGGTCAGGCGGCCGCGCCGGGCCGGGGTGGGCCGATCGAGGGCGCGCCGGATCGGGTGCCGGCGGTTCAGGCGGCGGTGACGATGAACGCGGCGTTGCCGAAGCCGATCTCGTCACCAGGGCGCACGCGGGCCGGGCCGGTCAGCCGCCAGCCGTTCACGCGCGTGCCGTTCATGGAGCCGAGGTCGGTGACCGTCCAGTCGCCCTCGGCCCGGTTGATCTCGGCGTGGAAGCGGGAGACCGTCAGGTCGGTGAGCACGAACTGGCAGACGGGGGCGCGGCCGACGACGATGCGGGCCGGCCCCTCCAGGCCGAGGGCGAGGCGGGGCAGCCGCGGCGCCCGCCACGCCGCCTCGATCCGCGCCGTCGCCTGCGAGAACGAGGAGACCAGGCCGGTCAGCCGGCTGACGACGCGGCCGGCGGGCGGCAGGTCGTGCACGATGTCGGCCAGCTCCGCCTGGCTGCGGGCGCGCAGGACCTGCTCGACGCGCCGCTCGAACGTCTCGTGCGACATCCGGCCCTCGGCCACGCGGTCGCCGAGCACCCGCAGCGCGCGGTCACGTTCCAGGTCGGACGCTCGCACCGGAAAAGAGGGCCGACCGTCCATAGTCGTGAGTATCCAGTTCCCGTCGTCGCCTGTCCAGACACGGGCGATCACCTTCGCCCGTGCCCTCTTCGACGCCGCGCGCGCCCCGGAAGTTCGCGCCCGCCGCGGTTACCGGCCGAGGTTCACCACATCGGCGAGCACGCCGCCGTGCTCGGTGAGCCGCTCGGGGGAGGGGCTGTCGTACACGACCAGCAGGCGGGTGCCCGAGCCGTCGGACTCGTCCAGCACGGCGATCCCCTCGGCGTGGTCGTCGCCGTCGCCGTGGGGGAGCTCGCCGAGCACCTCCAGCTCCTCGGCCGTGACGATCTCCGCGGCGTCGGCGGAGGCCGCGCCGCGCCACCGCACGAGCCGCACCGGCCCGTCCAGGTCCATGCTCGGCCCGGTGAGGACGAGCAGGTCGTCGCCGTGCGGGCACAGGTCCCGGATCCCGAGGCCGCCGAGGTCGAGGAAGTGGGTGCGGTACAGGTCCTCGCCGTCGCCGACGGGCCGCAGCCGCAGTCGGCGCGGGTCCTTGGGGTGCGCGCCTGGGCGGATCTCCAGGAGGACGGCCCAGCCGCGCAGCACGGGCCCGCGCAACCCGATGTAGAGGCGGTCGCCGTGCGCGGCGATCCCCTCGATGTCGATGCCGTTGTCCTTGCTCGGGATCGACAGGAACGGCGCCAGATGCGGGTCGTCCTCCAGCAGGTCGGTGAGGGAGTCGCCGTGCCCGCCGAGGACGGCGGCGGTGCGCTCGCCGTCCTCGGCCACGACCTCGGGCAGCCCGCCGTCGCCGGTGACCAGCGGCAGCCGGGCCAGGATGAAGCGGTTGTCCTCGCGCACCACGGTCGCCAGCCGCTTGCGGGCCTTGGCACCGCTCTGCCCCGGCTTGATCTTCTTGCGCTTGAGGCTGTGCGAGCCGATCGCCCACAGCCACCCGTCGCGGCGCGCCAGGCCCTCGATGTCGGCCTCCTCGTCGGGGCCGGCGGGCAGCGGGACGAGATCGGCGAGGGCGACCGTGGCCTGCGCGGCGTAGCCGGTGACGCGCCCGTCCGCGCCGGAGGCGGCGGTGAGCCGCTCGATGGTGGCGGTCTCGTCGCCGGCCACCCACAGGCAGCGGCCGTCCTGGCGCACGGCGGACAGGTTGGTGTGCGTCTGCGCTTCACGGCTTTCGCGCCCGAAGCGCAACTCGACCCGACGTTCCACGATCATCCCGAAATGTTCCCACATGACGGGCGCCCGGACGGCCTGGGGCCGTTCCGCGGGCGGGGAGCGGTCATGGCGGGTCAGGCGTCCCAGAGGACGTGCAGACGCGGGGGCCTGCGGAACACCAGCCCCCGCGGGGCCGACGGCCGGGCCGGGTCGAGCCGCACGCCCGGCAGGCGCTCCAGCAACGCGGCGAGCGCCGTGCGGGCCTCGAGCCGCGCCAGGTGCGCGCCGAAGCAGAAATGCGGCCCGTGCGCGAACGCCAGGTGGTCCCCCGCGTTGGCGCGCAGCGGGTCGAAGACGTCGGGGGAGGGGAAGACGGCGGGGTCGCGGCCGGCGCCGGCGATCGACACCCGCACGAGGTCGCCCGCGCGCACGGCGGCGCCGCCGAGGGGCGTGTCGCGCGTGGCGTAGCGGTCCACCACCGACGCCGACGGCTCCAGCCGCAGGGACTCCTCGATCGCGGCGGGGAGCAGGCCGGGATCGGCCAGGACGCGGCGCAGGGCGTCCGGTGCGCCCAGCAGATGCCGGGCCGCGTTGACGATCATGCCCTCGGTGGTGTCGATCCCGCCGAACATCAGCACGGCGGTGTTGGCGACGACCTCGGCGGTGGTCAGCCCGGCCTCGTGCCGCGCGGCCTCGGCGAGCAGCGACCCCGGGCGGCCGGCGCCGATCGCGTCCTCGACCGCGGCCCGCAGCAGCGCGTAGGCCCGCTCGGATCGCGCGAGCGCGGTGGAACGTTCCCGTGAGTCGTCCGGCGCGCCCGCGGGGCCCTCCGCGCTCAGGACCGAGACGGCCTCGACGAACGCCCCGTACCAGGAGCGGACGGTGGCGGCGTCCACCCCGTCCAGGCCGAGGGCCTCGGCGACGACGGCGACGGCCAGCGGGCCGGCGAGATCGCCGCGCAGCTCGGCCCGTCCCGCCGGGGCCAGGCCGGTGACCAGGCGGTCCACCTCGTCCTGGACGAACGCGGTGAACCGCTCACGGGTGAGCGCCGGCCGGAACGGGCGCGCGAACGGGTCGCGGTGCCGGGTGTGGACGGGGCCGTCCAGCGACAGCATGCTCGGGCCGACGACCCGGGCGGTGGAGAAGCGCGGGTCGTCCACGGTGAAGGCGCCCGGGTCGCGCAGCACCCGCAGGGCGAGGTCGCGGGAGGTCACCAGCCAGCCGCCGAGCGCGGGCAGCCAGGAGACCGGCTCGGCCGCGCGCAGCCGCGCCAGCAGGGGATGCGGGTCGTCCTCCAGCTCGGCGGCGGTGGCGGCCGCGCCGAGGGGGAACCGGGTGGTCGGGTCGCAGATCATCCCTCCGAGCATATTCCGGTGCCCGCCCCGGCGGCCAGTTATTGATCTACAACGTAAAGGCAGTGGCCGGCGGCGTCGCGCTCACGCCGCCTCGGAACGTTCCCGCCACCAGGCGCGGCCTCGCTCCGGCAGGGTGTAGATCGGATCGTGGTACTCGTAGCGGCGGGTGAGGGCGTCGGGGTCGGACGCCTCCAGGCCGGTCCGGTAGTTCTTCGTCCAGTAGGAGATGCCGCGCTCGCGGTCGTAGTCGGCGAGCTGGTGCACCCAGCGCTTGCCGACGTAGGGGACGTCGCAGACGATCCGCGGGGTCGCGAAGCCGGGCAGGTAGCCCATGATCGCGTGCTGCAGCTCCTGGGCCTCCCAGACGGCGAGCCGCCAGTGCTCGCTGTAGGGGATCATGTCGCACATGTAGAGGTAGTAGGGGATGATCCCGGCCTCGTCGAGCAGCGCGAACGACAGGTCGAGCAGCGCCTCGGGGGAGTCGTTCACCCCGCGCAGCAGCACCCCCTGGTTGCGGACGTCGCGGATGCCGGTGTCGAGCATCGCGCGGGCCGCGCGGGCGACCAGCGGCGTGACCGACTGCACGGCGTTGACGTGGGTGTGGATCGCGATCTGCGCGCCGCGGGCGTGCGCCTTGGCCGCCAGGCGCTCCATCCCGGCCCTGACCTCGTCCTGGAGCCAGTGCTGCGGCAGGCCCATCAGCGCCTTGCTGGCGAGACGGATGTCGCGGATGTTGTCGATGTCCAGCAGGGAGTCGATGAACGACTCCAGCCGGGGCCAGGGGAGGTTGGCGACGTCGCCGCCGGAGACGACCACGTCCCGGACGCCGGGGGTGCGGCGCAGGTAGTCCAGCATCGCGCCGAGGCGGTCGGGGGGCTTGATGGTGAACTTGTGCTTGTCGACCGCCGGGGTGGAGTTGCCGACCAGGTCCATGCGGGTGCAGTGCCCGCAGTACTGGGGACAGGTGGGCAGGAGCTCGGCGAGCACCTTGGTGGGGTAGCGGTGGGTGAGCCCCTCGACCGCCCACATCTCCGCCTCGTGCAGCGAGTCGCGGGCGGCGTGCGGGTGGGACGGCCAGTCGGTGCGGCGGTCGCCGAAGACCGGGAGCATGTACCGCCGCACGGCGTCGGCGTGGAACGCCTCGGTGGAGGAGGAGTCCATGGTGTTGAGCATCTGCGGCGGCAGCAGCATCGACATCGTCGCCCGCTCGGCCTGGTCGCGCTCCAGGTCGGCGTAGAACGACTCGTCCAGCAGGTCTCCCATGACCCGGCGCAGTTGCCGCAGGTTCTTGACGCAGTGCGCGCGCTGCCACTGCGCCGACTCCCACTCCCGGGGTGTGACCTCCCGCCATCCGGGCAGTCGTCTCCAGTCGGGCTCCTCCAGGGTCCGGCGCCGGTAGGCGTACGGCTGGCGTGTGCTCTCCTCGGACCGGACCGCCGCGTCCGGGTCCCGGTGCAGGGCAGTGGTCACCCTCGACCCCCTCCTCACCTTCACTTTTGTCGCATAAAAGTCTTGTATGGGGGCGACGTTACGGGAAGACTTCCTTTGAAACTAGAGGTACCCGGTATATCTTCCGGGTCGAGTTGGGAGATCAGGGTGCAGAAGAGCGACTCCGCCACCGGGACGGCGGTGGGCCTGCACCGCGTGCTGGAGCCCGCGGGCGTGCTGCCGCAGGCGGCACGGCGGCTGGACACCGACCCGCGGATCCGCCCGGACGAGGTCCGCGTGCGCGTCGAGCGCCTCAACCTGGACGCCGCGTCCTACCGGCAGCTCCACACCGCCCACGGCGGCGACCCGGACGCGATCCGCGCCGAGGTGCTGCGGATCGTGGGGGAGCGCGGCAAGATGCACAACCCGGTGACCGGCTCCGGCGGCATGCTCGTCGGCGTCGTCGAGGAGAGCGGGCCCGGCTCGCCGCTCGGCCTCGCGCCGGGCGACCGCGTCGCCACCCTCGTCTCCCTCACCCTCACCCCCCTGGCGATCACCGATGGGCTGGCCGGCTGGGACGGGCTGTCCGAGCAGGTCCCCGCGCGGGGCCACGCGATCCTGTTCGCCCGCTCCATCGCCGCGGTCCTGCCCGCCGACCTGCCCGTCCCGCTGGCCCTGTCGGTCATGGACGTGTGCGGCGCGCCCGCCCTCACCCACCGCGTCGTGGTGGCGCAGAAGGCCGAGCAGAAGAGCGCGCCCGTCGTGGCGGTGCTGGGCGCCGCGGGCAAGAGCGGCTCGCTGTCGCTGGCCGCGGCGCGCCGCGCCGGCGCGGCCCGGGTGATCGGCCTGGTCCCGACCGCCGAGGAGGAGGAGCGGCTGGCCGCCGCGGGCCTCGCCGACCGGGTCGTGCGGGCCGACGCGCGCGATCCCGTCGCGGTCGCCGCCGCGCTCGGCGAGCCCGCCGACGTCACCGTCGTGTGCGTGGACGTGCCGGGCTGCGAGCACGGCGCGATCCTGGCGACCGCGCCCGGCGGCACCGTCGTGTTCTTCTCGATGGCCACCTCCTTCTCGGCCGCCGCGCTCGGCGCCGAGGGCCTGGCCGCCGACGTCACCATGCTCATCGGCAACGGCTACGTCCCCGGGCACGCCGAGACCGCGCTGGAACTGCTGCGCGCCGAACCCGCGGTTCGTGCGCTGTTCGCCGCCCGGACGGGCGGTGATTCGGCAGAATGATCCGGAATGCCCCGGCAGTGGCGGGGGCCGTCCGATCATCGAGGGAGAGAGCATGGCGAGCATCACCGAGGACCTGCGCGGCCGCGACCCGAAGCAGCGGCAGGCGCAGATCGTCGACGTCCTGGTGGACGCGTTCTCGGATCTGATGGAGCGCAGCCCCGCCGAGTTCCGCCGCCGCTTCCGCAAGATGGCCTCGGACCCGTTCGCCTTCTACCGGGGCAGCGCCTGCCTGTTCTACGCCGACATCGCCCACGACGAGGACGCGTGGGCCGACGAGCGCACCGGCCGCGTGTGGATCCAGGGCGACCTGCACGCCCAGAACTTCGGCACCTACATGAACGACGACGGCGTGTTCGTCTTCGACGTCAACGACTTCGACGAGGCCTACGTCGGGCACTTCACCTGGGACGTCAAGCGGCTGGTGGCGAGCCTGGCGCTGCTGGCCTGGCAGAAGGCGATCTCCGACGCCGACATCCGGCGGCTCATCGAGACCTACGTGCGCGCCTACGTCGACCAGGTCCGCAAGTTCGCCGCGCACGACGGCGACCACCGGTTCGCGCTCACCCTCGACACCGCCGACGGGTACGTCCGCGACGTGCTGGTCGCCGCGATGTCGGGCACCCGCATCGGGCTCCTGCAGGGCATGACGACGGTGGACGGGGCCGAGCGGCGCTTCCGCGACCGGGCCGGGGTGCGGCGGCTGGACGAGGCGGAGCGGTCCCGTGTCGAGGCCGCCTACCAGGAGTACCTGAAGACCATCCCGGCCGAGAAGCGGTTCGGGAGCCTCACCTACGAGGTCAAGGACATCGTCGGCGCGTCCGGGTTCGGCATCGGCTCCGCCGGCCTGTCGGCCTACAACATCCTCGTGGAGGGCAACACCCAGGCGCTGGAGAACGACGTGATCCTTTCGATGAAGCAGGGCAACGTCGCCGCGCCCAGCCGCGTCGTCGACGACCCGAGGATCCGCGAGTACTTCCGGCACCACGGGCACCGCACCGCGGTGTCGCGCCGCGCGCTCCAGGCCAACACCGACCCCTGGCTCGGCTACACCGAGATCGAGGGCGTCGGATACGTCGTGCAGGAGCTGTCCCCCTACGAGGAGGACCTGGACTGGGGCGGCCTCACCGAGCCGGAGGAGATGCTGTCGGTGCTGGACGACCTGGGACGCGCCACGGCCAAGGTCCACTGCGTGTCCGACACCGACTCCGACCACACCCTGGTCGGGTTCCAGGTCGAGGACGCCATCGACTCGGTGATCGGCGAGGACGAGTCCGAGTTCGTCGAGGCGATGGTCGAGTTCGGTACCCGGTACGCCGAGGTCGTCCGCGACGACCACCGCTACTTCGTCAACGCGTTCCGCAACCACGAGATCCCGGGGCTGTGACCGGTGGGCGCCGCGGCCCGGGGTCCGGGCCGCGGCGCCGCTCGCTCACGCGCGGACGTAGCCGTTGACGACCATCGGCAGCGACGCGTCCAGGCCCGCCATGTTCAGCACGCCCCCGTCCCGCGGGTCGCCGATGGTGTGCCCGGTCGCCGCCATGGCCGCCATGACGACGCGCGCGGCCGGGTTGACCGCCCTCCGGTAGGCCGCGAGGGCCTGGGAGGGGTGCTCGTGACCCGCCCAGGTCTCGTTGTCGGTGAAGACGACGACGCCGTCGACGGCGAGACGCCGCTTCAGCGCCCACTGGAACGGCAGCGCCAGGTCCGTCCCGCCGCCCGACGGCCGCCAGGACGCGATCTCCCGCAGGTTCGTCCGCGGCGTCACCCTGGAGTCGTGGACGGCGGTGTCGACGTCGATCACGTGGGCGCCGTCGCCCTCGATCCGGCTGAGGATGACCGCCATCGCGTTCGCGATCTCGTAGCACGACCCGAGGCTCGTCCCGCCGGAGTAGAGGCCCCGGCCCCACGTCATCGACCCGGAGGAGTCCACCGCGATCAGCAGCCGGCGGCCGGACGGCTCGACGTGCCCGAAGGACCGTTCGTACGCCTCCTCCAGGGCGTCGGCGATGGCGGGCACCGGCGACCAGGTCTGGACGTCGGCGCGCGGGTTCGGCTGTGACCGTCCGGCCTGGTACACGCGCAGCGCCAGGAACAGGTCCATCGGGTGGACGCGGGCGCCGGCCAGCGCTCCGGCGTCGGTGAGGCGGGCGGCGGCGCGGCGGGTCGCGTCGCTCATCGGCGCCAGCGTTCCCAGCCGCGTCATCCGCGCCAGGTTCCGGATCAGCGCGGTCATCCCGATCGTGTCGACGAGGGCGTCCCACACGCCGGCGTCGGTCAGGGCCTCGCCGGGGAGGAACTCCCACGGCACGCCCCGCTCCCGCACCACGGCGATCGCGTCGCGCGGGCGGGTCGCGGCCTGCGCCGTCAGGAACGCGTCGATCGCCCGCACCTGTCCGCGGGCCTCGTCGTCGGAGACGTTCCCGGCGATCCAGCCGAACAGGGCGCGCCGCGCCGGGGTGTCGGCCTTGGGGTGCGCGATCCGCAGCGCGTCCCGCAGCGCGAACGCCTCACCGGCCGGCGTCCTGCGCTGACGGGCCTTGCAGACGCGCCAGGCCACCTGGTCGACGTCACCGGCGAGGAACCACGACCCGATCGCGGACCGCATCGCGCGGCCGACGACGGGCGCGGTGCCGCGGCCGGTCGCCTTGCCGCCGAGGTTCTTGAAGTACCCGAAGAACGAGGCGAGATGGTCGGTGGTCCGCGCGACCCCGGCCAGCGACGCCTTCACCTCCTGCCTGGTCGCGGCGTCGCCGCCCGCCGCCGCCGCGGCGAGCGCGAACAGGGCCGGCCGGTTCTTGGGAGCGCGCGGCGGGCGCGCCGTGGAGATCTCGGTGGCGAGCCTCACGACCCGGACGCCGTCCGCCCGGACCGCGTCGAACACGACCCGCGCGTTGTCGGCGGTCAGCCTGTCCTCACCGACGTAGTAGGTGCCGCCCGTCGTGCCCAGGATCAGGAAGTCCTCCAGCCGCGTCCACAGGTCCTTGGCGAACCCGTAGCCGCCGGCGTTGTTGCGGACCTGCTCGGACTCACGGCCGGGAAGGGGCGTCGTCTGCGGCGTGGTGAGAGTGGACACGGACGCGAGGGGATCACGGGCCATCGTCGGCCTCCAGAATGGTCGACCCGCCCCGGCGGGGCGGATATGGGGGAGCGGCCGTCCGCGAGGGAGGGCGGATATGGGACTGTTCGCCGGGTTTTTAGACCAATGCGCTACCAAACTGCGCTACCGGCAGGTGTGACCTGCCGGGCGGGATTCGAACCCGCGACCTTTGGTTCCCGATGACCGGTGAACTTCGACCCGCCCTCCCCGCACGTCCGGCTCGACCCGTAGGGCCGGGCACGCGCACGGATGTGGTGAACGGCCGCCGGAGTATCAGTTCGAAGGATGACCGGCGGTCTTCGACCCGTGCGGGCACCGGGCCCGACGCGCTGATCACAACGTAACCGGTGCGCCCGCGGGGCGCACCCGGATATCGGCGCGCCCGCGCGGACGGTCAGGGGAGCGGCGCGCGGATCAGCAGCAGGGCGATGTCGTCCAGGCCCCGCTGGTCCGACAGCAGCGTCAGTATCCCGTCGGCGGTGTCCTCCAGCGACGGCGCCCGCGAGGCGATGAGCGCCGACGCCAGCCGGGCGATGCCCTCGTCCAGGTGCCGGTGCCGGCTCTCGACCAGGCCGTCGGTGTAGAACGCCAGCGTGGCACCGGCCGGGATCAAGGTGCTGACCTGTGAATACGTCGACGGGTGCGCCGGGTCGGACACCCCGAGCGGCAGCCCGGCCGGCGGCGCGAAGTGCCGGGCCGTCCCGTCCGGCAGGACCAGCAGCGGCGGCGGGTGCCCGGCGCACGCCACCTCGCAGCGCAGCGTCGCCGGGTCGCAGGTCATGCACAGGCACGTCGCGAACTGGGCCGCGTCCAGGTCGCGGGCGATCGCGTCCAGCCGCGCGAGCACCTCCCCGGGCGGGAACTCGCAGCTGGCGAGGGTGTGCGCGGCGACCCGCAGCTGGCCCATCGCCGCCGCGGCCGTCACGCCGTGCCCGACCGAGTCGCCGATGACGACCGCGATCCGCCCGCCGGGCAGCGGCACCACGTCGTACCAGTCGCCGCCGACGCCCGCCTCGGCGGGCAGGTAGCGGTGCGCGATCTGCAGGCCGGGCGGCGCGGCGACCGCCGCGGGCAGCAGGCTGGCCCGCAGGGTCGTCGCGGTGTGGCGCTCGCGGCGGAACAGGCACGCGTTGTCGATCGACGTCGCGGCCCGCCCGGCCAGCTCGGCGGCCAGCGCCCGGTCGGCGGCGGCGAACGGCAGCCGGCCCCGCTTGCGGCTGAACACCGCGAACCCCAGCGCCCGGGAGCGTGCCACCAGCGGCACCGCCAGCAGCGACACGTGCTCCAGCAGTCCCTCCAGCAGGCGCCCGGTGCGGTGCGCGACGGTGTCCTGGGCGGCGTCCCCGCCGAACTCGATCATCCGGCCGGTGTCCAGGCACCGCGCGAACGGGGTGGACGCCGGGTAGACGATCACCTCGTTGACGGGGAACTCGCGGGCCCACGCGCGCGGGTCGTCCTCGGCGAACGCCACCGCCAGCCGCCGCACGACCGCCGGGCCGCCCGCGCCCGCCTCGGCGTCGGCCTGCTCGGCGGCGCGGTCGTCGTCGGCCAGCAGCCGCTCCAGGACGTAGATCGCGCCGGCGTCGGCGAACCGCGGGACGGCGACCGCGACGACCTCCCGGGCGGTCGGGCCGAGGTCGAGCGTGGCGCCGATCCGCCGTCCCGCCTCGTGCAGCAGCTCCAGGCCGCCGGCCCACGGCGGCACGACGGTGAGCACCACCGCGTGCCGTCCCGCCCCGGCCGCCAGCGGCTCGCACGCCACCGTGACGCCGTCACCCGACAGCGGCAGCACACCGCGCCACGCCCGTCCCTTCGCGGCGAGCCCGAGCGCGGCCGACAGCGGCTCCGCGGCGTCCGGGCGGCCGAGCAGCGCGGGCAGCCGCGCCCCCAGGGCCTCGCCCGCGGTGCGGCCGAACAGGCGCGCCGCGCCCTCGCCCCACCCGGTGATCGCGCCGTCGGGGGACAGCAGGACGGTCACCGGAGACGGCTCCGGCATCGGTTCCTCAGACATCGGTCCTTCACTGGCAGGCGGTGCCGGAGCCGCGCGGGGAGAGGGCGCGTTACGCTGGGCCCCGCGGACGGCCCCCCGGTCACAAAGGGAGACGATGCATGGACGCCGAGTGGATCCCCCCCGAAGTCGACGGCAGGAGGCCCAGCGTCGCACGGGTGTACGACTACCTGCTCGGTGGGGCCCACAATTTCGCGTCGGATCGTGACCTCGCAACCGGTCTGCTGCGAATTGAACCGAAGGCCCGGGAACTCGCCCGCGCCAACCGCGCGTTCCTGCGCCGCGCCGTCCGGACGCTCGCCGAGGCGGGCGTCGACCAGTTCGTCGACATCGGCTCGGGAATCCCCACGCAGGGCAACGTCCACGAGATCGCGCACGCCGTCAACCCCGCGGCGCGGGTGGTCTACATCGACAACGACGACGTGGCCGTCGCGCACAGCCGCAGCATCCTGGTCGGCGACGAGCGCGCCGCGGTGATCCAGGCCGACATGCGCCGCCCCGCCGAGATCCTCGCCGACCCCGAGCTGAACCGCGTCGTCGACCTCTCCCGGCCCGTCGCGTTCCTGCTGGTCGCCGCACTGCACCTGATCAAGGACGAGGAGGACCCGGCCGGGATCGTCGCCGCCCTCCACGAGGCCGGCGTCCCCGGGGCCCACCTGGTCCTGTCCCACCTCACCCACGAGGCCGACCCGGGCAAGACCGCGGCGATCGGCAAGCTCTACGACCGCGCCACCTCCCCGGCCGTGTCCCGCTCGCACGCCGACATCCTGCGGTTCTTCGACGGCTGGGACCTCCTGGACCCCGGCCTGGTGTACCTCCCCCTGTGGCGTCCCGACGACGAGACGGCCGTCGAGGACCGGCCCGAGCGCTTCCTCGGCTTCGGCGGCGTCGCCCGCCGTCCCTGACCGGCGGCGGGGCCCGCCCCGCGGCGGTCGCGGCCCGGTAGTGTGCTGATCATGCACGACGCCGCGGGGGACGGGTACGTGCGGGTGCGCGGCGCCCGCGTGCACAACCTGCGCGGCGTGGACGTCGCCGTCCCCCGGGACGCGCTGGTCGCCTTCACCGGCGTGTCCGGGTCGGGCAAGTCGTCGCTGGCGTTCGGGACGCTGTACGCCGAGGCGCAGCGGCGCTACCTGGAGTCGGTCGCCCCCTACGCGCGGCGGCTGCTGCACCAGGTCGGGGCCCCCGACGTGGACGAGATCACCGGCCTGCCGCCCGCCGTCGCGCTGGAGCAGCGCCGGTCGGTGCCGTCCTCGCGGTCGTCGGTCGGGACGGTGACGGCCCTGTCGAACTCGCTGCGGATGCTGATGTCGCGGGCGGGCCACTACCCGCCCGGCGCGCCCCGCCTGGACTCCGACGCGTTCTCGCCCAACACCCCCGCCGGGGCGTGCCCGGCCTGCCACGGCCTCGGCGAGGTGCACGAGGTCACCGAGGAGTCGCTGGTGCCCGACCCGTCGCTGAGCATCCGCGACGGCGCCATCGCCTCCTGGCCGGGGGCATGGCAGGGCAAGAACCTGCGCGACATCCTCGACGCGCTCGGCCACGACGTCGACCGGCCCTGGCGCGACCTGCCCCGCGAGCAGCGCGAGTGGATCCTGTTCACCGACGAGCAGCCGGTGGTGACCGTCCACCCCGTCCGGGAGGCCCACCGGATCCAGCGCCCCTACCAGGGCACCTACTCCAGCGCGCGGCGGCTGGTGCTGCGCGCCTACGCCGACTCCGCGAGCGAGGCGCGCCGCGAGCGCGCCGCGTCCTTCCTGGTCGGAGCCGTCTGCCCGGAGTGCGAGGGCGGGCGGCTGCGGCCCGAGGCGCTGGCGGTGACGTTCGCCGGCCGCACCGTCGCCGAACTGGCCGCGCTGCCGCTGTCGTCCCTGGCGGACCTGCTGCGCCCCAGCCTGTCCGGGGACGGGCCCGCCGCGGCGCTCGCCCGCGACCTGACGGACCGCATCGAGGTGCTGACCGAGCTCGGCCTGGGCTACCTGAGCACCGCGCGGCCGAGCCCGACCCTGTCGGCGGGGGAACTGCAGCGGCTGCGCCTGGCGACGCAGCTGCGCTCCGGGCTGTTCGGCGTCGTGTACGTGCTCGACGAGCCGTCGGCGGGCCTGCACCCGGCCGACACCGAGGCGCTGATGGGAGTGCTGCGGAGGCTGCGGGAGGCGGGCAACAGCGTCTTCCTGATCGAGCACGACATGGCCGTGGTCCGGCAGGCCGACTGGGTCGTCGACGTCGGCCCCGCCGCGGGCGCGCACGGCGGCCGGGTGCTGCACAGCGGCCCGGTCGCGGACCTGCGGGACGTGCCCGAGTCGGTGACCCGCCGCTACCTGTTCGGCGCGGCCGCCCCGCGCCGCCGGGAGCCCCGCGCGCCGTCGGGGACGCTGCCGCTGCGCGGCGTCACCCGCCACAACCTGCGGGGCCTGGACCTGGACGTGCCCCTGGGCGTGTTCACCGCCGTCACCGGCGTCTCGGGGTCGGGCAAGTCCACGCTGGTGGACGTGCTCGCCGGCCGCGCCGCCGAGGCGATGGACCGCGTGGTCCGCGTCGACCAGCGGCCCATCGGCCGGACGCCGCGCTCCAACCTCGCGACCTACACCGGCCTGTTCGACGCCGTCCGCAGGCTGTTCGCGGGCACCGCCGAGGCGAGGGCCCGCGGCTACGGCGCCTCCCGGTTCTCGTTCAACGTGCCCGGCGGCCGGTGCGAGAACTGCCAGGGCGAGGGGTACATCTCCGTCGAGCTGCTGTTCCTCCCCACGGCCTACACGGTCTGCGACGTGTGCCACGGCGCGCGCTACAACGCCGCGACCCTGGAGGTCGCCTGGAACGGCTCGACCATCGCCGACGTGCTGGCGATGACGGTGGAGGAGGCTGCGGGGCCGCTGTCGGCCGCCCGCCCGGCGGCCCGTTCGCTGGCGGCGCTGCGCGACGTCGGCCTCGGCTATCTGCGGCTCGGGCAGCCCGCGACGGAGCTGTCGGGCGGTGAGGCGCAGCGGATCAAGCTCGCGTCCGAGCTGCAGCGCGCCCGCCGCGGCCGGACCCTCTACGTGCTGGACGAGCCGACCACGGGCCTGCATCCCGCCGACGGCGAGCTGCTCATGCGCCTGCTCCACACGCTGGTGGACGACGGCGCGACGGTCGTGGTCGCCGAGCACGACATGGACGTGGTGGCCGCCGCCGACCATGTCATCGACCTGGGGCCGGGAGGCGGCGCCGAGGGCGGCCGGGTGGTGGCCGAGGGCCCGCCGCCCGTGGTGGCGGCCGCCCCGGCGAGCCGCACCGCCCCCTACCTCCGGCCGCACCTGCCCTCCGCGCCGTAGCCGTCCGGGCCGTGGAGGCCGCGCGTGGGGATCGTGCACGCCGCCCGCCCCCTCCGGGACGACGACAGGCCGCCGTCGCGTCGTGAGGGCGACGGGCTGCCGCCGGGGTCCGGATGATCGGCCGGAGGGGGCGGGCGGTGTCAGCGGGCGGGCGGTGCCGGCGGGCGGTGTGTCAGCGGGCGAAGGCGATGGCGGTGCCGGCGCTGACCAGCACGACGATGACGATGAGCACGAGCGGCGCGTTGAGGGGACGGCGGCGGTGCGGCGCGACGCTCACGGTGTGCCGGATCACGTGGGCTTTGGCGGCCTTGGGAGCGGCGGGGGGCCTGGCGGGAGACGGCGGCGTGCGCGGGGCCCGCACCGCCGGGCGGGACGCCGGGACGCGCGGCGCGAACACCGGGACGATCACGGCGGGGCGCGGGGCCGAGGGGACGGGGAGGTTCTGGGCGGGAGGCAGGGGTTTCGGCGGAGCGGGTTTCGGTGGAACGGGCTGCGGCGGCCCGGGTTTGGGAGGGGCCGGTTTCGGAGGGGCGGGCTTGGGCGGCCCCGGCTGCGGCGGCTGCGGCGGCTCGGGTTGCGGGGGCGTCGGCTGGGGCGGTTCGGGCGAGGGCGGTTCGGGGCACGGGGGTTCGGGCGCGGGCGGTTCGGGCTCGGGCGGGGTGTGCGGGCGGCCGCAGCCGATGATGACGTGCACGATCAGGTGGATGTCGATGCACAGGCCGAGCCGCGGGCCGTGGTGAAGGCCGATGCCGACGCCGATGCCGTGGCCGCCTTTGTGGCCGCCTTGCTGGCCGCTGTCATCGCCGTTGTCGTGGCCCCGGTCGTGTTCTCGGCCGTGTTCTCGGCCGTCGTGGCGTCGTGGGAGCGGTTCCCGGCCGGGCCGGTCGTGGGTCTGCGGCCGTTCGCGGCCCGGCCCGTGCGCCCGCCCTCGCTCGCGCGGCTGCTCGGGCGTCCGCCCGCGCGGCTGCTGGTGTCTCAGGCCCGTACCGGGGCCTGAGCCCGAGAGGGGGCCGGGGCCGTCGGCGAGGGCGGCGGGCGGCAGGGCCAGCGCTCCGGCCAGTGCGGCGGGCACGACCACGGGCACGGCGGCGAGGCGGCGCATGTCAGTTCCCTCCGGCGATGCGCTGGAATTCCGACTGCAGGCCGGTGAAGGCGTCGGGATGGACGGCCAGGCCCCCGCGGAACACGTGGGCGATGTCGAAGGTCAGGTAGATGCCGGTGGTCAGGAGCGCGGCCATCAGCGCCAGCGGGACCAGTGTCATGCCGCGCGGGCGGGCGCCCGACAGGAAGGGCAGCAGGACGACCACGACGCCGCTGAGCACGGTGATGGCGAGCAGGCCCGACGGCGGGGCGCTGCGGGCGTCCATCGCCCGCTGGCGGCGCGCGGCCGAGACGTCGCCGAGCCGGTCGAGCACGGCGCCGCGGGCGTCGCCGTGCTCGTCGCCGTCGGCCTTGGCGGCGACGGTCTCGCGGCGCAGGCGGTCCAGGACGGCCCAGCCGTCGGGGCTGAGGCGGCCCTTGCGCATCAGGCGCCACTCGGGGCCGCGGACGATGCCGGTGTACTCGCGCAGCCCGGCCCGGATGCGCTGGCCGTCGGGCGCGGCCATGCGGCCCGCGGCCCAGTACGCCTCGGCGAGGGCCTGGCTCTCGGTGTAGGTGTTGGAGCGGGCGGAGTCGGCGTTCGTCCACGGGACGACGATCGCGATGGCGAAGGCCAGCAGGAACAGCGCCGACAGCATCGAGCCGGCGTGGCCCGCGGTGGGCCCGTCGGGGGCGGCGTCGTCGCTCCCGGCGCGCAGCCGCCGTAACGTCAGGCTCGCGATGAGCACCACCGCGATCGCGCACGCCGCGGCGAGAAGATAGACGATCATGACCCTCCCCGGTTGCGAGGCGCGGCGCGCCGGTCTGGTCCGGGGCGCCGCTACGTGAGGTGATTGTACCTTTACCAACCGTAGTTACCCTTTGGTTTCTCTTGACTCTCACCTGTTGGTGAGGTGGCGGGACGGGTGGGAAAGACGACTCTGGCCGTCTGGACCGTTGCGGGCGGGCTCGGCGGCCGTCCTGCGGAGTCCATTGCCGCGGGAGGGCCGCCGGATGGGTTCGCGGGATCGATGTGCTGCTAGTTCTTGCGTCTTCCGGGGTCAGTGCCGGAAGATCTCCCGTAGGGGACTCGTCGAGAAGGATGATTGTTCGAGCCCGGCCTGAGAGGGGCGGCTGCGTGAGGGGAGACGGCGATGGCGCCGCAGGGGAAGCTCGACCTCGACCCGGAGGCGGTGCGCACCGCCCGGCGGCTGGCCGCCCGGGCCGCCGAGCCGATCATCGAGATGGCCCGGTCCCACACGACGGTCTCGGTGGAGCGGGCGCTGCTGCGGCTGGCGGGCCTGGCCGGCGCCGACGACGGCGGGCGGCCCTGGGCCAACCACCTCGCCGACGCCGTCCGTGACCAGGTCGGGCTGGAGCACGGGCTGGCCCTGCCGGTGTGGGACGCGCTGCTGAACGGCCCGCACGAGTCGCTGCGCGAGCTCGCCGAGGCCGCCGCGCTCGGCCGGGCCCGGTTCCGGCTGCCCGGGGGGAGCGACGCCGACCTCGCCCGCCGCGCGGCG
>NZ_CAACVB010000152.1 GCF_900659635.1 Actinomadura roseirufa | reverse complement strand
GGCCCCCGCCGGCGCGGCGGTGCCGCGGGCGTTCGCGCCGGAGGCCGCGCGCGGCTGGAGGCTGGTCGGCGCCGAGTCCTTCGACCGGCGCCCGGACGGCGCGAAGGCGCCCTGGAGGCCCGACGGCGACGGCCCGTCCAGCCCCTACGACGTCGACATGTACGACAACGACGGCGCCTATTTCGACACCGTCGGCGGCCCGGCGTTCCGCGCGCAGCTCGCGAGGACGCGGACCTACCGCCGGTCGTTCGCCTTCGGCGCCCGCGGCTGGCTCACCGCCGAGCTGGCCGCCCGCGACGTCGACGGCGACGGCAGGCCCGACGCGCCTCCCAGCCTGACCTCGCGGAACGGCGTCGCGATACTGCGCGAGCCGAACCACCGGGCGGGAGCGGTCATCCGGTCCACGAGGCCGCTTCCCGCCGAGTACCGGGTGGAGGTCACGCTGCGCGGGCTCGACTTCGGGGGAAAGCGCGGCGGCTCCTGGGACTACCCGGACGGCCGGGTCAACGGCTACTCGCCGCTCGGCTGCAAGACCGCCTTCCCCTGGGCGGCCGGCGGGGACTTCTCCCGTCCCGAGTGCCGATGGGACGACGTCCGCACCGACTCCAACGGCTTCTACTACATGGCGATCATGGATTACGAGCGGGTCGCGCCGCACAACAACGTCTTCATCCACGGGCACCGCAAAGTGGCCATGGACGGCTACAACCGCTACAAGTACACGGGCTCGGGCCTGCGGTACTGCAACCCGGCCACCCGCCGGTACGAGCCGTACGCCGCGGGCAGCGGGAACGGGGTCAACGCCATCTTCATGACCGACGACCGCCGCTATCCCGCGATGCCCGGAACCGAGTACCTCATGCCGAGCGAGTGCGGCCTCGCCAAGGGCGGCGCGATCGTCTCGGCGGTCGACCTGAGGCCCGAAGCGCTGCCGGACGAGCCCTACCGGTTCGCGGTCGAGCGGCGGGACGGGGCGTACACGATGGAGATGTCCGGGAACTTCGCCCACGTGGGGCGCGCGACCTTCCGGTATACGCGCGCCTTCGTCCAGGACGGGGAACCGATCTGGCACTACAACCGGCGGCCGGAGGAGTACGACGGACGGTACAACGCCGACTGGACGTGGAAGGGGCCGGGCGGCACGCTCGTCGACCGCGACACCTGGCCCGCCGGGTCCGCCTACCCCGACACCTTCATGATCGGTGACCCGCACATGAACTTCTACGAGGGCGAGGCGAAGCTGGACGACATCCGCCTGTACGTGCCCGCCCGCCCGCGCGGCGCGGCTAGTGGAACGCCTGCTCGCCGGTGAGCGCGCGGCCGATGACCAGCGCGTGCACCTCGGAGGTCCCCTCGTAGGTCAGGACCGACTCCAGGTTGTTCGCGTGCCGGATCACCGGATATTCGAGCGTGATGCCGTTGGCGCCGAGCAGGGTCCGGCACGTCCGGGCGATGGCGAGGGCCTCGCGGACGTTGTTCAGCTTGCCGAGGCTGACCTGCTCGGGCGTGAGGGCCCCGGCCTCCTTGAGGCGGCCGAGGTGGACGGCCAGCAGCAGCCCCTTGCCGAGCTCCAGCGCCATGTCCGCGAGCTTCTGCTGGGTGAGCTGGAACGAGGCCAGCGGGCGATCGAACACGCGCCGCTCGCGCACGTAGTCCAGGGTCGTCTCCAGGCAGTCCAGCGCGGCGCCGAGGGCGCCGAAGACGATCCCGAAGCGGGCCTCGTTCAGGCAGCTCAGCGGCCCGGAGAGGCCGCGGGCTCCGGGCAGCTCGGCCGTCGCGGGCAGCCGCACCCCGTCCAGGACCAGCTCGCTGGTCACGCCGGCCCGCAGTGAGAGCTTGCGCCCGATGTCGCGGGCCTGGAAGCCGGGCGTCCCGGCAGGGACGAGGAAGCCGCGGATCCCGCCGTCGGTGCGCGCCCAGACGACGGCGACGTCGGCGACCGAGCCGTTCGTGATCCACGTCTTGGTGCCCGACAGGACCCAGTCCGCGCCGTCGGAGCGGGCCCTGGTCCGCATCCCGGCCGGGTCCGAGCCGAAGTCGGGCTCGGTGAGGCCGAAGCAGCCGACGGCCTCGCCGCGCGCCATCGCGGGCAGCCACTCCCGTTTCTGCTCCTCCGAGCCGTGCTTCCAGATCGCGAACATGGCGAGGGACCCCTGCACCGAGACGAGGCTGCGCAGCCCGGAGTCGGCCGCCTCCAGTTCGAGGCAGGCCAGCCCGTAGGCGACGGCGCCGGTTCCCGCGCAGCCGTAGCCGTCCAGGTGCATGCCGAGCAGCCCGGCGTCGCCGAGCCTGCGGGAGATCTCCCGCGCGGGGACGGCGCCCCGCTCGAACCACTCGGCCACGTGGGGGCGCAGCTCCGCGTCGCAGATCCGCCGGACGGTGCGGCGGATCTCGCGCTCTTCCTCGGTGAGGAGCCCGTCGAAGGCGATCAGGGCGGACGGATGGACGGGCGGCTGCTGTGCGGTGGTCGTCATGGCCGTTCTCTTCCCCGCACGACCTTTCCGGGCACCCTCGCCCCCGCGCCTCCGCGCCTCCGCGTCGCCGGGCCGCGGCTCCGCGGCGGCGGCGCCCGCTCGCTCTCGTCCCCGGGCTGATCAGAGCCTCGGACCCGCGGAGGACGGGCGCTGGACTTGCGGAGGACGAAGACTGGAACCTACGGAGTAGGAGGTGTGGGTCCTGCGGAGGAGGTGCGCCGTGCGAGAGCGGGGATAGGTTCCTCGGAACGGTCCAAAAGGCATGTCACGGGGGCAGGATGACGAAGAGCGTTCCGGGGCGCGCGCCCGCGCCCACGCTCACCGATCCATGTGCCGAGCGGGAGCCCGCGGGCGGGCGGCTGTTCATGGACATGATCTTCACGGGGCCGCCGGGACCGCCGCCGCCCGGCACCGAGATCGTCACCGACGGGCTCGGCTCCGCACCGGGCGGCGTCGCGCACATCGCGGCGGCGATGAGCCGGCCCGGCCTGAGGGGCGGCCTGCGGGCCGGTCTCGCCACGCCGTTCGGCGAGGCGGGAGAGGTGCCCGGGTCCGTCCCGGCGGACTGCGCCTTCGTCATCCCCTTCATCCCGGACGCGGCGGACGACGCCGTCGTGTGGGCCCGGCCCACGCCCCGCGAGCGGTGACGGCCCGTCCCGCGGCCGGGGGGTCACCCCGCGCCGGCGCGGTACTCCTGCGGGCTGACGCCGCGCTCCCGTTTGAACGCGGTGCTCAGCGCGAACGCGTTGCCGTAGCCGACCTGCCGGGCCACCGCGTCCAGCGTGGCGTCGCTCTCGCGCAGCAGGTCGGCGGCCTGGGCGAGGCGGACGCCGGTCAGGTACGCCATGGGCGGCTCGCCGACCAGCTTCCCGAACCGCTGCGCGAGCGCCGCCCGCGAGACGCCGACCCGCGCGGCCAGGCCGGCGACGGTCCAGGGATGCGACAGGTCCTCGTGCAGCAGCCGCAGCGCCGGGCCGACGACGGCGTCGCCGTGGGCCCGGTACCAGCCGGGCCGCTCGGCGCCGGGCCGGGAGAACCAGGCGCGCAACGTCCCGATGAGCAGCAGGTCGAGCAGCCTGTCCAGGACGACCTCCTGCCCCGGCTCGTCCTTGACGATCTCCTCGGCGAGCAGGCCGATCAGCGGCGACCGCCACGTGTCGCCGCGCAGGATCGCGAGCGGGGGCAGCGCGGCCAGCAGCCGCTGAGTGACGGCGCCGCGCATCTGGTAGGTGCCGATCAGCATCACCGCCGAGCCGTCCGGGTCGTTCCCCCAGGTCCGCACGCCGAGGTCCATCGCCTCCGACACGCTCGTGCCGTCGGGGGTGGTGCACACCTGCCCGGGATGGATGACGATCTGCGGCTCGGTCGCCGGGCCGTCGGCCACCGTGTACGGGTCGGGACCCCGGCAGATCACCATGTCGCCGGGCCGGACGCACCGGGGCCCGCCGTCGTCGGGGGTGATCCACGCCTCGTCCCGCACCATCGCGACGAGGGTCAGCGGCGCCTCGTCCTGGATCCGGACGGACCAGGGCGGGTTCAGGGCCGAGCGGATCATGAAGGCCCCCCGTGCCCGGGGGCCGTCGAGCAGGTCGGTGAGCGCGTCCATGGAGGTCAGCGTAGACGCTCGCGTATGTGGACCAGCTTCTCAACGATGGTCGCTGGATCGGTCCGACGGTTGACTTGAGGGCATGACGAACAACGAGGACACCACCGTGAACGACAGCGTGAGCACCGCCGGCGCGGACCCGGGCCTGACCCTCGTCCTCGGCGGGACGGGCAAGACCGGCCGCCGCGTGGTCGAGCGGCTCGAGGCGCTGGACGTGCCGGTGCGCATGGGATCCCGCTCGGCCGAGCCCGCGTTCGACTGGGAGGACGAGACCACGTGGGCGCCGGTCCTGCGGGACGTCGAGGCGGTCTACCTGGTCTACTACCCGGACCTCGCGGTACCGCAGGCGCCCGCGGCCATCACCGCGTTCACCGCCGCGGCCTCCGCCGCCGGGGTCCGCCGCGTGGTCCTGCTGTCGGGCCGGGGCGAGGACGAGGCCCAGGCGTGCGAGCGGATCGTCCAGGACTCGGGCCTGGAGTGGACGGTCGTCCGCGCCAGCTGGTTCGCGCAGAACTTCAGCGAGGACTACCTGCTGGACCCGGTGCGGGAGGGCGAGGTCGTCCTGCCCGCGGGTGACGTCCCCGAGCCGTTCGTGGACGCCGACGACATCGCCGACGTGGCGGTCGCGGCGCTCACCGGCGGCCACGCCGGGCAGGTCTACGAGGTGACCGGGCCGCGCGCGCTCACCTTCGCCGAGGCGGCGGCCGAGATCGGCGGCGCGGCCGGGCGGGAGATCGTCTACATCCCGGTGGGCATGGACGACTACGCCGCCGCGCTGCGCGAGCACGGCCTGCCCGGCGAGGTCGTGGACCTGCTGACCTACCTGTTCACCACCGTCCTGGACGGGCGGAACTCCGCTCCCGCCGACGGTGTCCGGCGCGCCCTCGGCCGTGAGCCCCGGGACTTCGCCGACTACGCGAAGGAGGCCGCCGCCAGCGGCATCTGGACGGTCTGACCCACTCGGGGCGGCCCACCGGGGCCGCCCCGGCACCCCCCCATCGCAAGGCGGGCCACACGCCCGGTCAAGAGAAGGATCCGATGATGAAGTTCTCCCTTTCGGTCGCCTCGGCGGCCCTGTCCATCCTGATGGCCGCCGGCATGGCGGGCACGTTCTTCGGTTTCTCCACCGGCGTCATGCCGGGCCTGAACGCCGCCAAGCCGGGCTCGGCGATCGACGCCATGCAGGCCATCAACCAGAAGATCCAGAACCCGGTGTTCGTCGGGATGTTCATGCTCGTGCCGGTCATCGCGGTGGTCGCCGGGATCCTGCTGCTGACCCTCGACCAGAAGCCCGCGGCGCTGCTGTTCTTCGCGGCGGCGGCCGTCTACTTCATCGGCGCGCTGGTGCCGAGCTTCGCGGTGAACATCCCGATGAACAACGACCTGGACGCGGTGAAGATCCCCGCCGACGCCCACCGGGCCGCGGAGATCTGGTCGGACTACAGCGGCCGCTGGACGGCCTGGAACACCGTCCGCGCCCTGTTCAGCTGGGTGAGCCTGCTTCTGATGAGCGCCGGCGCGTACTTCTGGGGCAAGAACGCCTGACCGCCCGTGTCCGCCGCCACGCCCCGCCGTGCTGGACGACCACGCCAACGGAGAACGGCCCGCGCTCCCATCGAGAGCCGGGCCGTTCCCCTTGTGGCGGGCGGCGATCCCACCAGGCCGAACCCCTACGGCGACCCCTACCTTCACCCCATTTCCCGATCGGCCGCGACGGAGCCGGGCGGGCGCCCCCGGCCGCGCCCGGGCCCGAAAGACGAGGTGGCGGGGCCCACCGCGGGTCCAGCGCGCCGCGACCGGTCCTTGACCGGCCCCCGCGACGGCCCCGGACGCCGCCGTCCGGACGACCGGTTCGAGATCGAAGCGGCTTACGATCTGTGGATGAGCGGTCTCTATGGCATCAGCGACCTGCACGTGGGCTTCCCGGACAACCGTTCGTTCGTCGAGGGACTGCGGCCCGCCTCCGAGGGCGACTGGCTGATCGTGGCGGGCGACGTCGCCGAGCGCTTCGCCGAGGTCGAGTGGACGCTGCGGACGCTCGCCGGGCGCTTCGCCAAGGTCATCTGGGTGCCCGGCAACCACGAGCTCTGGACCGTCAAGGACGACCCGGTCGCCCTGCGCGGCGAGGCGCGCTACCGCCACCTCGTCGATATGTGCCGGAGTTTGGGCGTGCTCACCCCCGAGGACCCGTTTCCAGTGTGGGAGGGCGACGGCGGTCCCGTGACGATCGCGCCACTGTTCGTCCTCTACGACTACACGTTCCGCCCGAAGGGCGCCTCCACCAAGGAGGAGGCGCTGAAGATAGCCCACGAGGCGGGCGTGGTCTGCACCGACGAGGTCTACCTTTTCCCCGACCCCCACCCGTCCCGTGACGCCTGGTGCGACGCGCGGATCGCCTACACCGAGCAGCGCCTGGCAGACCTGCCCGCGGGGACCCGCACCGTCCTGGTGAACCACTGGCCGCTGATCCGCGAACCCACCGACATCCTGTGGTTCCCGGAGTTCGCGCAATGGTGCGGCACCGAGCGCACGGCCGACTGGCACGTCCGCTACGACGCGGTCACGGTGGTGTACGGCCATCTCCACATCCCGCGGACGATCTGGAGCGACGGGGTCCCGCACGTCGAGGTGTCGGTGGGCTACCCGCGCGAGTGGCGCAGGCGCGGCGAGGGACCCAAGGGCCCCCGCCTGGTCCTGCCCGCCCCGGAGCCGTCGTGATCGAGCGGATCCTGCCGGCGGGCGTCGCGACGTCCGCCGCCTACGACGACCCGCCCGGCGCCGTGCTCCTCGCGGAGGAGGAGCCCGCCGTCGCGCGGGCCGTGGACAAGCGGCGCCGGGAGTTCACCACCGTCCGCTGGTGCGCCCGCCGCGCCCTCGCCGACCTCGGCCTGCCGCCCGTGCCGATCGTCCCGGGGGAGCGGGGCGCGCCGCGATGGCCGGACGGCGTCGTCGGCAGCATGACGCACTGCGACGGCTACCGCGCGGCGGCCGTCGCCAGGGCCGGCGACATCGCCGCCCTCGGCATCGACGCCGAACCCCACGGACCGCTCCCGGAGGGCGTCCTGGAGGCGATCGCCCGCGAGGAGGAACTGCCGCTGCTCGCCGAGCTCGCCCGCACGTCCCCCGAGACCCACTGGGACAGGCTGCTCTTCTGCGCCAAGGAGGCCGTCTACAAGGCGTGGTTCCCGGTGACGCGCCGCTGGCTCGGTTTCGAGGACGCCACGCTCGTCCTCGGCCCGGACGGCACGTTCACCGCCGGGATCCTCGTCGCCGACACCCCGTTCGAGACGTTCACCGGCCGCTGGACCGCGGCCGACGGCCTCATCACCACCGCGATCTCCGTGCCGCGCTGACCGCAACCCCGGCTGTGTCTACTGCAATCCCGGCCCAAGGGCTCGCCTGGCGGCTCGCTCCTTGACCGGGCTCGTGCGAGCGCGAATCGCTTCGCGATCTTCCCGGCGGGGCTCGCCTCCGGCGTCGCCCCGCCGGTCAGGTCACGCGCCCGCGCGACGGCCGAGGTCCACATATTGAGCAGGCGCCAGGGGTTTGTCCCTCAGGACGCCCGGCTCACTCCGGGGACCGCGCCGGCGGCGGCGAGGGACAGGAGGCGGTCGGCGGTGCCCGGGTCCTGCTCGGTGGCGATCGCGATCGCGCCCGCGAGCGTCAGGACGTCCAGGAAGCCGACTCCGGCGGGCACGTCGCCGCTCGCCTGAGCGCGTGCGAACAGGGCCTCGCCCGCGGCCCGCATCGTCCCGCACGACGTCGGCGGGTCCGCGCCCTCGTCCCGCAGCGTGATCAGTGCCGAGGCCGCCATGCCGCGGAACCCGGTGACGTGCGAGACGAACGCGCGCAGCCACTCCATCAGCGCCTCGCCGGGATCCGGTGCCCCCGCCAGCTCCTGGGCGCGGGTGCCGAGGTCGTCGTAGACGTCGGCGAGAAGGGCCTCCACGAGATCCCGGCGGGTGGGGAAATGGCGGTAGAGCGTCCCGATCCCGACGCCCGCCAGCCGCGCGACGCCCTCCAGGGACGCGCCGGCCCCGTCGCGCAGGAACATCTCCCGGGCCGCGGCGAGCAGCCGCGCGCGGTTGCGTCGCACGTCGGCGCGCTCGGGGCGGGCGGGGGCCCGCGGCGTGTCGTCGCTGGTCACCTGGTTCTCCGGTTCTTCCTCGCGGCGGGCTGCGGCGCGGCGGGACCCTGCGGAGCCGCCGCTTTGGAACGGTCCCTCGATCCTAGTCCGGACCGCCGGCGCACCAGGCGAAAGCCCCACCATGGACGTCACCAGACGTCCGCGGCAGGTCCGGCGACAACGGGTGGACGACGCCGGGACGACACGGCCCGCCGGCTGACCGAGCGGCGACGGCGCCACCCGGACTCGACCTTGATCTCCCTCTCGCCCACGGCCGGCGATGCTGTGGTTGGAGGCCGAGCCGCCTTTCCGGGGGATCGGCGATGCCTATCTGGCGGCCATCGAATCGGGGGCCGGGTTCTATCTCGTGATCAACGCGGGGCGACGGAGCTGGGGCGGCCTCTGGTATCGCTTCACCCGGCCGGTGGCGTCCCTGGGGGCGCGCCCTCGGCACGTCTGCCCCGAACACCGACCCGAACCCGCGGGGACGTGAGCGGCGGACGGGTGAGCGCGGCCCGTTCGGGATGAGCCGTGGAGGCGCTGGGCCGAGGTTCGCCGCCCGGTCAGGTGGGGCGGGTCAGGCGCTTGCCGGCGGTGACGCCGACCGCGAGGAAGAGTTCGATCAGGACCAGCAGGAACGGCAGCGGGTTGTCCGCGTCGACGCGGGTGCCGGGCATGGCCAGGAGGAGGGCGGCGCCCGTCGCCGCGGCGATGGGGAGCATCAGGAGCCACCAGCGGCGCAGCCAGGTGCCCAAGGCCGTCGCGAGGACCGCGACCAGGAACAGGCTCATGTCCATGAGGGTCTTACTGCCGATGCCCGGACACAAGCCGAGACCGGTGTCCGTTGCAGGTCACCGGTCGACCAGGTCTCGCCCTCCGCGCCGGGGCCCCCGCGGACGGCTGTCGGCGGCGGGCCCCGGGCGGTGGGCGGTCAGGAGCCGCCGGGCGATATGGGGAGGTAGACCCTGCCGCCGGAGTCCCGGAACTCGCCCGCCTTCTCCCTCATGCCCGCGTCGATGGCCTCGGCGTCGTCCAGGCCGTGCTCGTCGGCGTAGCGGCGGACGTCACGGGTGATCTTCATGGAGCAGAAGTGCGGGCCGCACATCGAGCAGAAGTGCGCGGTCTTGGCCGGCGCGGCGGGCAGTGTCGCGTCGTGGAAGGCGCGGGCGGTGTCCGGGTCGAGGGAGAGGTTGAACTGGTCCTCCCAGCGGAAGTCGAACCGCGCGTCCGACAGCGCGTCGTCCCACGCCTGCGCGCCCGGATGACCCTTGGCCAGGTCGGCGGCGTGCGCCGCGATCTTGTAGGCGATCACGCCCGCCTTCACGTCGTCGCGGTCCGGCAGGCCGAGGTGCTCCTTGGGGGTGACGTAGCAGAGCATCGCCGTCCCGTACCAGCCGATCATCGCCGCGCCGATCGCCGAGGTGATGTGGTCGTAGCCGGGCGCGATGTCGGTGGTCAGCGGCCCCAGCGTGTAGAAGGGCGCGTCGTCGCACCACTCCCGCTGCAGGTCGACGTTCTCCTTGATCTTGTGCATCGGGACGTGGCCGGGGCCCTCGTTCATCACCTGGTTGCCGAACTCCGCCGCGATCCGCGTCAGCTCGCCCTGCGTGCGCAGTTCCGCGAACTGCGCCTCGTCGTTGGCGTCCGCGATCGAGCCGGGGCGCAGCCCGTCGCCGAGGGACCAGGTGACGTCGTAGGCGGCGAAGATCTCGCACAGCTCCCGGAACCGGGTGTAGAGGAAGTTCTCCTCGTGGTGCGCCAGGCACCACGCCGCCATGATCGACCCGCCGCGCGACACGATGCCGGTCTTGCGGCGCGCCGTCAGCGGCACGTACCGCAGCAGGACCCCGGCGTGGACGGTCATGTAGTCGACGCCCTGCTCCGCCTGCTCGATGACGGTGTCGCGGAAGACGTCGAAGCTCAGCTCCGCCGGGTCGCCGCCGACCTTCTCCAGGGCCTGGTACAGCGGAACGGTCCCGACCGGGACCGGCGAGTTCCGCAGGATCCACTCCCGCGTGGTGTGGATGTCCCGCCCCGTGGACAGGTCCATGATCGTGTCGGCGCCCCAGCGGGTCGCCCACGTCATCTTCTCCACCTCGTCCTCGATCGAGGACGCCACGGCGGAGTTGCCGATGTTGGCGTTCACCTTCACCAGGAAGTTCCGGCCGATGATCATCGGTTCGATCTCGGGGTGGTTGACGTTCGCCGGGAGCACGGCGCGGCCCGCCGCCAGCTCGTCCCGGACGAACTCCGGCGGCACGCCCTCGCGCAGCGCCACGAACTCCATCTCGGACGTGATCTCCCCCCGCCGCGCGTAGGCGCGCTGGGTCACCGCCCCGCCCACGGCCCGCCGGGGGCGGCGCTCGGGGAACGCCGCCCCGCCGCGCAGCGGGTCCCCGGAGCGGCGCCCGTCGTCCTCGGGGCGGGCGGTCCGCCCCTCGTACGGCGCGGTGTCGCCGCGCTCGGCGATCCACGCGTCCCGCAGCGCGGGCAGGCCCCGCCGGACGTCCGCCTCGTACGCCGGGTCGGTGTACGGCCCGGACGTGTCGTACAGGACGACGGCGTCGCCGGTGGTCAGCGGCACCTCGCGCATGGGCACGCGCAGGTCGGGCCGCGAACCCTGGAGGTACGTCTTGCGGGCAGGTGAAAACACGGTTTCGGTCATGACGACTCGATCTCTCCCTACGCCGGCATTACCCGGTCAGGTTCCAGCGGTCAGCGGCCGTCCCAGCCGCTATCTCAGCCCGGTTCGCCGGGCCCCCGCGATCTGTCGTCCACGACGTTAACCCGCTCCACCCCGCTTGCCGCAACCGGCTCCGATGGGGTAAAGCCCCTGCCCGGACCGCGATGGGGCGCGCCGGAGCGGGCAGGGGGAGGGGGACGGAGTGAGCGCATGGTCGAGCCGGAGGCGTGGGGGCCGGGCGGCGCGGCGCGGCTCATCGAGGACCTCATCCGCGAGCTTGAGGCCGGTGGGCTGCTGACCGCCGAGTCGTCCCGCGCGGCGCTGCGCGCGGTGCCGCGCCACCTCTTCGTGCCCCCGGTCGCGCTGGCCGTCCCGCAGGACGGGGGGCCGGGCCGCCGCATCGACCGCTCGGCGGACCCGGCCGGCTGGTGGCGGGCCGCCTACGAGGACCTGCCGATCGTCACGCAGGCCGGCGACGGGGCGGCCGGCCCCGCGGCGGGGCCGGGCACGGCGTCCTCGTCGCTCTCGGCGCCGGGCGTCGCCGTCGCGTTCCTGGAGATGCTCGGCGTCCTCGAACACGACGGCGTCCTCGACATCGGGACCGGCACCGGCTGGACGGCGGCGCTGATCGCGGACCGGCCCGGCGTCCGCGTCACCTCCGTCGAGATCGACCCGGACCTGAGCGCGCGGGCGGCGGCGAACCTCCGCGCGGCCGGCCGCGCGGCCGCGATCGAGCTGGTCACCGGCGACGGCGCGGCGGGCGTCCCCGGCCGCGCCCCGTTCGACGCGGTCCACGCCGCCTGCGGGGTCGCCGCGGTGCCGTACGCGTGGATCGAGCAGACGCGCCCCGGCGGCACGATCGTCCTCCCCTGGATGCCCTGGTACCAGGGCGGGCACCGCGCCCGGCTCACCGTCCTGCCGGACCGGACCGCGGTCGGGACGTTCACCGGCGGCTGCGGCTACATGCGCCTGCGCTCCGAGCGCCGGGACGGCCCGCCCGCCCCGGCGGGCCCGCTCCGCCGGACGGCGGCCCGCGTCGACCCCCGCCGCGTCTTCCAGACCTCCCCCGGCGCGGACGTCGCCGTCGCCGGAGCCCTTCCCGGCCTCCACGCCACGCACCGGACCATGTGGGACGGCGCGGTCATCGCGCGGCTCTGGACCTCCGACAGCGGCGCCCAGGTGACCACGGACCCCGGAGGCTCCGCCCTCGTCCAGCAGTACGGTCCCCGCGACCTGTGGGACGAGGTGCTCGACGCCTTTTTCCGCTGGGTCTCATGGGGAAGCCCGCCGCGCGGCCGTTTCGGTATGACGGTCACGCCGGACGGGCAGCGAATATGGTGCGGCGGGCCGGACCATATGGTGTGAAAACTGCTTTCCGGGAATGGCGCGTCCCGCCGGGGGAACCGGCGGGACGCGCATATCCGGGCGGGGGTCCGCGCCGATCAGACCTGCTTGACGGTGGGCTTGGCCTTGCTCCCGGCGGTCTCGAACTTGAGCTGGGTCTTGTTGCTCACGACCGACTTGTCGGCCGAGCCGCCGCCCTGCACGACGACGCGGACGCTGACCGGGGTGCCCTTCTCAGGCGCCACCGTGAACGTCTTGGTCTGGCCCTTGCGGATGCCGTCGAGGCACCGGGCCTCAAGGTTGTCGCCGACGCACACCGTCGCCGTGTAATTGCCCTTCTGGGCGACCTTCACGGTGACCTTGGCGGGCGCGGCGGCGGCGCCGGCCGACGAGGCCATGCCCAGCCCGATCATCCCGGCGGTGGCGGCCACGGTGGCGGCGGTGGCGATGCGGCGGGCGGAGAACGTGTTCGCGGACATTTCTGCTCCCTGGTCTCTGGTGAGGAGGAGACCGCGGTCTCGTCGCGGCCTCCGTACGACCAGGGGTACGGGACCGGCGGCCGATCGGGTTCAGTTCTCAATCGCCTACTTTGACGATTACCAGTCCCTATCAATGAGATGAGCCAAAGGACGCCCGAAAACGGCCCCGCCGTCGCGAACGCGGCGGCGGAGGAGGCGATCGGCCGCCCGGCCGGGGCCGGTGCCGGATGCGGGAGACGAGCGGCGTCGGGGAAGATGGGCGCGTGGTGATCGTGCCCCGCGCGGGCGTGCAGCGCAGAGACGTCCCGCCGGTCGTGGCGCTGGCGGTGGTGGCGGCCGCCGTGGCCGTGAAGTGGCCCGGCGTGCGGCCCCTGGACGTGCCGGGCGCCGTGCTGCTGGCCGGGGCGCACGTTCCGCTGCTCCTGCTGCGGCGGTGGCCGGGAGGGGCGCTGCTGGCACTGGTGGCGCTGGCGGTGACCTACCACCTGGCGCAGTACCAGCATCACGCGCTCGTGCCCGCCGAGGTCATCGCGCTCTTCGGGTACGCGGTGCTCGGCTGGCGGGTGCGGATCGTGCTGAGCATCGCCGGCGCGCTGCTCACGACGTGCGTGATCGGGATGGCGATGCGCGCGGGCGGCGGCAGCGTCCGGGAGCAGATCGCGGTGATCGAGGCGGTCGTCGCGATCGTCATCGCCGTGCAGGTGTGGCGGAGCCACCGGACGCGGGTCGCCGCGATCACCGAGCGGGCGGAGCGGGCCGAGCGCACCCGGGAGGAGGAGGCCCGGCGGCGGGTCGCCGAGGAGCGGCTGCGGATCGCGCGCGACCTGCACGACCTCCTCGCGCACAGCATCACCGTGATCGGGGTGCAGGCCGGCGCGGCGGCGCACCTGGTGCGCGGCGACCGGCCGCTCGACCGGGCGGAGCTCGGCGACGCGCTCGCCTCGATCGCGGCCACGTGCCGGGACGCCCGCACCGAGCTGCGCGGCACCCTCCAGGTGCTGCGGGGGACCGACGTCGAGCCCGCGCCGGAGAGCCTTCCCGGGCCGGACGCGATTCCCGAGCTGGTCAGGGCGGCGCGGGCGGCGGGCCTCGCGGTGACGTTCGACGGGCCCGGCGCGGGGCCGCTGCCGCCGGAGGTGGGGGTGGCGGCGTACCGGATCGTCCAGGAGGCCCTGACCAACGTCGTGAAGCACGCGGCGGCGCGGACCGCCGAGGTGAGCCTGGAGCGGCGCGGCGGCGAGCTCGTGGTGCGGGTCGCCGACGACGGCCGCGGCCCCGCGGGCGCGACGCCGGGGGGATTCGGCGTGCTCGGCATGATCGAGCGGGCGCGCAGCGTCGGCGGCGTGCTCGACGCGGGCCCGGCGCCGGGGCACGGATTCGTCGTCACGGCGTCGCTGCCGCTCGCCGACGCGCCGCGCGGCGCCGGGACCACCGGTGCCGTCAGCCCGTAGCGGCCTCCTGGGCCTGGAGATAGAGCAGGCCGCACAGGGTCGAGCCCGAGCCGATCTCGCCGCGCGCGGCGAGATCGAGGGCGGCCGACAGCGGTACCCACGCGATCCGCTCGGCCTCGACGTCGGTGGGCTCGCCGACCCGCTCGGCGCCGTCCGCGCGGAAGATGTGATGGACGCCGTCGTGCACGCCGGGGGACGCCCGCACCTCCAGGAGGGGCCGCAGGGGGCCGGCGCGGTAACCGGTCTCCTCCACCACCTCGCGGGCGGCGGCCTCGGCGGGATCCTCGCCGTCCTCGACCCGCCCGCCCGGGATCTCCCACCCCCACCTGTCGGTGATGAAACGGTGGCGCCAGATCAGCAGCACCCGGCCCCGGCCGTCCACCGCGATCACACCCGCGGCGGGCCGCACCCGCACGAGGTGGTGGTCGAAGCGCCGCCCGTCCGGGAGTTCGACATCGGCGAGCCTCACGTTCATCCAGGGACTGTCGTAGATCGATCGTTCCCCGTGCACCGTCCATCGCATGGCTGGACGCTATCGGGGGCTTTCAAACCCTTACCGTTAGGGTCAGGATCAAGGGGAGTGGGGAGGCGAGGCGCCGTTGAGTGCTGAGGTAGGCAGGACGTCCGGGCAGGATCGCGTCCTGACTGTGCCGAACGTCCTGAGCCTGGCGAGGCTGGCCGGCGTGCCGCTGTTCCTGTGGCTGGTGCTGGTCGAGGCGGACTGGTGGGCGCTCGGCGTCCTGGTGTTCGCCGGCCTGTCCGACTGGCTCGACGGGAAGCTGGCGCGCGCGCTGAACCAGACCAGCAGGCTCGGGATGGTGCTGGACCCCGCGGCGGACCGGCTCTACATCTTCGCCACGCTCGTCGGGCTCACGATCCGCGACATCATCCCGCTGTGGCTGGTGGCGCTGCTGGTCGCCCGGGAGGTCGCGATCACGCCGATCGCGCCGATGGTCCGGCGGCTGGGGTACGGCGGGACGCTGCCGGTGCACTTCACCGGCAAGGCCGCCACGCTCTGCCTGCTGTACGCGTTCCCGCTGCTGCTGCTGGGCGACCATGACGGCGGCGCGGCGACCGCGGCGAAGGTCATCGGATGGTCCTTCGCCATCTGGGGGACGGCCCTGTACTGGTGGGCGGCGGTCCTCTACTGGGCGCAGACGCGGCAACTGGTGCTGGCCGGCCGCGGCTCGCCCCCGGCGCGCGCGCCGGGCCCGCCGGGCGCCCGGCCCGGCGCGGATCCGTCGGCCGGCGACCAGAAGGGAGCTGAGACCCCCCGATGAAGGCCGTCGTGATGGCGGGCGGCGAGGGGACGCGGCTGCGTCCGATGACCGCCAACCAGCCCAAGCCCCTGCTTCCGCTCGTCAACCGGCCGATCATGGAGCACGTGCTCCGGCTGCTCAAGCGGCACGGGTTCAGCGAGACCGTCGTCACCGTGCAGTTCCTCGCGGCGCTCATCCGCAACTACTTCGGGGACGGCGAGGAGCTCGGCATGTCGCTGAGCTACGCCACCGAGGAGATCCCGCTCGGCACCGCCGGCAGCGTCAAGAACGCCGAGGAGGCGCTGCGCGACGACCGGTTCCTGGTGATCTCCGGGGACGCGCTCACCGACATCGACCTGACCGACATGGTCGCCTTCCACGAGCGCAACGGGGCCCTGGTCACCATCGGGCTCAAACGGGTCCCGAACCCGCTGGAGTTCGGGATCATCATCGTGGACGACGAGTGCCGCGTGCGGCGCTTCCTGGAGAAGCCCACGTGGGGGCAGGTGTTCTCCGACACGGTCAACACCGGCATCTACGTGATGGAGCCGGAGGTCCTCGACCACGTGACGGCGGGCGAGGTCGTCGACTGGTCCGGTGACGTGTTCCCCAGGCTCCTCGCGGAGGGCGCGCCCCTGTTCGGCTACGTCGCCGACTGCTACTGGGAGGACGTCGGCACCCACGAGAGCTACCTCAAGGCGCAGGCCGACATGCTGTCGGGGCAGGTCGGGATCGACCTCGGCGGGTTCGAGATGTCCCCCGGCGTGTGGGTCGCGGAGGGGGCCGAGGTGGACGCGGAGGCCGTCCTGAAGGGCCCGCTGTACATCGGCGACTACGCCAAGGTCGAAGCCGGGGTGGAACTGCGCGAGTACACGGTGCTCGGCAGCAACGTGGTGGTGAAGGAGGGCGCGTTCCTGCACCGCGCGATCGTCCACGACAACGTGTTCGTGGCGCCGTCGACGAGCCTGCGCGGATGCGTCGTCGGCAAGAACACCGACGTCATGGCGGGCGCCCGCGTCGAGGAGGGCGCGATCGTCGGCGACGAGTGCGTGATCGAGGCGGAGGCGTACGTCTCCAGCGGCGTCAAGGTGTACCCGTTCAAGACGATCGAGGCGGGCGCCGTCGTCAACACCAGCGTGATCTGGGAGTCGCGCGGGCAGCGCAACCTGTTCGGCCCGCGCGGCGTGTCCGGGCTGGTCAACGTGGAGATCACGCCGGAGCTCGCGGTGCGGCTGGCCAGCGCGTACGCGACCACGCTGAAGAAGGGCACGACGGTCGTCACCGGGCGCGACGTGTCCCGCGCCGCCCGGACGCTGAAGCGGGCGGTGATCAGCGCGCTGACGGCCAGTGCGATCAACGTCCTGGACCTGGAGGCGACCCCGCTGACGGTCGCCCGGTTCGAGACGGGGCGGGCCGACTCGGCGGGCGGCATCTACATCCGCACCACGCTGGGCGAGCCGCAGGGCGTCGACATCGTCTTCCTCGACCCGGACGGCGCCGACCTGTCCCAGGCGGCGCAGCGCAAGCTGGAGCGCGTCTTCGGCCGCCAGGAGTACCGGCGGGCCTTCCCGGGGGAGATCGCCGAGCTGACCTACCCGCCGCGGGTCGTGGAGACCTACACCCGCGAGCTGCTCCGCCGGGTCGACATCAGCGGCGTCCGCGAGGCCGGGCTGAAGATCGTCGTGGACAACGCGGGCGGGACCGCGTCGCTGGTGCTGCCCAACCTGCTCGGCAAGGTCGGCGTTGAGGTCCTGGCCCGCAACAACGGCCTGGACGAGGCCAATCCCACCGACACGCTCGCCGAGCGGATGCGGGACCTGGAGCGGCTCGGCGAGCTGGTGTCGTCGTCGCGCGCCGCGTTCGGCGTCCGCTTCGACCCGGTGGGGGAGCGGATCTCCCTGGTGGACGAGAACGGCGAGCACGTCGGCGACGATCGCGCCCTGCTGGTGATGCTGGACCTCGTCGCCGCCGAGCGGCGCGGCGGGCGGGTGGCGCTCCCGGTGACCACGACGCGGGTCGCCGAGCAGGTCTGCCGCTTCCACGGCGTCCAGGTCGAGTGGACGTCCACCTCGCAGGACGTGCTCACCAAGGCCGCCGCCCGGCCCGACGTGATCTTCGCCGGGGACGGCCGGGGCGGGTTCCTCATGCCGGAGTTCAGCGGCACCGTCGACGGGATCGCGGCGTTCGTCCGGCTCATCGGGCTCGTCGCGCGGACCAGGCTGACCCTCTCCCAGATCGACCGCCGCATCCCCGACGCGCACCTGCTGCGCCGCTCCGTCCCCACGCCGTGGGCGGCCAAGGGCGGCGTGATGCGGCACGTCGTGGAGGCCGCGGCGGGCCGCGCGGTCGACACCACCGACGGCGTCCGCGTGGTGGAGGACGACGGCCGCTGGGTGCTCGTGCTGCCCGACCCCGCCGAGGCGGTCACGCACCTGTGGGCCGAGGGCCCGGACGCCGACACCGCGCAGGAACTCCTGGAGGAATGGGCCCTCGTGGTCGAGCGGGCCGGCCCCTAACAGCGCTCGCGGGGCGGGAGGCCGTCCATGGCGGGCTCCCGGTCGCGGTAGGCCGACTCCAGGAAGGTCACCAGGCGCTCCAGGTCCGCCATGTTGGACATGAGGCCGAGTGAGGCCCGGACGGCTCCGCCGGTCGGCAGGCCGAGCAGATCCAGATAGCCGTCGAGCGTGCCGCCGGCCGAGCCCAGGTCACGGCCCGTGTCACGGCCCGTGACCTGGGCCCGGATGAGCGCGGCCAGCCGAGGCGAGGCCCGCCGCAGCGTCCGCTCGGAGACCCCGAACGCGCCCTCGCCCGCGCCGGGGTTGCAGAAGCAGCCGGTGCGGACGCAGATCCCGGCGGCGGCGGTGTCGCGGGCGACGGCGCGCTCGTCGACGACCCGGCCGCGCCGGTCCAGGACGTTGAAGGCCACGGTGCCGCCGCGCCCGGCCGTCCCGGCGGGCCCGTACAGCAGCACGAGGGGCGACCCGTCGGCGTGCCGCAGCGCGGCGAGGCGGCGCAGGAGCGACGACGTCAGGAGCGACACCCGGCGGTGGATCAGGTCCATGCCGATCGCCTTGATCCAGTCCAGGCCGAACTCCACGTCGGGGATGGACAGGAAGTCGAGCGTGCCGTCCTCGAACGCGGTCTCGTCGCCGGCGAGGACGTGCCAGCCGCCGAGCGCGCTGGCCGCCCGGATCGTCCCGCCCGCGAACCAGGGGCGGCGCAGCCGGGCGAGCGCCTCCCGCCGGGCGACGAGCGCGCCGACGCCGGTCGGGTAGCCGAACACCTTGTACCAGCTCACCGGGACGAAGTCGGGATGGGTCGCGCTCAGGTCCAGGGGGTTGGCGGGCGCGAACGCCGCCGCGTCCAGCAGCACGTCGTAGCCGTGCTCGTGCGCGGCGGCGACCCACTCCAGGGGATGCTGGACGCCCGTGAAGTTGCTCTGCGCCGGATAGGCGAGCAGGCCGCGCCCGCGGCCGAGCGCCGCGCGGACCTCCCCGTCCCCGACCCGCAGGTCCGGCCCCCGCACCGGCAGCTGGACGACGCGGGCGCCGCGCGCCTTCGCGAACTCCCGGATCCCGTTCACCGAGTTGTGGTTGTCCCCGGTCAGGACGAGCCGGGAGCCGCGCCCGAACGGGTACGCCTCGCCGACCAGCCGGCACGCGGCGGTGGCGTTGGCCGTGAAGACCACCGCGTACTCGCCGGGGTCGGCGTTGAAGAACGCCAGGACCGCCGCCCGCGCGCTCTCCACGAGGTCGGTGGACGCCCGGGACGCCGGGCTCTCCGAGTGGGGGTTGCCGTAGAGCCGGCCGCTCAGCCGCCGCTGGTGCGCCGCGAACTGGGACAGGGCGGCCACGCCCGAGCCGGTGTAGTCGAGGTAGACCTGCCCGTCCGCGTCCAGGTGGGGGTACTCGGCCGCGCGCAGCTCGTCCAGGCGGCGGGTCGCGGCGTACTCCGGAGGCGCCGCGTGCTCTGGTGAAACGCCCATCGTGCACCCCCGAGCGTGGTGTGTCGCTTTACTGCCTCAGATCACCTTCAGTGTTCCTCGCGGACGGGCCCATCGGGCGGCCGAACGGAGGGCCGGTCCCCTTAGGTACGGTCCAAAACCGGGGTCCGCGCGGCCCAACGCGGGCCCGGTCAGTCGACGGGAACGTCGTCGGGGGTTCCGGCCGCCAGCTCCGCGAGGACGGTGAGGGCGCCGGCCAGCGCCTCCGGGGCGGGGGAGGCGAGGCCGAAGCGGACGGCGCGGGGCGCGGCCGCCGGCCCGGCGACGAACGCGGCGGCGGGCGTGACGGCGATGCCGCGCCGCGCGGCGGCCGCGACGAA
>NZ_CAACVB010000151.1 GCF_900659635.1 Actinomadura roseirufa | reverse complement strand
GAGGCCGCCGAGGCCCCGGCGCAGGCCGCCGTGGAGGCCGCCGGCGCCGCGTCCGAGGTCGCCGGCACCGCGCCGGGCACCCTGGACTCCCCGGAGCCCGTCGGGGTCAACGGCACGGGACCGCACGGCACCGGGGCGCCCGGAGCCGAGGCCAACGGCACCGCGCCCGCCACGGCCGAGACGAGCGAGACGAACGGGGTCGCGCCGAGCGGCGCCGAGGCGAACGGGGTGTCCGAGGACGCCGAGGCCGCCACCGGCGTGCGGCGCCGCCGCACCCGCCGGACCCGCGCCACCGCCCAGGTGGCCGACGGCGGCGAGTCCGACTGACCGGTCCGATCGACTGGACGCCCTGACCGGACGCGTTCGCGTTCCGGTCAGGGCGTCCAGTACACTGGGCCTTCGGCGCGCCATGCGCGTCGCACGATCCCGTACCGCGAGCCCCTCCGGGTTCGGTCGGTGCACCCCCCGCCGGTCCGGCGGGGTTCAGCAGAGAGCGCCAGGGGTCTCCTCTGGTGTGCCGCCTCCGGCACCGCAGCCGGAGGTAGGCCCCCGCCCGGGGGCTGGTGAGCCACGCGCGGGACCGGTTCAGCCCGGAAGCGCGCGCAGACGAAGGGTTTTCCGCGGTGTACGCGATTGTCCGCGCAGGCGGCAGGCAGGAGAAGGTGGCCGTCGACGACGTGCTCACCGTCGACAAGCTCACCGGCGAGGTCGGCTCGACCGTCACGTTCCCGGCCCTGCTGGTCGTGGACGGCGACGACGTCGTCAGCTCCTCGGCCGACCTCGCCCGCTACGAAGTGACCGCCGAGATCGTCGGCGCGGTCAAGGGCCCGAAGATCAACATCATGCACTACCGGAACAAGACCGGGTACAAGCGGCGGATGGGTCACCGTCAGCCCTACACCGAGGTCAAGATCACCGGTATTCAGGCCGGGAAGTAAGGGAGAGCGGTCACATGGCACACAAGAAGGGCGCATCGTCCAGCCGTAACGGTCGCGACTCCAACGCCAAGCGCCTCGGCGTGAAGCGCTACGGCGGCCAGAGCGTCAACGCCGGCGAGATCATCGTCCGCCAGCGCGGCACCCACTTCCACCCCGGCCCCGGCGTCGGCCGCGGCGGCGACGACACGCTGTTCGCGCTGGTCGCGGGCGCCGTCGAGTTCCGGCGTTACCGCGGCCGCAACGCGGTCAGCGTCGTCCCGCCGGCGGAGTAGTCCGCCGCGACGACATCCAGCGAAGGGGCGGACCGGCTGCCGGTCCGCCCCTTCGCCCGTTCCACCCGGCCCGCCCTGGGCCGGACACCTGAGGAGGGCACCGTGGCCGCTGGATCGGGTTCGGGCGCGCAGTTCGTCGACCGGGTGGTCCTGCACGCCGCCGCGGGCAACGGCGGCAACGGCTGCGCGTCGGTCCACCGGGAGAAGTTCAAGCCGCTCGGCGGGCCGGACGGCGCGAACGGCGGCCACGGCGGGGACGTGGTCCTCGTGGTCGACTCCGGCGCCGCGAGCCTGCTGGAGTACCACCGCCGGCCGCACCGCAGGGCGGGCAACGGCCGGCCCGGTCAGGGCGGCCACCGGACCGGCGCCGACGGCGCCGACGTGGTCCTGCCCGTCCCCGACGGCACGGTGGTGAAGGCGGGCGAGGAGGTGCTCGCCGACCTCGTCGGCGAGGGCACCCGGTACGTGGTCGCGCAGGGTGGCCGGGGCGGGCTCGGCAACGCCGCGCTCGCCACCGCCAAGCGCAAGGCCCCCGGGTTCGCGCTGCTCGGCGAGCCGGGCGACGAACGCGACGTCGTGCTGGAGCTCAAGAGCGTCGCCGACGTCGCCCTCGTCGGGTTCCCCAGCGCCGGCAAGTCCTCGCTCATCGCGGCGCTGTCGGCGGCCAAGCCGAAGATCGCCGACTATCCGTTCACGACGCTGGTGCCGAACCTCGGCGTGGTCGGCGCGGGCGACACGACGTTCACGGTCGCGGACGTGCCGGGGCTGATCGAGGGCGCCAGCGAGGGCCGCGGGCTCGGCCTGGAGTTCCTCCGCCACATCGAGCGGTCCTCGACGCTCGCGCACGTCCTGGACTGCGCCACGATGGAGCCCGGCCGCGACCCGGTCAGCGACTTCGAGGTCATCGAACGCGAACTGCGGGCCTACGACCGCGTGCTCGGCGACCGCCCGCTGTCGGACCGGCCGCGCGTCGTCGTGCTCAACAAGGTGGACGTCCCGGACGGCCGGGAGCTCGCCGACATGGTCCGGCCCGAGTTCGAACAGCGCGGGCTCGAGGTCTTCGAGGTGTCGGCCGCGACCCACGAAGGGCTGCGCGAGCTGTCGTTCGCGATGGCCGCGATGGTCGAGCGGCACCGCGCCTCGCTGCCCCCCGCCGAGCCCGCCCGGATCGTCATCCGGCCCGAGCCGGTCGGCGGCGGCGCCGACTACGAGGTCAAGCCGATGGGCGAGAACACCTACCTGATCACCGGATCGAAGCCCGTCCGGTGGCTGCGCCAGACCGACTTCGCCAACGAGGAGGCGGTCGGCTATCTCGCCGACCGGCTCGCGCGCCTCGGCGTGGAGGACGCGCTGGCCGCGGCGGGCGCGACCGCGGGCGCGACGGTCCTCATCGGTACCCCCGACGACTCGGTCGTCTTCGACTGGGAACCCGAGGTCGTCGCGGGACAGGCCGCCCCCGGCCCCCGTGGCACCGACCGCAGGCTGGACGGATACCGCTAGAACCCCCCGGAGGAGAGACGTCGATGAGCGAGCGCGAGGCGATCGCGAAGGCCCGCCGGATCGTGGTGAAGGCGGGGTCGTCGTCGCTCACCACCCCGGGCGGGACGATCGACGCGAACCGCATCGACGCGCTGGTGGACGTGCTGGCGGCCCGGTCCGCGGCGGGCACCGAGATCGTCTTCGTCTCGTCCGGGGCGATCGCCGCGGGACTCGGCCCGCTCGGGCTGACCCGCCGCCCGCCCGACCTCGCGACCCAGCAGGCGGCGGCGAGCGTCGGGCAGGGCCTGCTGTTCGCCCGCTACACCTCCTCCTTCGCCCGCCACGGGCTGACCGTCGGGCAGGTGCTGCTCACCGCCGACGACATGATGCGCCGCTCGCACCACCGCAACGCGCAGCGCACGCTCGCCCAGCTCCTCGCGCTCGGCGTGCTGCCGATCGTGAACGAGAACGACACCGTCGCCACCGACGAGATCCGGTTCGGCGACAATGACCGGCTCGCGGCGCTGGTCGCGCATCTCACCCGCGCCGACGCGATCGTCCTGCTGTCGGACGTGGACGCCCTCTACACCGGTGACCCGCGCGAGCCCGGCGCGCGCCGCGTCACGGACGTGCGCGGGCCCGGCGACCTCGCCGGCATCCGGCTCGGCGGGTCCGGCCGGGTCGGCACCGGCGGCATGGTCACCAAGGTGGAGGCGGCGCGCATCGCGGGCATCCCGGTCGTGCTGACGAACGCGGCGTCCGCCGCGCCCGCCCTCGCCGGCGACCCGGTCGGCACCCTGTTCCATCCGGCCGACGGGCGCCGCCGCTCCACCCGGCACCTGTGGCTGGCGCACGCCACGACCGGCCAGGGCCGCGTCCTGCTGGACGCGGGCGCCGTCGACGCCGTCGTCCGGCGCGGAAAGTCGCTGCTCCCGGCGGGCGTCACCGGCGTCGACGGCGACTTCGCCGCGGGCGACCCGGTCGACCTGTGCGGCGCGGACGGCGGGGTCGTGGCGCGCGGCCTGGTCAACTACGACGCCGCCGAGATCCCCGACCTGATGGGCCGGTCGACCCGCTGGCTCGCCCGCGAGCTCGGCCCCGAGTACGAGCGCGAGATCATCCACCGCGACGACCTGGTGGTTCTCACCGACCGAGAGGAGCTGTCATGAGTGAGCGCGAGGAGTTCCTGCGGGTCGCCCGGCGCGCCCGCGACGCCGCGGCCGGGCTGGCGCCGCTCCCGCGGGCGGTGAAGGACGCCGCGCTGCACGCGATCGCCGCCGCGCTGGTCGAGTCCGCGCCGCAGATCGTCAAGGCGAACGAGGCCGACGTCGCGCGGGCCCGCGCCAACGGCGTCTCCGAGTACATGATCGACCGGCTGAGCCTGTCGGCGGAGCGGATCGCCGCCATCGCCGCCGCCGTCCGCGAGGTCGCCGCGCTGCCCGACCCGGTGGGGGAGAGCGTGCGCGGCGGCGTGCTGCCGAACGGGCTGGAGCTGCGGCAGGTGCGGGTGCCGCTCGGCGTCGTCGGGATCATCTACGAGGGCCGCCCGAACGTGACCGTCGACGCCGCCGCGCTGTGCCTGAAGAGCGGCAACGTCGCGATGCTGCGCGGGTCGTCGTCGGCGCACGACTCCAACACCGCCCTGGTGGGGGTCATGCAGGCCGCGCTGCAGGGCACCGGCGTCCCGGCGGACGCGGTGCAGCTCGTCCCCGGCACGTCCCGCGAGTCGGTCCGGCACCTGATGCGGGCGCGCGGCCTGGTGGACGTGCTGATCCCGCGCGGCGGCGCCTCGCTGATCAACTCGGTGGTGGAGGAGTCGACCGTCCCGGTGATCGAGACGGGTGTGGGGAACTGCGCCGTGTACGTGGACGCCGCCGCCGACGTCGGCATGGCCGTGGAGATCCTGCTGAACGCCAAGACGCAGCGTCCGTCGGTGTGCAACGCGGCGGAGACCGTCCTCGTGCACGCCGACGTCGCCGGCGCGTTCCTCCCGCCGGCGCTGGCGGCGCTGCGCGCGGCGGGCGTCACCGTGCACGGCGACGAGCGGACGCGCGCGTACGGCGACGACGTCGTCGCGGCGACCGAGGACGACTGGCGCGCCGAGTACCTCTCGCTCGACATCGCCGCGCGGGTCGTCGACTCGCTCGAGGACGCCGTCGCGCACATCCGCGAGTACGGGTCGGGGCACACCGAGGCGATCGTCACCGGCTCGCAGCCCGCCGCGCGGCGGTTCGTCGCGCTGGTCGACTCCGCGGCGGTGATGGTGAACGCCTCGACCCGCTTCACCGACGGCGAGGAGTTCGGGTTCGGCGCGGAGATCGGCATCTCCACACAGAAGCTCCACGCCCGTGGCCCGATGGGCCTGCCGGAGCTGACGTCCACCAAGTACGTGGTCACCGGCGAAGGGCACGTGCGCGGCTGAGCGCGCCCGGCCCGCGGGCCCGGAGACGGGCCCGGAGACGGGCGGGGCCGCCGCGTCCGTGTCGCGGCGGCCCCGGCTCTCCCGGCCCCCCGGTTCAGTTGGACCTGTCGGTGGGGCCGTTGTCCCGTCGCGTCACCCGGTCGAACAGCCCGCCCGCCGCGCCCGCGGCGGCGTCGGCCATGTCGCGGACCTTGCCCACGAACGGGTCCGCCGTCCGCTCCCACGACTCGCGGTAGGACCGCGCCGCGTTGCGGACCTCGTCGGTGACCGAGGCGCCGTCGTCGCCGTCGCGGCGCGGGTAGTCGCCGGCGAGGATCCGCTGGTAGTCGCCGTCGCGCGCCCACCGGTCGATCTCGGCGAACCGCGCCACCGCGAACGGGTGCGACTGCGGCAGCAGGTTCAGGAACTTCAGCAGCCCGTCCCGGACGTCGCCCGCCGCGTCGTACTCGGCGGCCTGCGCCAGGAACGCCTCGCTGCTCATCTCCGACAGCCGCGTCCCGCCGGCGAGCTTCATCATCGAGCGCTTGGCCGCGTCGACGTCCTGCCCGGCGAGCAGCCCCGCCCGGTCCGCGGACAGCTCCGCCTTGCGGAACCACTCGCGCAGCCCGATGACGATCGCCCCGATGCCGATGTTCCCGAGCGGCAGCCAGGCCAGCCGGGCCCCGAGCTGGAGCAGGATCTGCATCATCGTCTGGTACACCGCGTGCCCGGACAGGATGTGCCCGACCTCGTGCCCGATGACGAAGCGCAGCTCCTCCTCGTCCAGCAGGTCGATCAGGCCGGAGTTGACGACGATGAACGGATGGTCCGAGCCCAGCGCCATCGCGTTCGGCGTCGGGTCCTGCCTGACGAAGACGTCCGGCACCTCCTGCATGTCCAGGATGTAGGACGCGTCGCGGACCATGTCGTGCAGGTTGCGGAACTGGTCCTCGCCGACCCGCACGGTCCCGCCGAGGAACATGAGCCTGAGCGCCCGCTCGTTGATCAGGCCCGACAGCTTGCGCAGGACGACGTCGAACCCCGACAGGGAGCGCAGCGCGACCAGCGCCGAGCGGTCCGCAGGGTGTTCGTAGGCCCGGGAACTGATCCCGGGGAAGCGCGTGCGCGCTCGATCCGGTGTGCTCTCCGTCATAGCTGGCATGGTAATTCCGACGAACCACCGCGGCCCAGGGTTCCCCGGCGCGCGGGCCTCCCGGCCCCCGGCGGCGGAGCCGGAGACCGCGCGGCCCGGGGCGGGCGTCGGCGGCGCGCGGGCCGCTGGCTATTCTCGTCGCCATGACGCAAAAGCGCCGGGTGGGGGTCATGGGCGGAACGTTCGACCCCATCCACCACGGTCACCTCGTGGCCGCCAGTGAGGTGGCCCACTTCTTCTCCCTCGACGAGGTCGTGTTCGTCCCCACCGGGCTGTCGTCCCACAAGGAGGGCCGCAAGGTCGCCGCCGCCGAGGACCGCTACCTCATGGCCGTGATCGCCACCGCGTCCAACCCCCGCTTCTCGGTCAGCCGCATCGACATCGACCGGCCCGGCCCCACCTACACCGTCGACACCCTCCGCGACATGCGCGCCCTCCAGGGCCCCGACACCGACCTGTTCTTCATCACCGGCGCCGACGCCCTGGAGAAGATGCTGACCTGGCACGACACCGACGAGCTGTTCGAACTCGCGCACTTCGTCGGCGTGACCCGGCCCGGCCACCGGCTGGCCGACCCCGGCCTGCCCAACGGACGCGTCTCCCTCATGGAGGTCCCCGCCCTGTCGATCTCCTCCACCGAATGCCGCGACCGCGTCGGCTCCGGCGAGCCGATCTGGTACCTCGTTCCGGACGGGATCGTCCAGTACATCAACAAACGCGACCTCTACCGGGTCAGGGACAGCTGACCTGGGCGGGCCGGTCGAAGCGCGACATACCCTGGAATGGACCGGGCCGCGGGACCACCGCGGCCGGACCACGACGAACAGGGTCACCGGCCGCCGCCCGTGAGAAGGTGGTACCGGAACGACCCCTACAGGGAGGATCGCGAGCGCATCGTGACCGCATCCGACAGGGCGGCGCAGCTCGTCCGGATCGCCGCCGAGGCGGCCGGCGACAAGCTGGCCGACGACATTCTTGCCTACGACGTGAGCGAGCAGCTCGTCATCACCGACGCCTTCGTGCTCTGCTCCGCGCCCAACGACCGTCAGGTCCGCGCCATCGTCGACGAAGTCGAGAAGCGCCTGCGCGAAGAGGCGGGCGCCAAACCCGTCCGCCGCGAGGGCGAACGCGAGGGACGCTGGGTACTGCTCGACTACGCCGATGTCATCGTGCACATCCAGCACGAGGAAGACCGCATGTTCTACTCCCTCGAGCGGCTCTGGAAGGACTGCCCGCTGCTCGACCTCCCCGACGGCGTCAACGCCCACCGGGAGCAGCGCCGCGCCGTCGGGAGCGCGAGTGAGTGACGCCGGGCGCGCCACGGCGCCCGCCGCAGGCACCACCACGACCCCCGCGGAAGAGCCCACGCCCGCCCGCCCCCCGGGCAAACGACGCCTCGTCCTCTGGCGGCACGGGCAGACCGCCTGGAACGTCGAACGCCGCTTCCAGGGCAAGACGGACATCCCCCTCGACGACACCGGCGTCGCACAGGCCAGACGCGCCGCCCGGCTCCTCGCCGGGCTCCAGCCCACCGCGCTCCTCGCCTCCCCGCTCCGCCGCGCCGCCGACACCGCCCAGGCCCTCGCCGACCTCACCGGGCTCCCCGTCCGCCACGACAAGGACCTCATCGAACGCGACGGCGGCGCCTGGGAGGGCCTCACCTCCCAAGAGATCCGCGACCGCTACCCCGCCGAGCACGCCGCCTGGCAGCCCCCCGGCGGCGAGACCAGCGCCCAGGTCGCCAAACGCGTCGGCGCCGCCCTGGAACGCGCCCTCGACGACCTCCCGCCCACCGGGCAGCTCGTCGTCGCCTCCCACGGCGCCGCCCTCCGCCTCGGCATGTCCCACCTCCTCGGCCTCCCCCAGGAGACCTGGGAACGGCTCGGCGGCCTGTCCAACTGCTGCTGGTCCGTCCTCACCGAGATGCGCGACGGCGGCTGGCGCCTCGCCGAGCACAACGCCGGCACCCTCCCCGAACCCGTCCTCGGCGACGACCGCCCCGAAGACCGCAACGGCGACCCCGCCCCCTGACCGGCAAACGATTCGAGACCACTCCCCGCCGTCCTATACACTGGCGGAGCACTGCGGGATGAACGTCCACGCAGTCGCCCGGGGCTATGGCGCAGTTGGTAGCGCGCCTCCATGGCATGGAGGAGGTCTGGGGTTCGAATCCCCATAGCTCCACTCGGAGTTGGGAGTGGTGTGGTCGGAGCTTTGCTCCTTCCCCACCACTCCTTCGTCATTTCCCCCAGGGGGACGACCCCCTGGAACCCCCGATGCAGGGGCTCCGCCCCCGCACCCCCTTTGGGGCTTCGCCCCTCGCCCCCCTCGCCTCCCTTCGTGCTTTGGGGCTTCGCCCCTCGCCCCCCTTTGGGGCTTCGCCCCTTCCCCCCCGGTTTTGCCTCTCGATTTCTGGTGGGATTGGTTCCGGTTTTCGTTCTACTTCCGGGTTTCGTTGCGGTTCGTGCTCATCTGCTGGTGGTGGGCTCGGAACATTCGCTTCGTAGTGATTTCATGCGAAGTATGGGAAGACACCGCAGGGGCGCGCGGCGCGAGGTCACGGTGGCCGATCTCATCGACGAGCTGCGCCGGTTCGATCCCGGGATGGAGGTGCGGCTGGCGATCCAGCCGCGGATGCCGCAGGACCACGGTATCGGCGCCGTCGCCGAAGCCGACGGGATCGTGTGGATCGGCGACGCCGGACCGCGCGGCTACGCCCCCGACGAGGTCCGCGAGAGCCTCGGCTGGAGCTGACCGCAAAGCCTTCGCCATGGCCCCGGCTGCCTTTTCCCGTGCCGCGCTTCGCCAACTCGATCTTGAGGAACAGCCACGGAGTGGCGATGTGATCGAGATGAGGGTTGACCTATGACAAAGCGGATCACCGGCCGGCTCCTGCTGCCCCTGACACTGGCGGCGGGCTCGGCCCTGGCGATGGCCGCGCCCGCGGCGGCGCTGGAGAGCCTGCCCGACCCCGCCGCGGCGGCGGCTCCGGCGGCGCCCGCGCCCACCAGCGAGAAAAAGCAGAAGGAGGAGTGCGTCCAGGCGGTGGACATGCTCACGGAGCTGCGTCTGCTCCAGCGCCAGGACGGCCTCGTGAACATCCTCTGCGAGATCGGGCAGCCGAAGAAGGACAAGGGCAAGAAGGAGCAGGACGCCCGGAAGGAAGCCGAGGACCGGGGGCTCCTCACCCTTCCGACCCTGCCCGAGAACCTCATCGTCAAGATCCCGGGCCTTCGCGAACCGGCCGCCGCGCCGGCGCCCGGCCGCTGACCTGCCCGCGGGCCGCGGCGAGGACTCCCCGCCGCGGCCCGCGTCCCGACCTGCCCCCGGAGTGCACTAAGCTTTTGCTCGGTCGGTCACCGGCCGAGGGGCTATGGCGCAGTTGGTAGCGCGCCTCCATGGCATGGAGGAGGTCTGGGGTTCGAATCCCCATAGCTCCACCCTCTTTTCTTTTCGCCCACCGGGGCGCCGTGCTCACCGCACGCGGTCATAGACCAGGGCGATCTCACCCAGCTCACCGGTCCGCTGCCGCGCGACCTTCCATTTCGTCGCGGGCAGGCCGTCCTCGAACAGCCGCTCCCCGCCCCCGAGGATCTCCGGCAGGATCAGCAGATGGAGCCGGTCGATCAGGTCCGCGGACAGAAGCTCCTTGATCACGGTCGGGCTGCTGTTGACGAGGACGTCGCCCTCACCGGCGGACGTGAGCTCGGCGACGATGTCCGCGGCGGGCGCGTTCACCACGCGGGTGCGCTCCCACGGCGCCTCGGTCAGCGTCGTCGACAGGACCACCTTCTCCGTGTCGACCAGCCACCTCGCGTAGCCCCGGTCACGCGGGTCGGCGTTCTCGTCCTCGGCGACCGCCGGCCAGAACCCCATGAAGCCCTCGGCGTTGACCCGGCCGAGCAGGGCCGTCGTCGCGTCCTCCCAGATGCCGCTCATGTGGTCCCGCGCGACCTCGCTGGTCACGTACGGGACGAACGCGCCGAAGTCGGCGGGTCCGCCGGGGCCGTGGTACCGGCCGTCGAGGCTGAGGCTCAGGTTCGCGGTCACCTTGCGTCCGGTCATGGCTGTGCTTCCTCTTCTGCGATGTTCGTTGACTGAGGTGTTCCGCCGACGGCGTGGACGAGGTTGTCGAGCACCTGGCCCCAGCCCGTCGCGATCCCCGCGATGTAGGGGGCGGCCTCGACGGCCGTCTCGGTGATGCGCAGGCCGACCCGCAGCCGGGTGCCCTCCGGGACGGCGTCGAAGGCCACGTCGTAGTGGCCGGTGAAGGAGACCGCGCCCGCCGCGTCCAGCACCGTGAGGTCGAACACGAGGTGCTCGGGTTCCTCCGCCCTGTGGACCCGCCCCTCCGAGCGGTACCTGGCGTCGCCGTCGCGGTACTCCAGGATCGCCCGGCCGCCCGGTCGCGGTTCGATGGCGGACTCGCTGATCGTCATCGACGGAGGGGCCCACCAGGCGGCGAGGAGCCCCGGGTCGGTCCAGTGCCGCCAGACCTCGTCCGGCCGTGCGGCCAGCACCCGCTCGAAGGAGAAGGCGCGGCCGTCCGCCCAGCGTGCCCGGTCCGCCGCCGCGGTCTCCGCCGCGATGGCGGCGCGGTAGCGGGCGATGACGTCCCGCTCGCCCTCGTGCGCGGTGACGGCCCCCGCCAGCTCCCGCAGCCGGTGCCCGAGGGCCTGCAGCGGCGCCGGCTCCAGCGCGTAGACGCGACGCTGCCCGAGCGGGAAGACCGCGACCAGCCCGGCGCGGGCGAGGGTCTGCAGGTGCTTGGTCGTCTGCGGCTGCCGTAGGCCCGTCAGCTCCGCCAGCTCGCCCACGGACCGGGGCCGCTCGGCGAGGGCCTCGACGATGCGCCACCGGGCGGTGTCGCCGAGCGCGGCTGCGATCTGCTCCATGGGCAGAAGTATTCTCTATCTAGAATATTCCTGTCAAGGAATACTTTGGCGTGTCTTGAGGTCGGGGGAGTTCTTCACGTGCGAGCGCCGGTGCGCGACCTTGACGTCGAATCGCTCGGTCGGCCGGGAGACGGTCATCTGGCCGAACCCGCACTTCAAGGGATGGCGGAGGTCGGGCCAGTTCGACCACCGGCTGCCGTTCGGGAACACCGGGAAGACCTACGACACGCACGGCGGGTGGTACGACCTCGTCCGCCGGCTCCACCCCGCCAGGGCCGCCCTACGCCGGAGGGCTGTGACTCGGCCAGGACGGTCAGGTCGCCTCCGCGTCGTGCGCGAGAACGGCGGCCTGTACCCGGTTGGCGAGCCCGAGCTTGGCGAGTGCCCGGCTGAGGTGCGCTTTGACGGTCGCCTCCCGCATCCCCAGCTCGCGTCCGATCTCGCCGTTGGACAGGCCGCGGGCGAGGGCGCGCACCACCAGCAGCTCCCGGTCGGTGAGCACGGCGAGCCGGCGCCGCGCCGCCGTGGACCGCGACGACGGGCCGGCCGCCGCGACATGCGCGATCAGCCTCCTGGTGACGGCCGGCGCGAGCGTCGCGTGCCCCGCCGCGACCGTGCGGACGGCGGCGGTGAGGTCGCGGGGAGGGGTGTCCTTCAGCAGGAACCCGACCGCTCCGGCGCGCAGCGCCTCGTGGACGTGGTCGTCGAGGTCGAAGGTCGTCAGCATCACCACCTTCGGCGCCGCGGGCGCGGCCGTGATCCGCGCGGCGGCGGCGAGGCCGTCCACGCCGGGCATCCGCACGTCCATCAGCACCACCTCGGGGCGGCACCGCGCCGCACCGGCGATGGCGTCCGCGCCGTCGCGGGCCTCGGCGACCACGCTGATGTCGCCCTCCGACTCCAGGATCCTGCGCAGGCCCGAGCGGACGAGACGCTCGTCGTCGGCCACCAGCACGCGGATCACGACGGCTCCCGGACGGCGGGGACGCGCGCCCGGACGGCGAACCCGCCGTCCGGGCGCGGTCCGGCCTCCAGGGTCCCGCCGAGCAGTGCGAGGCGTTCTCGCAGGCCCGCGAGTCCGAGGCCACCGCCCGGCGGGAGGTCCGGTGCGGCCTCGGCGGGTCCGTTGTGGACGGTCACCTCCAGGTGGCCCGGCCGGTGGCGCAGGACGACCTCGGCGGCGGCTCCCGCGGCGTGCTTGTGGACGTTCGTCAGCGCCTCCTGCACCACCCGGTACGCGGCGCGCTCGGCGGCGTCGGGGAGTGGCCGCGCGGCGCCCTCGTCCCGGCGGCGGACGGTCAGGCCCGCGGCCCGGGACTGGGCCAGCAGCCGCTCGAGGTCGCTGAGCGCCGGTGGCGGGGTGCGCGGTTCGGCGTGCGCCGCGCGCAGCACCCCGAGCACCTCGCGCAGGTTCGCGAGGGCCTCCCGGCCGGTCGCGCGGATCAGATCGGCCGCCCGCCGGGTGTCCTCGTCGGCGGCGTCGGACTGCAGGGCCCCCGCGTGCAGGACGACCAGCGAGACCTTGTGCGCGACGACGTCGTGCATCTCCCGCGCGATCCGTGCGCGCTCCGCGGCGCGGGCCTGCTCGGCGCGCGCGGCCTGCTCGCGTTCGAGCCGTCCGGCGCGCTCGGCCAGCGCCGCGAGGACCTGCCGCCGGGCGTTGATCCACAGCCCGACCGCGAGCGGGAGGCCCACGAGGAACAGGACCGAGAACACCCGGTCCCCGGCCGACATCCGGTCCTCCGGTCCGAGGACGAGACCCGTCCCGAGGATGTCGGCGGCCACGGGCACGGCCAGCAGCGCGGCGGCGGCCGTACCGGCGAACGCCGCCAGGTGGGCGCCCCGCCGAGTCGTCGTCGCGGCGTAGTAGGACGCGACGAGGAAGGCGGGCCAGCAAGAGAACAGAAACGCGCCCACGGCCGTGACCGCGAACAGCGGCCACCGGCGCCGCCGGGCCGTCGCGGCGGCGCCCCCGGCACCGGCCGCGAACAGCGCGATCGCGAGATCCTCGGCCGCGCCGTGCCGTCCGGCCGAGTAGTCGAGCAGGGTGAAGGCCGCCAGGACGGAGCCGAGCGCCCACGGCGCGAGGCGGTCGGTGAGCCGCGCCGCCGCCTCCAGCGTCCGGTCCCGCGCCGGTACCGCCTCGGTGAGATGCACGGGACGAGCGTAGGCAGGCGGCCCACGGCGGGGGATCCGACGTTCGTCGAGGCCCCCTGCGACCTAAGGATGACCGCCCGATCGACGAATGGCCGTCGTGCGTCCGCCGGGCCCGGTCCGAGGCTGAGGGCGAAGGACCGGTCGACCCGTGAGGAGACATGGTGAACCTGCGGATCCTGAAGACGGCGACGGCGGCGCTGGCGGTGGCCGTCCCGATGGCGGTGGTGCCGCCCCCTGGCGCGTCGGCGGACGGCGCGCCGGAGGCCGCGCAACTGTACGTCGCCACCTGGGGCAGGGACTCCTGGCCCGGCACCGCCGAGCAGCCGTTCGCGACCCCTGAGCGCGCGCGCAGGGAGGTCCGCGCCCGGACGGCGCGCATGACGTCCGACATCGTGGTGAATCTGCGCGCAGGGACGTACGCGCTGGACTCCCCGCTGCGGCTGTCGGAGGCCGAGGGCGACTCCGGCGCGAACGGGCACCGGGTGGTCTACCGCGCCTTCGGCTACGGGACGCCGCGGCGGGAGCCGGTGACGCTGAGCGGCGGGCGGCGGATCTCAGGGTGGCGGCCCGACGGACGCGACGCGGGATTCTGGCGCGCCGACGTCGGTGACCTGGAGACCCGCCAGCTCTACGTCGACGACCGGCGCGCCACCCCGCTCACGGCCCCGAAGGTGGGCCTGCCCGGCACACCGACGATGACCGAGACGGGCTACGTCACAGACAGCCCGGCCCCTCGATCGTGGCGCGACCCCGGCGACATCGAGGCCGTCTACCGGTTCGGCTACGCCGAGGGCCGCTGCGGCGTCGCGGGCATCACCGGCGACTCCCGGCAGAGCGTCATCACCATGGACGCGGAATGCTGGCGGCTGGCCCGCAAACTGTACGGCGCTGACGCTCTGAAGGACCCGGGCCACTTCGAGAATTCCCTCAGCTTCCCGCACAAGCCCGGAAGCTGGTACCTCGACCGCTCCCGCCCAGGTCATCACGTCCTGCTGTACATGCCGCGCCCGGGGGTGGACATGAACCGGGCCTCGGCGGTCGCGCCCGTCCTGGAGACCCTCGTCAGCGGTACGGGACAGCCCGGCCACCCCCTGCACGACATCGCCTTCCAGGGCATCACGTTCGCCCACGCCACCTGGCTGGCCCCCAGCGAATCCGCCGGGTTCGCCTCCGCGTGGAGCATGTACATGCGGCAGGGCAAGGACGACATGGAGGCGCTGACCGTCCCGGGCAACGTCGCGTTCCACACCGCCGAGCGCATCACCTTCGAGGGCAACCGCTTCACTCACCTGGGTGGGCAGGGCCTTGAGTTCTCCAAGAACAGTTCGTACAACACCATCAGCGCGAACGTGTTCACCGACATCTCCGACGGCGGCGTCCTGATGGGCGTCGTCCCACCCGACACGAAGGGGACCAACCGCGGCAACCGCATCACTGACAACTGGATCCACCACACCGGCGTGGACTACCGGGCGTCCTCCGGGATCTGGGACACCGCGACCCAGGACACGACCATCGCCCACAACCAGGTCCACGACGAGCCCTACAGCGGCATCCTGTCCGGCCCCAGCGAGGACCTGCGCGGGCTGATGCACCGCAACCGCATCCTCAACAACCGCGTCTACGCCACGAACCGCCTGCTCGACGACGGCGGCGGGATCTACCTGCGCGGCGAACAGGGCACTTCCTTCGAAGACGGGGCCGTCATCAGCGGCAACGCCGTCACCGACAGCAAGGACACCGAGTGGAACATCGGGATCTACACCGATGACAGCACCAACTGGGTCAGCGTCGACCGTAACGCCGCCTACAACTATGTGGCCTCCATCGGCGGATGCAGCGAGGTGAAGGACGGCCGCCCCATCCAGAACGTCCGCTACCGAGAGAACTTCTGGGACGACGCCGTTCCCCCCTTCGTCAAAAGGCGCGACTACCCCGGCGCCTGGCCCCCCGCGGAGGACGACTGCGGAGACCCGGCCAAACTGGAATTCACCCGCAACACCCTGCTGAACCCCGCCAACCCGGCTCAAGCCTGCACCGCCAACCCGACGTGCGCCGCCATCCTGACCAACACCGGCCCACGCCCCCCGTTCCGCTCCCTCCTAGGCCTCCGTTAGGGATCGGGGCAGGGGCTCACCGGCACCCGTGATTGGGGTCGTGTAGCGGAGGTCTGGGGCTGGTGTCGTCGTGGGCGTGGCGGGGTGTTGGTCGGGCGGCCCAACGCCGAGCGACGCGGCTGGTCAGTCGTGTCGTGGGCCTGCGGTGGGGACCGGAGTGGTGGGGTGGGGAGTTGGGGACCCCACCCCACCGTCTCTGGTCAGGCGGTGTAGCGGAGGACGGCGCCGACGTGGAGGCCGGCGGTGGAACCGTTCGACGGCACTACGACCAGGTCTCCGTCCATGGCCGCGACGGCGCGGACCAGTGCGGCGTCCGCCCGGTCCTCGCGTGGGTCGTCGACACCGAACTCCTCGCGCAGCTCGCTCGCGGAGGCCGCGACCTGCGTGGGGTCGGGGCCGACCCAGAGCCGGGCGGGCGAGTCGGGGTCGTCGTCGAGCAGGAGGGTCTCGACCTGGCCGTTGCGGACGGCCTCGACGGTCGCGGGCAGCCCGGCGACGGCGCGCTGCCCGTTGGCGAGCTCCCGGTCGAAGCGCTCGGCGACCGCCATGACCCGCTCGGCCGTCTTGAGTTCCAGGATCCGGTTCAGTTCCGCCTCCAGCTCGGGGTCGGAGACGCCGATGTTGCGGTCGTCCTCGACCGTGTGCTCCAGGACGTGGTCGGAGACCTCCTCCAGGACGAGCGTCCGGGCCCGGGTGTCGCCGGCGATCACGACCGCCTCGGCGTGCACCCGGTCCGCGGCGCGGTCGATCTCGTGCGCGACCTTCTTCGCGTTGGCCTTCCACACCTTCTCCGCGGCGCGCTGGATGCGGGACTGGCTCCACTCGCCCGTCTTCACCTTGCGGATCGGGTACTCCTCGTCGCCCTCGACGTCGATGCGGCGGTGCGTCCCGTCCGCGCCGACACAGTCGATGGCGCCGCCGCGCCGGTCGACGACCGCGACCAGGTGGGGGAACCGCTCGCCGCGCTCAGCGAGGTAGGGCACCACGTGCGGGAGCGGCGCGACCCGCGCCCGCGTGGCGCGCGGCGGCCCGGGCAGCCGCTCGGTGTGCACCACCTCACCGCCCGCCGCGAAGATCACCAGCCCCTCGGAGCGGCGCCCGGCCAGCTCCTCGACGATGGTCTGCTCGATCGCGCGGAGGGTCGCCTTGGGGGCGTGCTGGCCCTCGAGGTCCGCGCGCAGCGCCCGCCACCGCAGCTCGGCGGCCTTGGACGCGTCCTCGGTGGTCCGGGTGAGATCGGCGTACACCGACGCGTAGGGGCCCGGCCGTTGGTACAGCTTCTTGAGGAATGACAGATCCATGGGAGGGCCGTACCCGTCCCCGTTGGGGCAAACGTAAAGAGTGTGACCCCTGGGGCGCCGCCGGCGGTCATCAGTGGTCGCGTAGCGCCTTGACCAGTTCCGCCTTGTTCATCGACGAACGACCCTCCACTCCGATCTCCCGGGCCCGCTGCATCAGGTCGTCCTTGCTCCACTCGTCGTAGGACGGGCTCTTGCCGCCCCTGCGCCCGACCTTCTTCTTGCCCTGGCCCGCGGCGGCGTTGGCGATCCGCGCGGCCTTCTCCTTGCTGTCGCCCTTCTCCCGGAGCTTCTGGTACGTCTTCTCATCCTTGATCTGTGACCTGGGCATTGCATCGCTCCTCTCTCGGACCCCGCTCCGATACCCCGCGAGCCGATGTCAAACGTCCGCGGAGACTGAGCCACAGCAGCAGCGGAAACCTCGTGTTGCACGTGCACGGTGGAGATTCGCGCACCGCCGTGGGGCGAATTGCCGTTCGGTGAATCCTCACCGCGAGGGCGATGGCGGTGGCGATCCGGACGAAGTGATCCAGGGGAAACGAGGTAGGTCGTCATGCTGACGACGCTAGGCCGTCGAGCAGCACCCGGACGATGGAACGCCAACCTGTGGATAACTCCGACGCGAGGTGCTGGCACAAAGCCCTGCCTCATCGTCCACGAGCAAGGCCAGACGAGGCTGGGCGCCCGCGGTGTCGGGGTGGCGGCGAACCACGCTCCGCATTAGTTGATACGACATAGATGTCGTGTCATCTAATGCCCATGAGCAACGAAACGAAGCAGGTCGAGAAGGTCGCCGTGGTCAGCTCCGGGTCGGTGTCGATCCACCCGGAGCACGTCGCCGCGAGCGGCAAATCGCTGTACTGGTGGCTGTTCACCTCCCGCCGCTGGACCGAGCCGCTGCCGATCAACGTCTACGTGGTGGAGCACGCCGACGGGCTTTTGCTGTTCGATACCGGCCAGGACCGGGCGTCGGTCACCGACCCCGGCTACTTCCCCGGCGGGATCACCGGCGTGATGTACGACCGGCTGGCCCGGTTCGAGATCGCGCCCGGGCAGACGCTGACCGCGCATGGACGACGCGTCCATCGCCCCCTTCACCGCCGGGCACGACCTGTTCGGGGACGGCAGCATGGTGCTGCTGCCCACTCCAGGCCACCCCCCGGGATCACTCTCCATGCCGGTGCGGCAGGCCGGCGAGGTCCCGCTGCTGATGGTCGGCGACACCACCTATGACACCGGCCTGCTCGAGGCGGGGCACATCCCCGCCGTCGGGGAGAAGAAGCCCCTCACCCAGACCACCGTGATGATCAATCAGCTGCGGGAGCGGCAGCCGGGCCTGACCGTCCTGGCCGCCCACGACCCCGGCGCGGCCGCCGCCCTGGCCGCCGCCCGCGCGCCTTCGCCTGATCGGGACAATGACGTTCATGCGTCCCGTCGAGGAGTTCCGCTACCTGGTCCTGGCCGCCCAGCGCGAGGGCAACCGGCTGCTCGGCCAGGCCTTGAAACCGCTCGGGGTCACCACCGCCCAGGCCGAGGTGATACGCGTCCTGCAGGACCGGCAGCCCCTCACCCTGAACGGCCTGGGCGACCTGCTGGTCTGCGAGTCCGGCAACAGTCCCAGCCGCCTGGTCGAACGACTCGTCGCGGCAGGACACCTCCATCGCGCGACGTCCCCGGCCGACCGGCGCCACATCGAACTCACCCTCACTCCCCAGGGCACCGCCCTGGCCCGTCAGATCACCGAGATCGAAGAGCGCCTCTACGTCCTCATCGAGACCATGACCCAGGGCGGTGACCTCACCCCGATCAATGCGTTCCTCCGCGCCTTCGTCGCCGACTTCCCCGCCGGTCAAGCCCTCGCCCGCCGCACAACCCCCTGACCAGGCCCCTTGCCCCTGCCCAGAAGCGCCTGCTCTGGCAGGGACACACTTTGAAGATCAGCTGAGCACGGGCGCGTCTCGTTCACCTCGACGGGGCCGGCGATCCGGGTTCGGGACGCCCCTGACCATTGAGCCTGGTGGGCGGGATGGGGGTTGTCCCGGTCGGTCAGCGGTCTGGAGGCGCCTCTAGGCCCGGGTGATCGGGACGAACGGTTGTGGCAGGTGAGGAGCGGCGAGGATGCCGTCGCGGTCCCGCATCCGGGCCAGGAGGTCGATGCGGGTGGCGGCTGCGGCGACCGGGTCCTCGTCGTAGATGTAGGTGATGGACGGGTCGGCGAGTTGGGCGGGGTGCATGACGATGTCGCCCGCGACGACCAGCCGGTGATCGTCGACGATGACGGACTGGTGGCCCGGCGTGTGGCCGGGCGTGAGAGCGATGGCGACCGAATCACTGAGGCGTTCGCCGCCCGTGATGGTGTCCAGGAGGCCCGCGTCCTGGAGTGGCTGGACCACCTCGTCCAGGACGGCCCCGCCGCCGTTCCGCAGCCAGTCGAGTTCGTCCCGCTGCAGGACGTGCCGTGCGTTCCCGAAGACCGGAACGCCGCCCGCCACGGCGCCGCTCGCGTGGTCGCTGTGCACGTGCGTGAGCACGACGATGTCGATGTCGGACGGTGCGAGGCCGACCCCGGACAGGGCGCCGATCAGGCCGCCGGGCACGGGAGCCCAGGACGAGGCGGGGGAGTCCTCCGGGCCGAGGCCGGTGTCCACCAGGATGGTCGGCCCTTGCGGTACTCGTACGAGGAAGCAGTAGAACCGCAGAACCCAGGCTCCGTCCGGTCCGAAGACTTCCGGGGCCTCGGCGCGGAGCCGTTCCCAAAGGGCCGGAGTGGAGCCGGGGAACGTTTCCGGCAATGGGCGCCGCAGTGACGGTCCCATGGGTCCGATCGCGTCGTGCAGCGGGACGACCTCGACTCCTGAGACGATCTGTGAATCCTCGTGCATGCCTTCACGATCTCAGAGGCCGCGCCATCGGGGACAATGGCACCCGGAAAGGGGATACGTGCGCATCGGCATCCTGGGTCCGCTCGAAGTGCGGGACGAGGCCGGCCGGCCCGTCGAGGTCAGCGGCCCGCGGTTGCGCGCCCTCCTGGTGCGGCTGGCGCTGGAGGCGGGGCGCCCGGTGTCGGCCGGGCGGCTGCTCGACGATCTCTGGGAGGGCGACCCGCCCGCCGGCGGCGGCAACGCGCTCCAGGCCCTCGTGTCGCGGCTGCGCGGAGTCGCGGGCCGTGACCTGGTCGAGCACGGTCCGGGCGGCTACCGGCTCGGGATCGACTCCGGCGAGGTGGACGCGGTCGCGTTCGAGCGCGGCGTCGTGGCCGCGCGCGGGGAGCGCGACCCGGCGCGCCGGGCGGACGGGCTGCGCCGCGCGCTGGG
>NZ_CAACVB010000150.1 GCF_900659635.1 Actinomadura roseirufa | reverse complement strand
GTCCCGCCCGGGGTCCTGCCCGCGGGCCTCGGCCGCGCCAGCGCGGAGCTGGGCGTCGCCGCGGCCCGCCGCATGCCGGGCGCGGGGGCGCCGGACCCGGGACGGGTCGCCGCCGTCCTGTCCTCCGTCGTGCTCCCCGGCCGGCTGTCCTGGCACGCCGTGCCCGGCTCGGCGACCACCCTGCTGGTCGACTCGGCCGTCGACGGGACGGGCGTCACGGCCGCGCTCACCGCGGCGCGCGCCCGGTGGGGCACCGTGGACCACGCCGTCGTGTGCCTGCCCGACCACAAGGACCTGGACGGCGCGATCGCCGCGCTGGACGGCGTCCCCGTCACGTTCGTCCGGCTGCCGCTGCCGCACCTGCGCTTCACCCGGGACCTGCCGCCCGGGTGGGACGTCGTCGACGCCGGCGCCGTCACGGCCGTGTCGCTCGCCACGCTCGGGTACCGCGTCGTGGCGCTCGGCACCGTCTACTTCACCGGGCACGTCCTCGGCGCGGTCGGCGCGAGCACGCGCCGGCTGTTCACCGCTTCGGCTTCTCCACGTCCCGGCGGATCCGGCGTGTGAGCTCGGCCAGCACCAGGAGCTGCCTCTCCGCCCCAGGGACGTTCGAGGCGACGATCCCGTAGGAGTCCTTCGTCGCCCACCCGCAGTAGGCGTGCACGGCCGCCAGCACCGCGAACGTGCCGCACAGGGCGCGGCCGTCCTTGCCCGCGGCGGTGTTCTGACCGGTGATGAACGTGCTGGGACGGATCCTCTGCAGGAACGCCGCGGGGTTCCCGACGGCTCCGGTCCCGCCCATGAACAGGACGTTCAGCCGTCCCGGACGCGGTTCGGCGTAGACGGCCGTCCCGTCCTTGGCCGCCGGGACGCCGCCCACCCGGACGGCCGCCGCGACGAACGGGTACGCCGCGCTCGCCTGCGGCGCGATCGTGGCGTCCCGGTGCAGGCCCCCGGCGACGGCGACCGCCGTGATCTTCTTCGTGGACGGGCCGGCGCCCGGCGGCGTCTTGCCCTTGCCTTCGTCGTCCGGCTGGAACGCGACGAGGCTGGCCGTGAGGACGGCGACCAGGACCGCGCCGATCCCCGCACCGAGCAGCAGCCCGGAGACCTGCCTGCGCCCCTCCGCCGGAGGCGTCACGGCGCCCGGAGCGTTCGGGGGCACCGCCGGGAACGAGCCCGTGCCCGGCGGCATCACCTGCGGGCCCGTCCCGTTCGGGGGCAGGCGATGCGGCCCGGTGCCGCCTCCTTGGCGGGGCACCCGGAGCGGGCCCGTGCCGCCGCGCGTTCCGGGCAGGGCGTGCGGCCCCGTACCGCCGGGCAGGCCGTGCGGGCCCGTCCCGTCGCCCGGACTCGTCGACCACCACGGGGGCGAGCCGCCCCACGGCGCGGGCGCGGCGGTGAAGCGCCCGGGTTCGGCGCCGCCCCCGCCGGCCCGCGGCGTCAGGTCGTCGCCCGACGCCGGGCCCGGCGCGTCGGACCGAGGAGGTGAGTCGGCCATTGCACTCCCGAGGTTTCATCGCCGCCCGCGGCCACGGGCCGGGCGGATGGTCACCGTGACCGCGCGGGCTCAGCCCGCGGGCAACGCCGCGAGCTGTGACTCCAGCCGGCCGATGGCGGCCTCGGCCTGGGCCAGCCGCTCCCGGTTCTTCGCCACCACGGCCTCCGGGGCCTTGGCCATGAACGCCTCGTTGCCGAGCTTGCGGCGCGCCTGGTCGACCTCCTTGCGCGCGGCGGCCAGGTCCTTGTCCAGCCGCTTGCGCTCGGCGGCGACGTCGATCGCGCCGGCGGTGTCGAGCCGCACCACGACGCCCTCGGCGGGCAGCGACGCGGTCGCCGTGAAGCCCTCGCCGGGGGCGGTCAGCCGCAGCAGCGCGCGGACGCCCTCCTCGTGCGCGGCCAGCGGCGAGTCGCCCCACTCCAGCGCGGCGGCGACCCGCTGACCGGGCTTCAGCCCCTGGTCGGCGCGGAACCGGCGGACCTCGGTGACGAGCCGCTGCAGCGACTCGACCGCGGCCTCGGCGGCCCGGTCGGCGCGGCCGGCGTCGGCGGCCGGCCACGGCGCGGTGACGATGGTCTCCGCGCCGGTCAGCGACGTCCACAGCTCCTCGGTGACGTGCGGGACGACCGGGTGCAGCAGCCGCAGCAGCTGGTCCAGGACCTCGCCGAGCACGCGGCGGGTCGCCTCGGCGCGCTCGTCGGCGAGCTGGACCTTGGCCAGCTCCACGTACCAGTCGCAGACCTCGTCCCAGGCGAAGTGGTAGAGCGTCTCGCACGCCTTGGCGAAGTCGAAGGACTCCAGCCGCGCGTCGACCTCGGCGATGACCGCGTGCAACCGCGACAGAATCCAGGCGTCCACTGTGGACGGGTCCGCGGGCAGGTCGCCGCGCACGTGCGCGCCGTTGATCAGCGCGAAACGCGTGGCGTTCCACAGCTTGTTGCAGAAGTTGCGCGAGCCCTGCGCCCAGTCCTCCGCCACCGGGACGTCCCCGCCCGGGTTCGCGCCGCGCAGCAGGGTGAAGCGGGTCGCGTCGGCGCCGTACCGGTCGATCCAGTCGAGCGGGTCGACGACGTTGCCGAACGACTTGGACATCTTCTTGCCGTGCTGGTCGCGGACCATCCCGTGCAGCGCGATGGTCGAGAACGGCTCCACGCCGTCCATGGCGTAGAGGCCGAACATCATCATCCGGGCGACCCAGAAGAACAGGATGTCGTAGCCGGTGACCAGGACGGACGTCGGGTAGAAGCGCTCCAGTTCGGGGGTCTTGTCGGGCCAGCCGAGCGTGGAGAACGGCCACAGCGCCGAGGAGAACCACGTGTCGAGGACGTCGGTGTCCTGCGTCCACCCGGCGGGCGGCTCCTCACCGGGGCCGGGGCACACGACCTCGCCGTCCGGCCCGTACCAGACGGGGATGCGGTGGCCCCACCACAGCTGCCGGCTGATGCACCAGTCGTGCATGTCGTCGACCCACTCGAAGTAGCGGGCCGCCATCTCCGGCGGGTGGATCGCGACGCGCCCGTCGCGGACGGCGTCGCCCGCGGCGCGCGCCAGCGGCTCCACCTTCACGAACCACTGCAGCGACACCCGCGGCTCGACGACCGTGGAGCAGCGCTGGCAGTGCCCGACCGAGTGCTCGTACGGGCGGATCTCCTTGACGATCCGCCCCTGCTCGCGCAGCGCCGCGACGACCGCGGGCCGCGCCTCGAAGCGGTCCAGGCCCTCGAACGGGCCGTGCGCGGTGACGACGCCGCGCTCGTCCATGACCGACAGGGACGGCAGGCCGTGCCGGCGGCCGATCTCGAAGTCGTTGGGGTCGTGCGCCGGGGTCACCTTGACCGCGCCCGTGCCGAACTCGGGGTCGACGTGCTCGTCGGCGACCACCGGGATGCGGCGGCCGGTGAGCGGCAGCTCGATCTCCCGGCCGACCAGGTGCGCGTAGCGGGCGTCGTCCGGGTGCACCGCGACGGCGGTGTCGCCCAGCATCGTCTCGGCCCGGGTCGTCGCGACGACGATCTCGTCCGCGCCGGAGCCGTACCGGATCGAGACCAGCTCGCCGTCGCGGTCGGCGTGCTCGACCTCGATGTCCGACAGGGCGGTCAGGCAGCGCGGGCACCAGTTGATGATGCGCTCGGCGCGGTAGATCAGCCCGTCGTCGAACAGCCGCTTGAAGATCGTCCGGACGGCGCGGGCGCGGTCGTCGTCCATGGTGAACGCCTCGCGCGTCCAGTCGACGCTGTCGCCGAGGCGGCGCATCTGGCCGAGGATCCGCCCCCCGGACTCGGCCTTCCACTTCCACACCCGCTCGACGAACGCCTCGCGGCCGAGGTCGTGCCGCGAGAGGCCTTCCTTCGCCAGCTCCCGCTCCACGACGTTCTGCGTGGCGATGCCGGCGTGGTCCATGCCCGGGACCCACAGCGCCTCGTACCCCTGCATCCGGCGGCGGCGGACGAGGGCGTCCTGGATGGAGTGGTCCAGCGCGTGGCCCATGTGCAGCGAGCCGGTGACGTTCGGCGGCGGGATCACGATCGAGTAGCCGGGGCGGCCCGGGTCGCGGCCGGGGTCCGCGGTGAACAGCCCCGCCGATACCCACCGCTCGTAGAGCCGGCCCTCGACATCGGCCGGTCGGTACTGGGTGGGCAGGTCGACGTTCGCGCCGGCCTCCTGGCCGCGCTCGGTGCTGGGCTGTGTCACGGCTGACGATTCTACGGGGATCGAACCGGTGGAACGCCCGTGCCCGCGGCGATACCCGGAGGGGTTTCCCGTCGCGGTCGGGACACAGGTCACCTGACACCGGGTCGTCTCACCCGCAAAGCTGGCCGCGATCGCCCGCGACGCCGGGCCGAGACACACGGGCCGAGGGGAGTGGGGAGGATGCGAGCGGTACTGGCACGCGCCGCCGTGCTTGCCGGCGCGTTCGCCGCGGGGGCCGTGGCGGCACACGCCGCTTCCATCCCCCACCTCCTCCGCCTCACCGCCGACCTGCAACGCTCCAGGGAGCGCATCCTCGCCAGCAGCGAGGAGGAACGCCGGCAGCTGCGGCACGATCTGCACGACGGCCTCGGCCCGACGCTGGCGAGCCTCGCCATGTCGCTGGACGCGGCGCGCATCACCCTGGCCGGCGAGCCCGAGCGGATGGACCCGCTGCTGGCCGACGTCCGGGACCGGCTCGCCACCGCCGTCGGCGAGATCCGCGACCTGGCGCACGGCCTGCGCCCGCCCGCGCTGGACGACCTCGGCCTGGTCGCCGCGATCGAGGCGTTCGCCGAGGGCTGCTGCGAGCGGGTGGACGTGCGCTTCGACGGCGACCCCGCCGGGCTGCCCGCGGCGGTCGAGGTGGCCACCTACCGGATCGTCCAGGAGGCGCTGACGAACGTCCGGCGGCACGCCCCGGGCAGCACCGCGCTCGTGCTGCTCAGCCGCGACACCGAGCTGCACCTGATGGTCGCCGACACCGGTCCCGGCCTGCCCGACACGCCGCGCAACGGCGGCGCCCCGAGGTCGCGGCGGGGCCTGGAGGCGATGAAGGAGTGGGCGGCGGAACTGGGCGGCGGCTGCGTGATCACGTCCCGGACCGGCGGCGGCACCGTCGTCACGGCCCGCCTCCCGCTCGCCAGCGCCGAGTACCATCGGGCTTCGATCGGAAGGGGCGGGCGACGGTGACCACAGACTCCATCCGGGTGCTCATCACCGACGACCACCCGGTGTTCAGGCAGGGGCTTAAGGGCCTGCTGCTCGCGCTCGGCGTGGAGGTCGTCGGCGAGGCCGAGTGCGGCCCCGACGCGGTGCGCCTGGCCGCCGAGCTGCAGCCCGACGTCGTCGTGATGGACCTGCACATGCCGGGCGGCAACGGCATCGAGGCCACCCGGACGATCACCCGGACCAGCCCTCGGATCGGCGTACTGGTGCTGACGATGTTCCGTGACGACGACTCCGTCTTCGCGGCGATGCGCGCCGGAGCCCGCGGCTACCTGCTCAAGGAGTCCGGCGCCGAGGAGATCGCCCGCGCGGTCCGGGCGGTCGCGGCGGGCGAGGCCATCTACGGCCCCGAGATCGCGCGCCGCGTGCTCACCTACTTCACCGACATGCCCGACCCGAGGCAGGCGGCCTTCCCGCAGCTCACCGAGCGGGAGCGGGAGGTCCTGGAGCTGATCGCGCAGGGCCGCAGCAACGCCGAGATCGCCGCGACGCTCTTCCTCAGCCAGAAGACGGTCCGCAACCACGTCTCGAACATCTTCATGAAGCTGCACGTCGCCGACCGCGCCCAGGCGATAGTCCTGGCCCGCGAAGCGGGCCTAGGCGAATCCGGCCCCCGCTAGCCCCCGGGCCCGCAGAACCCGCAGAGGGCTGCCCCAGCGGTCACACAGCCTCTTCGGCCGAACCCGGAGAGCAAGCCGCCCCCGTCACGCCCCCGCCCCGCCATGGCCCCAGCCGGGCCCGGCCCCGGGCAACCCGAAAGGCTCCGCGGCCATTCCCTCGTACAAGCGACCTCAGCCGGAACGCGAGCGCGCGACCTGACCGGCGGGGGCGACGCCGAAGGCGAGCCCCCGCCGGGAAGATCGCGAAGCGATTCGCGCTCGCACAAGCCCGGTCACGAAGCGAGCGCCAGCGAGCGAAGTGGGCCGGACTTGCAATAAATACGTCGTCAGGCCGACTTCTCGCGGGGCTCGCGCTTGGCGCGCTCGCGTGGGACGAGCGTCGGGTTGACGTGCTCCAGGACGGCCTCGCGAGTGATCACCACGCGCGCCACGTCATGGCGGCTCGGCACCTCGTACATCACCGACAGGAGCACCTCCTCCATGATCGCGCGGAGGCCGCGGGCGCCGGTGCCGCGCAGGATCGCCTGGTCGGCGATGGCCTCCAGGGCGTCGTCGGTGAACTCCAGGTCGACCCCGTCCAGCTCGAAGAGGCGGTGGTACTGGCGCACCAGCGCGTTCTTCGGCTCGGTCAGGATGTTGATCAGTGCCTCGCGGTCCAGGTTGTGGACGGAGGTGATCACCGGGAGCCGGCCGATGAACTCGGGGATCATCCCGAACTTCAGCAGGTCCTCCGGCATCACGTCGCCGAGGACGGCCGAGGACTCCTCGAAGTCGGACTTGGAGCGGATCTGGGCGCCGAAGCCCATGCCCTGCTTGCCCACCCGGGACTCGACGATCTTCTCGAGGCCGGCGAACGCGCCACCGCAGATGAACAGCACGTTGGTGGTGTCGATCTGGATGAACTCCTGGTGCGGGTGCTTGCGGCCGCCCTGCGGCGGCACGCTCGCGGTGGTGCCCTCCAGGATCTTCAGCAGGGCCTGCTGGACGCCCTCCCCCGAGACGTCCCGCGTGATCGACGGGTTCTCGCTCTTGCGAGCGATCTTGTCGACCTCGTCGATGTAGATGATCCCGGTCTCGGCCTTCTTGACGTCGTAGTCGGCCGCCTGGATCAGTTTGAGGAGGATGTTCTCGACATCCTCGCCGACATAACCGGCCTCCGTCAGCGCCGTGGCGTCCGCGATGGCGAACGGGACGTTGAGGAGTTTGGCGAGCGTCTGCGCGAGCAGCGTCTTGCCCGATCCCGTGGGGCCCAGCAGCAGGATGTTGGACTTGCCCAGCTCGACCGGATCGTCCCTGCCGGTGTCACCCGACTGGATCCGCTTGTAGTGGTTGTAGACGGCGACGGACAGTGCCTTCTTCGCCGTCTCCTGCCCGATGACGTAGGAGTCCAGGAACTCGTAGATCTCCCGCGGCTTGGGCAGATTGTCCCACTTGAGGTCGGAGGTCTCGGAGAGCTCCTCCTCGATGATCTCGTTACAGAGATCGATGCACTCGTCGCAGATGTACACGCCCGGACCCGCGATGAGCTTCTTGACCTGCTTCTGGCTCTTCCCGCAGAACGAGCACTTGAGCAGGTCACCACCGTCGCCGATGCGTGCCACCCAACTGTCTCCTTTTCGTGGGGCCGCGCGCCTGAGAGGATGCGGCGCAGCTCGGTTGCGTCCCGAAGGCTCTCGACGTTGGACTCGACGTTACCGTCTCCAACGGACTTGGTAAGCCCCTCGCCCGGAAGAATGACGACCGGGCTGGGGGACTCCCTCGTCCTCGTGCCGTCTCAGGACGACACTACCTCGGCCTTGCGCTTCCTGCTGACGAAGACGTCGTCGATGAGGCCGTAGTCCTTGGCCTCGTCCGCGGTGAGGATCTTGTCGCGCTCGATGTCGTGACGGACCTCGTCGATGCTCTTGCCGCTGTGCGTGGCGAGGATGCTCTCCAGCAGCTCGCGGATCCGCATGATCTCGCGCGCCTGGATCTCGATGTCGCTGGACTGCCCGTAGGTGCCCTCGGTCGCCGGCTGGTGGATCAGGATCCGCGAGTTCGGCAGCGCCGCCCGCTTGCCCTTGGTGCCCGCCGCGAGCAGCACCGCCGCCGCCGAGGCGGCCTGGCCGATGCAGACCGTCTGGACGTCCGGCTTGACGAACTGCATCGTGTCGTAGATCGCCGTCATGGCGGTGAACGAGCCGCCGGGCGAGTTGATGTAGATGCTGATGTCGCGGTCGGGGTCGATCGACTCCAGCGTGATCAGCTGGGCCATCACGTCGTTGGCGGACGCGTCGTCGATCTGCACGCCGAGGAAGATGATCCGCTCCTCGAAGAGCTTGTTGTACGGGTTCATCTCCTTGACCCCGTACGTGGTGCGCTCGACGAAGGACGGGATGATGTACCGGTTGTCCACCGGATGCGGGGAACCGCCCGCCTGGACGCCGGGACGGACCAGATCGCTGGGGCCGGGTCGGAACAGGTCGCTCACTGTGTGCCTCCGATAAGTGGTTCGGGTCGTCAGGAGACGGTGCCCTCGGAGGGCACCTGGGTGGCACTCAGCACCACGTGGTCCACGAACCCGTAGTCCTTGGCCTCGTCGGCGGTGAACCAGCGGTCGCGGTCGGAGTCGCGCTCGATCTGGTCGAGCGGCTGGCCGGTGTGTTCGGCGATCTTCTCGGCGAGCGTCTTCTTGACGTAGAGCATCTGCTCGGCCTGGATCTTGATGTCGGAGGCCGTGCCGCCGATGCCGCCGGACGGCTGGTGCATCATGATCCGCGCGTGCGGCAGGGCGTAGCGCTTGCCCGTCGTCCCGGCGCAGAGCAGGAACTGCCCCATCGACGCCGCCAGCCCCATCCCGACGGTGACGATGTCGTTCGGGACGTACTGCATGATGTCGTAGATCGCCATGCCCGCCGTGACGGAGCCGCCGGGCGAGTTGATGTAGATCGTGATGTCGCGGCGGCCGTCCTCGGCCGACAGCAGCAGGAGCTCGGCGCAGATGCGGTTGGCGATGTCGTCGTCGACCTGCTGGCCGAGGAAGACGATGCGCTCGCGCAGCAGCCGCTGGAACAGCTGGTCGCCCAGAGGCAACAGGGGCGCCTCGGCGACCCGCGCCTGGATCCGCGACGACTCGTCGAAAGTCGGAGGCATGCTCACCGGGTGTTCCTCCGGTCCTTTAAATCGGTTCGGATGATTGGACATTAACGCGCGCACGGACCCGCTTAAGCCCGGGGGGCCGCCTTTTCGCCAGGGGCGTATCCGGGCGGTGCCCGGCAGGTGACGATCGTCGCGAACGCGACACGCCCCGCATCCGCCGCGCGGCGGATGCGGGGCGTGCCCGATGCGTCAGAAACGTCCGGAATGGCGTCAGGCGCCCTTCCCCTCGTCGTCCTTCGCCTCGGCGGCCGGGGCCTCCTCAGCGGCGGCCTCAGCGGCCTCGGCGGGGGCGTCGGCGGACTCCTCGGCCTCGGCGGGGGCCTCGGCGCCCTCGGCGGCCGTGTCCTCGGCGGCGCCGGCGTCGGCGCTCTCGGTGTCGGCGTCCTCGGCGTCGGCCTCGACGGTCTCGCCCGTCTCACCGTTCAGCTCGCGCTGGACGGCCTCGACGTCGATCTCGTTGCCGGACTCGTCCTTCACCGTGACGTGCTCGACCACGAGGTTCAGCGCCTTGCTGCGCAGCACCTCCGAGACGATCGCCGGGAGCTGGTTGTTCTCGGTGAGGTACTGGGCGAGCTGCTGCGGCGCCACGCCCATCTGCATGGCCTGCGTGACGACGTACTCGCTGAGCTCCTCGTTCTCGACGCCCAGCTCCTCCTGGACGGCGAGCTGGTCGAGAACGAAACCGCCCTTGACCGCGAGGCGGGCCGCGTCGGCGACGTCGGTGTCGAACTCCTCGGCGGACTTCTCCTCGTCCTTGAGGTAGTCCTCCTTGGTCATGCCCGCCATCTGGAGCTGCTGCTCCAGCTGCTGGTTGCGGCGGCCGATCTCCTCCTCGACCACCTTGTCCGGCAGCGGGATGTCGATCTTGTCGAGCAGGGCCTCCAGGGCCTTGTCGCGCGCGTCGGACAGCTGCTGGAGGCGCACCTGGCGCTCGAGCCGGGTGCGCACGTCGGCGCGCAGCTCGTCGAGCGTGTCGAACTCGCTGGCCAGCTGCGCGAACTCGTCGTCGAGGTCGGGCAGGTTCTTGGTCTTGACGCTCTGCACCGTGACGGTGACCTCGGCCTCCTCGCCGGCGTGCGCGCCGCCGACCAGGGCACCGGTGAAGGTCGCCTCCTCGCCCGCGGACAGGCCGGTGACCGCCTCGTCCAGGCCCTCGGCCTGGGTGCCGCTGCCGACCTCGTAGGACAGGCCGGTCGCGGAGGCGTCCTCGGCCTCCTCGCCGCCGATCTTCACGGCCAGGTCGACGGTGGCGAAGTCGCCGTCCTCGACGGCCCGCTCGGCGGTGGTGAGCGAGGCGAAGCGCTCGCGCAGGTTGCCGACGGTCTCCTCGACCTGCTCGTCGGTCACCTCGGCGTCGTCCACGACGACCTCGAGGCCGTCGTAGTCGGGGACCTCGAACTTGGGCCGGATGTCCACCTCGGCGGTGAAGGCGAACTGGTTGCCGTCGTCGAGCTCGGTGACCTCGACGTCCGGCTGGCCGAGGACGAAGATCTCGGTCTCCTCGACGGCGCGGCCGTACAGCTCCGGAAGCGCGTCGTTGACCGCCTCCTGCAGGACCGCACCCCGGCCGACGTACTTGTCGATCAGCGGGGCGGGGACCTTGCCGGGCCGGAAGCCCTTGATCCGCACCTGCTGCGAGATCTCCTTGTACGCCTTGTCGAGGTTCGGCTTGAGCTCGTCGAACGGAACCTCGACGGTGAGCTTGACCCGCGTGGGGGTCAGCTCCTCGACATCGGTCTTCACTGGGGTAGGTCTCCTTGATCGGGCGCTGTCTCGGCCGCGGCGTTGGGCGCGTGCTCAGCCAGTCAGTCTTTCAGGCGGCGCGGGCGCACCGATACACGGCTTCGCGCCATCGCGCGCCAAGTCTATGGGGTAGCGGCGGCGTCTGCGGACATCGGAGGGCGCCGAGGACTCCGGAGCAGGTCAGCGGCACGGCACGTTCCGTGATATCGGCCCGTGACGCATGCCACCGCGGCATCCGCCGTTACACCGGAACCGGCGGACCCTGGCGACGCGCGGAGGACGAGGCCCGTGGGCCCCTCTCCCCGGATCACGCTTCCACCCGTCCCGGGGCCTTGTCCTCACCGTTCCACGGCGTGCCGTCCTCCTTGATGGACGGCACGCCGTGGAGCGAGTGCCCTGGTCGTGGGCGCGACTACCGGCGCCGGGGCGTCAGCGCCCCTTGCGGTCCTTGCGGTCCTTCTGGGGAAGGCCCTTGTCCAGGCCAGCGCGGCGGAGCGCGTCGGCCATGGCGCCGCCACCGGAGAAGCCGCCCCCCTGACCGCCTCGGTTCTGACCGCCCCGACCCTGGCCCGTCCTGTTCTGACCGCCCTTGTTCTGACCGGTTCTGTTCTGGCCGCCTCTGTTCTGACCCGAACGGTTCTGGCCGCCGCGGCCTTCACCGCCGCGCCCCTCGCCGCGTCCCTGGGCCTCGCGGTTCTGGCCGCCCTGACCGGCCTGCCCCTGACCGGCCTGCCCCTGGCCGCCTCTGCCACCGCCCTGCCGGCCGCCCCGGTCGCGCCTGCCGCCGCCCGCCGGGTCGCGGCCCGGCTCGTCGTCCAGGCGCAGCGTCAGCGAGATGCGCTTGCGCTGGAGGTCGACGTCCAGGACCTTGACCCGCACGATGTCGCCGGGCTTGACGACCTCGCGCGGATCCGAGACGAACTTGTCGGACATCGCGGAGATGTGGACGAGGCCGTCCTGGTGCACGCCCACGTCCACGAACGCGCCGAACGCGGCGGCGTTGGTGACCACGCCCTCCAGGATCATGCCGGGTTCGAGGTCGGAGAGCTTGTCGACGCCCTCCTTGAACGTGGCCGTCCGGAACGCCGGGCGCGGGTCGCGGCCGGGCTTCTCCAGCTCGGCGAGGATGTCGGTGACCGTCGGCAGCCCGAAGGTGTCGTCGACGAAGTCGGCCGGGCGGAGCGAGCGCAGCGCGGCGGTGTTGCCGACGAGCCCCTTGACGTCGTTGCCCGCGGCCTCCAGGATCCGGTGCACCACGGGGTAGGACTCCGGGTGGACGCTGGAGGCGTCCAGGGGGTCGTCGCCGCCGGGGATGCGCAGGAAGCCCGCGCACTGCTCGAACGCCTTCGGCCCGAGCCGGGGCACCTCCCGCAGCCCGGTGCGGGTGCGGAACGGCCCGTTGGCGTCGCGGTGCGCGACGATGTTCTCCGCCAGGCCCTCGCCGATGCCCGACACGCGGGTCAGCAGCGGCGCGGACGCGGTGTTGACGTCCACGCCGACGGCGTTCACGCAGTCCTCGACGACGGCGTCGAGCGAGCGCGACAGCTTCACCTCGGAGATGTCGTGCTGGTACTGGCCGACGCCGATCGACTTGGGGTCGATCTTCACGAGCTCGGCGAGGGGGTCCTGCAGCCGGCGGGCGATGGACACGGCGCCGCGCAGCGAGACGTCCATGCCGGGCAGCTCGCGGCCCGCGTACTCCGAGGCCGAGTACACCGACGCGCCCGCCTCGGACACCATGATCTTGGTGAGGCCGAGGTCGGGGTGCCGGGCGATCAGGTCGGCGGCCAGCTTGTCGGTCTCGCGGGAGGCGGTGCCGTTGCCGATGGAGACCAGGTCGACCCGGTGCTCGCGGGCGAGCCGGGCGAGGGTGTCGATCGACTCGTCCCACCGGCGGCGCGGCTCGTGCGGGTAGATCGTGTCGGTGGCGACGACCTTGCCGGTGGCGTCCACCACGGCGACCTTGACGCCGGTGCGCAGGCCCGGGTCCAGGCCCATCGTGGCGCGCGTGCCCGCCGGCGCGGCCAGCAGCAGGTCGCGCAGGTTGGCGGCGAACACCCGGACCGCCTCGTCCTCGGCCTCCTGGCGGAGCCGGGCCCGCAGGTCGAGGCCGAGGTGGACGAGGATCCGGGTGCGCCAGGCCCACCGGACGGCGTCGGCGAGCCACCGGTCGCCCGGCCGGCCCTCGTCGGTGATCTGGAAGCGCCGCGCGATCTCCGCCTCGTAGGAGCTGCGGGCGCCCGGGTCGGCGGGCTCCTCCTCGGGTTCGAGGTCCAGGTCGAGGACCTCCTCCTTCTCGCCGCGGAACAGCGCGAGGATCCGGTGCGAGGGCAGCTTCGCGAACGGCTCCCCGAACTCGAAGTAGTCGGCGAACTTGGCGCCGGTCTCCTCCTTGCCCTCCCGGACGCGCGACACCATCCGGCCGCCGCTCCACATGCGCTCGCGCAGCGCGCCGATGAGGTCGGCGTCCTCGGCGAAACGCTCCACGAGGATGGCCCGCGCGCCCTCCAGCGCGGCGGCGGCGTCGGCGACGCCCTTGTCGGCGTCCACGAACGGCGCGGCCGCCTCGCCCGGGTCATGGGACGGGTCGCCGAGCAATCGGTCGGCGAGCGGCTCGAGTCCCGCCTCGCGGGCGATCTGCGCCTTGGTGCGGCGCTTGGGCTTGTAGGGCAGGTAGATGTCCTCCAGCCGGGCCTTGGAGTCGGCCGCCATGATCTGCGTCTTGAGCTCGCCGGTCAGCTTGCCCTGCGACTCGATCGACTCCAGGATCGCGGCCCGGCGCTCGTCCAGCTCGCGCAGGTAGCGCAGCCGCTCCTCCAGCGCGCGCAGCTGCGCGTCGTCGAGGGCGCCGGTCGCCTCCTTGCGGTAGCGGGCGATGAACGGGACGGTGGCCCCGCCGTCGAGCAGGTCGACCGCTACCCGCACCTGGCCCTCGCGGACGCCGATCTCCTCGGCGATGCGCTCGGTGATCGGCGGGGGCCCCGCGGCGGTCTGGTCGGTCGCGTTCTGGCTGATGGTCGCTGTCACAACGTGAATTCGCTTTCTCCCCTGGGTATCGCCTGAGCATTGTCCAGGGAACCGGGCCGCTTGTCTTGTCACTCCCCGACGACCCCGTCCCCGGAGGTAGGTCTAACTCCCCCATGATCCATGGCAAAGCGGGACCTAGCCCCACCGAGATCCCGCCTGGAAGGGCCCACAATGAGGTGACGGGCCGTGCCGCCGGGGCCGGCCGGGCGAGCGCGTGGGGAGTGACCTGGTGATCGAGCGCGAGGGTGTCACCGACCGCATCGGAGAGCACGCACGGCGCGCGTTCGTGAACATCGTCCGCGGACTGATCCAGATCGTCCTGGCGAACCTGGTGAACCTTCCGCTGTTCATCCTGACGGTGCTGTCGATCGCGTTCATCCCGCTGGGAGTGGGGGTGTTCCTGACGCCGGTGGCCGTGCTCGCCGTACGGGGCGTGGCCAACCAGCAGCGGGAGTGGGCGGAGGGGTGGTCCGGCGTCCGGATCCCGGTGCCGTACCGGCCGGAGCCGGCCGGGCGGGTGGGGCCGCTCCGGCGGCTGCGGTGGCTGCTCACCGACCCCGCGACCTGGCGCGACCTGCTGTGGTCGCTGCTGAACGTCCCGGTCGGGCTGGTGCTCGGCGTGCTGGCGGCCGGGCTGCCGGTGTACGGGCTGGAGGGCGTGTTCGTGGCGCCGTGGCTCGCGCAGGTCAGCGACTACGGGTGGGGCCCGTTCTGGCCGCTGGAGGACTGGGGCGCGTTCGGGCTCGCGGGGGTGATCGTCCTCGGGACCGCGCTGACGGCGGCGTCCGTCCCGCTGGGCGGGGCCGCGGTGAAGGCGCACGCCCTGTTCACCCAAGCGCTGCTGGCGCCGACGCGGGCCGCGCTGACCGAGCGGGTGCGGCGGCTCGCCGAGTCCCGGTCGGAGACGGTGGACGCCTCGGCGGCCGAGCTGCGCCGCATCGAGCGCGACCTGCACGACGGCGCGCAGGCCCGGCTGGTGGCGCTGAGCATGAACATCGGGCTGGCCGAGGAGATGATGAAGCACGACCCGGAGACCGCGCAGCGGCTGCTCGCCGAGGCCCGCGCCGCCAGCGGCTCGGCGCTCACCGAGCTGCGCGACCTGGTCCGGGGCATCCACCCGCCGGTGCTGGCCGAGCGCGGCCTGGACGGCGCGGTGCGCGCCTTGGCGCTGTCGCTGCCGCTGCCGGTGGACGTCAAGATCGCGCTGCCGGGACGGCCCGAGGCGCCGGTGGAGTCGGCGGCCTACTTCGCGGTCGCGGAGATGCTCGCCAACGTCGTCAAGCACGCGGACGCGAGCCGGGCCTGGGTGCAGATCGAGCACCCCGGCGACCGCCTCGTGATGATCGTCGGGGACGACGGGCCGGGCGGCGCCGACCCGGCCGCGGGCAGCGGGATGCGCGGGATCGAGCGCAGGCTGGGCGCGTTCGATGGGACGATGGCCGTCACGAGCCCCCCGGGCGGGCCGACCATCGTGACCATGGAGCTGCCGTGCGCGTTGTCATCGCCGAAGACCTTGCCCTCCTGAGGGACGGGCTGATCCGCCTGCTGGGCGCGTTCGGATTCGAGGTCGTCGAGGCGGTGGACAACGGGCCCTCGCTGCTGCGGGCGCTCACCGCGCACCGCCCGGACGTGGCGGTGGTGGACGTGCGGCTGCCCCCGACGTTCACCGACGAGGGCCTGAAGGCGGCGCTGGAGGCGCGCAAGCAGGTCCCCGGGCTGCCGGTGCTGGTGCTGTCGCAGCACGTGGAGCAGCTCTACGCGCGCGAGCTGCTGTCCGACAGCTCGGGCGGCATCGGCTACCTGCTGAAGGACCGGGTGTCGGACGTGCAGCAGTTCGTGGAGGCGGTCCGCCGGGTCGCGGACGGCGGCACCGCCCTCGATCCGGACGTGGTGGCGCAGCTGCTGACCCGGCACGCCCGCGAGGAGCCGCTGCAGGCGCTGACCCCCCGCGAGCGCGAGGTGCTGGGGCTGATGGCCGAGGGCCGCTCGAACGCCGCGATCGCCGGCCGGCTGTTCGTCACCGAGAAGGCGATCAGCAAGCACACCAACAACATCTTCGGCAAGCTCGGGCTGCCCCAGTCGGAGGACGACAACCGCCGCGTGCTCGCGGTCCTCGCCTACCTCGGCTCCTGACCGGCGGCCGGGGGCCGGGGCCGGCGGTTCACCGGGTCCAGGGCGGGGCGACGCGCTCGGCGCCCTGCGGTTCCAGGTCGCACTTGTCCGGGTCGACGAGGGCGTCGGGGTCGTATCGGCGAGGCGAACGTGGTCATGACGCCGTTCGGCGTCTCGGTACGGCGGCTGTCGGTGTCGCGGACGAGCGTCATGGGTCCCGATCCCCTGAGTTACCGGGAGGGCCACCCCGACCTGCGCCCCCTGCACGGCTTCGTCTTCCAGGCGATCGGCCCGCGCGGCACCACGGCCGTGGAGCTCGGCCGCCGGCTGGGGGTGTCCAAGCAGGCGGCGGGCAAGATGGTCGAGTCCCTGGAGCGGGCGGGCTACCTCGAACGCGCCCCCGACCCGGCGGACGCCCGGCGCAAGATCGTGCGGCTGACCGCGCGGGGCACCGACTCCCTCACCCGGTCGGCGCGCGTCTTCGAGCGGATCCACGGCGAGTGGGCGGAGCGGCTCGGCGCCGAGCGGCTGCGGGCCCTGGAGGAGGATCTCCGGGTGATCACACCGGTGGACCTGTGGCGGCTGGACATGCCCGGATGGTTCGGATCGGCCTGAAATTTCTTCTCCGTTCGGCGACCGTACGTCCGCAGGCAGTCACTTAGACCACTGATCACGATGCGGAGGCGGGCTCCGCGAGCCCTTGAACGGGCCTGGCCAGCCGGTTACCATCACCCCAATTTCTTAGGAAAGTTTCCTAAGAGATGAACGGAGATTCCTGTTGGTTCGGGGGCGGACTGAACGGAGAGTCATGTCCAGACCGGGCGGACGGCGAGCCCTCGCACTCGCCGGCGCAGCGACCCTCGCGGTGGCCTCGACCCTGCTCTCGGCGCCGCCGGCGTCGTCGGCGGGGACCGTCACCGCGACCTGCTCCAAAACCTCCGACTGGGGCAGCGGTTTCCAAGGCAAGTGCACGATCACGAATGGGACGAACGCCGGGATCAGCTCCTGGAAGATCGAAGCCGACCTGGCGGACGGTACGTCCATAGCCTCGGTGTGGGACGCGGCCAAGAGCGTCTCGGGCAACCACTACACCTTCACCAACCTCGGCTGGAACGGCTCCCTCGCCGCCGGCGGCAACGTCAGCTTCGGGTTCGGCGGGACCGGCGCCGGCTGGTTCACCGGCTGCAAGGTGAACGGCGCCACCTGCGACGGCTCCGAGCCCCCCGAGAACGACAAGCAGGCTCCCACGGCTCCCGGCGACCTGCGCGCGACCGGAAAGTCCGCGACCACCGTGTCCCTGGCGTGGAACGCGTCAACCGACAACGTGGGCGTGACCGGGTACGACATCTACAACGGCGCCACCAAGGCCGACACGGTGGCCGGTACCAGCGCCACCGTCTCCGGCCTGACGCCGAAGACGGCCTACAGCTTCACCGTCAGGGCGCGCGACGCGGCGGGCAACACCTCCGACGCGTCCGGTCCCGTCTCGGTCACCACCGACGAGGGCGGCGGCAACAACGGCGGCGGCAACAAGGTCGTCGGCTACTTCGCCGAGTGGGGCGTCTACGGGCGCAACTACCACGTGAAGAACATCGACACGAGCGGGTCGGCCGCCAAGCTGACCCACATCAACTACGCCTTCGGCAACGTCCAGGGCGGCCGCTGCACCATCGGCGACAGCTACGCCGACTACGACAAGGCCTACGGCGCCGGCGACAGCGTGGACGGCGTCGCCGACAACTGGGAACAGCCCCTGCGCGGCAGCTTCAACCAGCTCCGCAAGCTGAAGAAGAAGTACCCCAACCTGAAGATCCTCTGGTCGTTCGGCGGCTGGACCTGGTCGGGCGGCTTCGGCCAGGCCGCGGCGAACCCCACCGCGTTCGCCGACTCCTGTTACAACCTGGTCAAGGACTCGCGCTGGGCGGACGTCTTCGACGGGATCGACATCGACTGGGAGTACCCCAACGCCTGCGGGCTCTCCTGTGACACCAGCGGGCCGGACGCCCTCAAGAAGCTGCTGGCGGCGCTGCGCGCCAAGTTCGGCGCCACCAACCTCACCGGCAACCTCGTGACGGCCGCCATCACGGCCGACGCCAGCAAGGGCGGCAAGATGGACGTCGCCGACTACGCGGGCGGCGCGCAGTACGTCGACTGGTACAACCCCATGACCTACGACTACTTCGGCGCGTGGGACCCCAAGGGACCGACGGCACCGCACTCGCCGCTCACGTCCTACCCGGGCATCCCGCACGAGGGCTTCAACACCACCGAGACCATCGCCAAGCTCAAGGCCAAGGGCGTGCCCGCGAACAAGCTGCTGCTCGGCATCGGCTTCTACGGGCGCGGCTGGACCGGCGTCACCCAGACCGAGCCCGGCGGCACCGCCACCGGCGCGGCGGGCGGCACCTACGAGGCCGGGATCGAGGACTACAAGGTCATCAAGACCAAGTGCCCCGCCACCAAGACGTTCGCCGGCACCGCCTACGGGAAGTGCGGCAGCGACTGGTGGAGCTACGACACCCCCGGGACCATCGGCGGAAAGATGTCCTACGCCAAGAACGAGGGTCTCGGCGGCGCGTTCTTCTGGGAACTGAGCGGCGACACCACCGGAGGTGAGCTGATCACCGCCATCAAGAACGGCCTCGGCTGAGCTCCCCGGGTCCGGGGGCTCCCTCCCCCGGACCCGCTGAGGCGGCAGGTGGTACCGGCGTCGCCAGCGCCGCGTCCGCCCGGCCGTTCCGCGGGGACACTCCCAGGTCCCCGTGCAGCCGAGTCCTCGGGCCCCTGACCAACCGGACGCCGGTCAGGGGCCCGCCCCTTTTCGTTTCAGGACCCCGGCCTCGGGGTCGCTCGCCGTGTCGTCCGCTCAGGCGAAGCGGAGGGTGTCGGCGAGCAGCCGGACGTAGTCGGCCGCCGTCCCCGGCACGCCGGGGACCTCCGCGCGGAACTCGTCCTCGTCGAGTTTCACCCGCCGCAGGTCGGTCATGCGCAGGAAGCACGGGCCGAACTCGGACGCGAGGTGCACGGCGTGGAGCAGGTCCGGATCGAGCGGCGTGTGCTGGGCGAGCAGCCACGCGTCGTACAGATCCTTGGGCCGCTTGTCCTCGTCGCTGAGCAGCCAGTAGACCTTCCAGGCGAGCGACAGCCCCGGCGTTGCGGCCTGCACCGCCAGTGGCTCGCCGCCGGGGCCTGAGACGAGCGCCACCTCGGGCTCGACCGGCATCGGCTCAGCGAAGGCCAGGTCGATTTGAACGTTCCCGCTCAGCGGGTCTTCCCCTTTGGCCCACCCGTGCTTCATCGTCTTCCAGGGCACCAGGAGCCGTACTCCCGGAGCGCTGGTGTACTCCCAGGTCTCCTCTTGGACGGTGTCCTTCGCCGTCAGCAGGACGCCACTGTCCTGATCGCGCCGGGACGCCTCCTCGGCGTCCCGGACGATGCCGTCCAGCATCGCCCGGGCTTGGTCGTCGCCGAGGCGCCGGTACACGGGGAGGACGATGAAGTCCAGGTCACCCGGCTCGCGCGCCAGCGACCCGTACCAGGTGCGCAGCAGGACGCTGCCCCGCAGCACCAGCTCGTCGGCCCACCGGGACCCCGAGACAGCGGCCAGGACATGGCCGGTGGCGACGCGCCGCGCCGCGCTCCATCGTTCCTCCCTGTTCATGTGATCCGTGTTCATCTGGCCCGTGTTCACCGGCCCCGCCCTTCCCCTGTCGCGGACGGCTCGTCGATCCAGCCGTCGTCCATCGACGCCGCGTCGTCGTGGACGACGAACTCCCGCTCCACCGACACGACGTCGTGGCCGTCCGCGCGCAGTGCCGCGACGAGGGCGCCCAGGCGGCGGCCGGCGGTGCCCGATCCGACTCGCCGGCAGCGCTGGGTGACGAACCGTTCCTGCCCGCCGTCCGCCCGGACCCGCCGGGCATTGCGCGAGACGTGCGCGGCGTGCGGCCGTGCGACGGCGGCCAGCGCGACGGGATCGAAGCCCGGCCGCAGGACGAGCTTGACGTGGTGCTCGAAGTAGAACTCCGGGCCGAGCGCGTCCGCGTCGTCCGCGGGGACGCCCTCGTTCCACGGGGCCGCCTCGACCTTCACCCGCGCGACCGCGAACCCGTCCCCGGCTAGATGATTGATTCCAAGGGATGGCCTGCGGGCATGAAGCGAGGGCGTTCATGATCGTTTTGTGACGAACAACCTGAACACCCTCGCAACGGCACTCT
>NZ_CAACVB010000149.1 GCF_900659635.1 Actinomadura roseirufa | reverse complement strand
GTCCGCGCCGCCGCCGTCCGCGCCGTCCAGGCCGGCCTCCCCGTCGAAGAACGGCCGTTCGCACCACGCCGCCGCGGCGTCGAGCCGGTCGGCGCGCAGCAGCACCTGGACGGCCAGCAGCGCCGCCTCGACGGTCCAGGGATTGCGCAGGTGCAGCGGCAGGTCGCGCAGCACCTGCTCGGCGCGGCCGACCACCTCGCCGCTGCGGCGGCGGGTGAGCCCGTCGGCCAGGATCGCCGCGGCGTGCAGCTGCGGGTCCTCGCCGGGCGCCGGGACGGCGAAGCGCCGGTCGGCGGCCAGGACGGGCGTGCGCCGGTCGCGCGCGAGCGGCGGATGCGCGTAGGCCAGCCACACCTCGATGTCGCGCGGGCCGCCGCTCTCCGGGCGGACCTCCGCGCGCAGCCGGTCCAGCACCCGCACCGCCTCCTCGGCGCGGCCGAACCACAGCAGCCGGCCGACCAGGACCAGCCCGTCGGTGAGCCCGAGCCTGCCGCCGAGCGCGGCGGTCACCAGCGGCGCCAGATGCCGGGCGGCCGAGGACGGCGACGTCTGCCACTCCGCCCCGGCCAGGCGGGCCCGGATCGCGGTGCGCTCCCGCTCGCCGGACAGGCCGCGGTGCGCCAGCCGCAGGAAGCGCGCCGCCGACTCCGCCCGGTCGTCGAGCAGCTCGTGCTCGGCCGCCTCGGACAGGACGGCCGTGGCCCAGGGCTCCTGCGCGTGGTCGGCCTCGGCGAGGTGGAGGGCCACCCGCGCGGCGGGCACGCCCTGGTCGTGCAGCAGGCGGGCGGCCCCGCGGTGCAGTTCGGACCGCTCGGCCGAGGTGAGGTCGTCCAGGACCGCGGCGCGCGCCACCGGATGCCGGAACCGGCCCCGGTCGAGCACCTCGGCGGTGTTGAGCGCGTCGAGGGCGCGCCCGGCCGCCTCCGGCGCGAGCGAGACGAGCCGTCCGAGCTCGGCGGGCCCGGTCCCCGCACCCATGATCGCCAGAGCCCGCGCCACCGCCAGCGTCTCCGGCTCGCCGCGGTGCAGGCAGCTCAGCAGCGCCAGCCCGTAGCCCTCGGCCCGGGGGCCGCCGCACACGCGGACGTCCTCGACCAGCGCGTCCAGCAGCAGCGGGTTGCCGCCGCTGATGCCGTGCAGGTCGGGCCCGTCCGCCGGGCGGTCCGGCCGTCCCGGGTACGGGTCCGGCGGGGAGCCGAGCCGGCCGGCGGCGGCACGGGCCGTCCCGGCGGGGGACAGCGGGCCGAGCCGCAGCCGGCACAGCTCCGGCCGCCGGGACAGCTCCGCCAGGAACCTCAGGTGCGGCGGGCGCGGCGTCGCCTCGTCGGCCAGCGCGACCAGCACCCGCGCCGATCCGAGCCGGCGGACCAGGTGGAGCAGGAAGTGCAGGGACGGCACGTCGGCGTGGCGGAGATCGTCGACGGTCACCAGCAGCGGCTCGCGCTCGGCGAGCTCGAGCAGCGCCAGGGACAGCGAGTGGTGGGTCCGGACGGTGCGCGGGGACTCGGGATCGCCGTCGGGGGCGTCCGCGATCGACGCCAGCTCCCCGGCGAGCGGCGCGGCGGAGGCGTCCGGCTCGCCGGTCCTCGGCATACCGCGCAGGAGCTGCCCGACGACGCCGTAGGGAAGCTCGCGCTCGGCGGGGGAACAGGACGCGCGCAGCCAGCGGAACCCCGACCGCTCGGCTCGCTCGGCGAGGGCGCGCAGCAGCGTGGTCCGGCCGGTGCCGATCGGGCCCTCCAGGAGCGCGATCCGGCCGCGGTGGGCCAGGCAGCCGGTGAGCAGGTGGTCCAGTTGCAGGATCTGTTCGTCTCGTTCGACCAGTGCGTCCACGAACCCGATGATCAGGTGCGGCCGCCCACTGCCCGGCAATCGCGCGCCAATCGGCGGTCCGCTCGGGGCTCCCGCGCTCGGGCGCGCGGATCGCCGGTCACCCGTGACAGGGAAGGCGTTCCATTGTCGGAAACCCGGTAAACCCGGCGTTCCCCCACTCCGACCCCCTCAGTTCCGGCTCCGCGATTGAGCAGGTCACCGCGGTGCGCGAATGATCGGCTCCGCTGTCCGCCGCTCGTCCGACGCCCGCGAGGAGTCCCTTCATGCCCAGTCGCCGTCAGTTCATCGCCGGATCGGCCGTCGGGCTCGGCGCGGCCGTCACGGTCCACGCCAACCTGTCCGCCTACGCCGCCGTGTCCCGGCTCTTGCGGGGCGGTCCCACCGACCTCGACAAGTTCGCCGACCCCCTGCCCGTACCGCCGATCCTGAAGCCGGACACCGCGCTGACCGTCCGGCAGAAGGCGGCGACGCTGCGGGTGCACTCGCAGGTGCCGGCGACGCCCGCCTGGACCTACGAGGGCACCTTTCCCGGCCCGGTCATCGACGTGCGGCGCGGCCAGCGGGTCAGGGTGACCTGGCTCAACCGCATCGAGGGCGCGTTCCCGGTGACCGCCGTCGCCGTCCCCTTCACCGGGCTCGACTCGATCCTCAGCCCGGGACGCGGCAACGGCGAACCGCTCGCCGACGTGGCCGCCCTGCCCCCGTGGGTCGTCACCCACCTGCACGGCGGCGTGACGGGCGGCGACAACGACGGCTGGCCGGAGAACGGGATCTCCCCCGGCGAGGGCCAGCTGGCGGAGTACCCGAACGACCAGCGCGCGACCGCCCTGTGGTACCACGACCACGCGATGGCGATCACCGCCTACAACGTGACCGCCGGGCTCGCGGGCCTGTACGTGGTGCGCGACGCCGAGGAGGACGCGCTCAGGCTGCCGTCGGGCAGGTACGAGATCCCGCTGGCCATCTGCGACCGCAACCTCGACACCGACGCCGCCGGGAAGCCGAACGGGCGGCTGCTGCACAAGATCGGCTACATCGACGGCATCGGGCCGAACCACGACCAGCGGCTCAACCTGCCCTTCGCCGGCCCCTACAACGTGGTCAACGGGGTCATCTGGCCCTACCTGGAGGTCGACGCGCGCTGGTACCGGTTCCGCGTGCTCAACGCCGCCAACGCGCGCACCTACACGGTCGAGCTGCGCCAGGAGAAGCCCGACGGCACCCTCGTGCCCGTGCCCGGCGCGCTGGTGCAGATCGGCACCGACCAGGGGCTGCTCGGGGCCCCGGTCCGGCACGACCGGCTCACCCTCGCCCCCGCCGAGCGCGCCGACATTCTGATCGACTTCAAGGCGTTCAAGGGCACCCGGCTGCGGCTGGTCAACACCGAGACCAACGGGGCCTCGCCGCTCGGCCCCGAGATCATGCAGTTCCGGGTGTCCGGCGCGACCGTCGCCGACGGCTTCACCCCGCCCGCCAGGGTCTCGCCGTCGTTCACCCGGCTGGACCCCTCGAAGGTCCCGGCCGGCAGCCGCGTCCGGCACGTCGCGTTCGCCACCAGCGACGGCACCGCCGCCGGCCACCCCGAGCTGTGGGAGCTCGCGGAGGCCCCCGGCGGCTACACGCCGGAACCCGGCGACCGCATCATCAAGATCGTCAAGGACGGGCGGACCACCGTGCTGCGGCGGGTGGCCAACACCTTCGACGAGGGCGCGACGTTCTTCGTCGAGCGCGACGGCTGGGAGGTGTGGAACTTCGTCCACCTCGTCGGCCCCAACCATCCGACCCACGTCCACCTGCTGTCGTTCCAGGCGCTGTCCCGCGACAAGTACGCCGTGGGCGTCGAGACCGACGCGGCCAAGGACGTGGCGACCTACACCGTCACCTACGAGCGGGCGGGGACGCTGGGACCGGACGAGCAGGGCTGGAAGGACACCGTCCGCGTCGACGAGCACGACCTCGTGTCCGTCGCCGGCCAGTTCCACGGGGCGACCGGGCGGTACGTGTACCACTGCCACCTGCTCGAGCACGAGGACGAGGGCATGATGCGGCCGTTCGTCGTGGCTCCCAAGGAGGTCCTGGCGCGCATGGGCGCGCACGGCGGGCCGCACGGCGTGCGGCCCGCCCAGGGCGGGCGGCGCACCGCGCACGGCGGGCGCCACTGACCCCCGGGCCGGGGGCGCGGGCCCGCCGTCACCGGCGCGGCCCGCGCGTCACGCGGCCCGGCTGGTCAGGCTGTGCAGGCAGGCGACGAGGCTGCGGGCCTCGACGTTGACGTAGTGGCTGTGCCGCAGCAGGCCGACGAGCTGGTGCAGGGTCAGCCACCGGTGATCCGGCCCGGGGTCGGGCGCGTGGTCGGCGTCCGTCTCGATGATCGTGTAGCGGTTCCGGGCGTGGTGGAACCGGCCGCCCTCCTCCGACAGCAGGCTCGCGAACCGCACGCGCTCGGGCGGGGCGTCCAGCACGTCGTCCAGGAAGGGCGGCCGGGCGGCGGCCGGCAGCCAGGCGTAGTTGGGCGGCGTGCACTGCACGGTCGGGGCCAGTTCCACGACGTCGAGGTAGCCGGGCTGCACGCGCGCGTGGACCAGCGCGTGCAGCACGCCCTCGACCCGCTTGACGAGGAACGCGTTGACCCCGACGCCGATCGGCTCGATCAGCGGCTGGTCCCACCGGGAGATCTCCCGGTGCCCGGCCTCGACGCTGACCCCCATCACCCGGAAGAACAGCCCGGACTCGTGCTCGATGGCCTCCGGGGTGCGATGCCACAGCTCCGCCTCGCGCAGCGGGACGCGGCGCGCCCGCACCTCGTGCCGGCTGCGGGTCTCGGTGATCCAGCTCAGGATGTCGCCGATGGAGTGCAGTCCCGCGAACTCCTCGCTGGACGAGCGCAGGACCGACTGCCGGAACTCCTGCCCCGGGAAGGAGTAGGACGCGGCCAGCCCGACGCCGGAGAACGGCAGGCACGACAGGACCGTCCGCGAGTCCATGTTGATCACGGTGTCGCCGGCCAGCAGCCGGTGGATCTGGCCGAGGGTGAGCCAGACGAAACCTTCGAGCGGCTCCACCTCCTCGGTCGTCTCGACGATGATGTTGCGGTTGCGCTTCTGGAGGAACCACGCGCCCTGCTCGGACTGGAGCACGTCGGCGATGACGGAGTGGCGCCGGGTGTCGCGGAAGTAGTCGAGGTAGGGGACCGGGCTTCCCTGGTGCACGCGCATGTAGTTGCTGCGCGTCGCCTGCACGGTGGGGGAGAGCTCGACGCCGTCGGGGTTGCCGGGCTCGTTCTTGGCCTGCAGGAGGAAGTGCAGGATCCCGTCGATCTCCTTGGCGAGGATCCCCAGGATGCCGATCTCCGGCTGCAGGATGATCGGCTGGGTCCAGGCGGGGACCGCCGCGCCCGTCACCTCCGCCGACAGCCCCGTCACGGTGAAGAACCGGCCGCTGTCGTGGCCGATGTCGCCGGTGGCGGGGTCGGCGGACCAGCGGTCGAGCTCGTCCAGCGGCACCCGCTCCACCCGGGCGACGTCGGCGCGGCGGCGCTCGGCGAACCACTCGTGGAAGCGCGCCAGGGTGGTGACCCCCTCGGCCGCCTGCGCCGACTCGGCGATCCGCACGGCCCGCCGGTGGTCGCTCGTCAACGCCGCGATAATCCCCGACATCGCTCCTCCTTGAAATGTCATCGTCAAGGACTCCAATATGCGGGTGCGGCGATATTCGGTGGTACCGGCCGCACGTGATCAGGGGGGACTTAGGGGGGCGCTCCGGGGCGAAGGTCAGCAGGTCAGGGGGGTAGGAGCCGGTAATCGAGACCTAGCCTTCTCGCGTTTTCGCTTTCTCGGACGGAGCTCATCGACGTGAATGCCGGACCGTTGAGAATCGGCGTCATCGGCTGCGCGGACATCGCCTGGCGGCGCATGCTGCCGGCGCTGGCCGCGAACCCGGAGGTGCGGCTGACCGCGCTCGCCAGCCGCGACCCGGCCAAGGCGCGGCGCTTCGCCGGCCGGTTCGGCGGCGAGCCGGTGACGGGCTACGAGGCGCTGCTGGAGCGCCCGGACGTCGACGCGGTCTACGTGCCGCTGCCCGCGATGCTGCACGCGCCCTGGGTCGAGCGGGCGCTGCGCTCGGGCCGCCACGTGCTCGCCGAGAAGCCGCTGGCGCCGTCGGCGCCGGAGGCCGAGGCGCTGGTCGCGCTCGCCGCGTCGCGCGGGCTGGCGCTGCTGGAGAATTTCATGTTCCTGCGCCACTCCCAGCACGAGCGGGTCCGCGACCTCCTCGCCCAGGGCGTCATCGGGGAGGTGCGCGCGCTCACGGCCGAGTTCGCGTTCCCGCCGGTGCCGGGCGACCGGCCCGTCTACCGGCCCGACGTCGGGGGCGGGGTCCTGACCGACGTCGGGGTGTACCCGGTGCGCACCGCGCTGCTCTACCTCGGCTCCGGCCTTGAGGTGAGCGGAGCCCACCTGCACGTGGACGAGGACCGGGGCGTGGACGTGAGCGGCGCGGCGCTCCTGACCGCGCCTGACGGCCGGACCGCCCACCTGACCTGGGGGATGGAGCGCTTCTACCGGTCGCGGTACGCGCTGTGGGGGAGCGCCGGGCGGATCGAGGTCCCCTGGGCCTTCACGCCGCCGCCCGGACACCGCCCCGTCATCCGCGTCGAACGGCCCGACCGCGCCGAGGAGCTGACACTGCCCGCCGACGACCAGTTCGCGGCGGTCGTGACCGACTTCGTCGCGCGCGTCCGGGACGGGGTGCCGTCCGTCCTGGAGGGTGAGCCCCTGGTCGCCCAGGCCCGGCTCGTCGACCGGGTGCGGAGCCGGGCGCTGGGCGGGTGACGGCGGGGGCCGTCAGACCAGCGGCTCCCACCAGTCCCGGTTCTCCCGGTACCAGGCCACCGTCGCGGCGAGCCCGGCGTCGAAGCCGGTCCGCGTCCGGTGCCCCAGCGTGCGGCGGATCTTGCCGTCGTCCACCGCGTAGCGGAGGTCGTGGCCCTTGCGGTCGGCGACGCGCTCGACCAGTTCCCAGCCCGTCCCGGTCGCCGCCAGCAGGCGCTCGGTGAGCTCCCGGTTGGTCAGCTGCGTCCCGCCGCCGATGTTGTAGACCTCGCCGGGCGCGCCCTTGGTGCGCACCAGTTCGAGGGCGCGCACGTGGTCGTCCACGTGGAGCCAGTCCCGCACGTTCAGGCCGTCACCGTACAGCGGGACCCGCCGTCCCTCCAGCAGCCTGGTGACGAACAACGGGATGATCTTCTCCGGGTGGTGGTACGGCCCGTAGTTGTTGGAACAGCGCGTCACGCGCACGTCCAGGCCGTGGGTGCGGTGGTAGGACAGCGCCAGCAGGTCCGCGGCGGCCTTGGACGCCGCGTACGGGGAACTGGGCCGCAGTGGCGCGGTCTCCGGCGTGAACCCCTCGTCCACCGACCCGTACACCTCGTCGGTGGAGACGTGCACGAACGTCTCCAGGCCGGAGCGCAGCGCCGCGTCCAGCAGCGTCCGGGTGCCCTCGACGTTGGTGCGCACGAACTCGGCCGCGGACGCGATCGAGCGGTCCACGTGGGACTCGGCGGCGAAGTGCACGACCTGGTCGTGCTCGGCGACCAGGTGGGCGACGAGCGGCTCGTCGCAGATGTCGCCGTGGACGAACCGGAAGGCCGGATGCTCCCGCACCGCGTCCAGGTTGGCCAGGTTGCCCGCGTAGGTGAGCGCGTCCAGCACGGTGACCGACACGTCCCCCGGCCCCTCCGGGCCGAGCAGCCCGCGGACGTGGTGCGAGCCGATGAACCCCGCGCCGCCGGTCACCAGGATCCTGGTGGCCGCGGCGGGAGCGGTGGCGGTGTCGGGGGCCGGGCCGTGCGCGGTCACGAGATCCGCACCTTGCTGTAGTCGCCGAGGACGAGGCGGTGGGCGGCGCGGGTGCGCGCGGCCGGGGTGACCTCGACGGCCCGCCCGACCAGGGACGCCTCGATCGGCCGCACGCCCTGGATGGACGAGCCGTCCAGCACGATCGAGTACTCGATCTCGCTGTCCTCGATGCGGACGCCGTCCGCGATGGAGGTGAACGGGCCCACGTAGGAGCCGACGATCCGGGCGTCCGCGCCGATGATCGCCGGGCCGACGATGCGCGATCCCTTCACGATCGCCCCGGCCGCGATCCGCACCCGCCCGATGATCTCGGTGTCCGCGTCGACCTCGCCCTCCACCCCGTGCTCCAGCCCCTCCAGCACGGTGCGGTTGGCCTCCAGCATGTCGTCGACGTCGCCGGTGTCCTTCCAGTAGCCGGTGATGGTCGTCGAATGGACGTCCAGCCCCTCGTCCAGCATCCACTGGATCGCGTCGGTGATCTCCAGTTCGCCGCGCGCCGACGGCGCGATCGCGCGCACCGCCCGGTGGACCGCGGGGCCGAAGAGGAACGCGCCGACCACCGCCAGGTCGCTCCTGGGCCGCGCCGGCTTCTCCTCGACCCGGGTGATCCGCCCGTCCGGGCCGAGCTCGGCGACGCCGAAGCGGCTCGGGTCCGGTACCCGGGTGAGCAGCAGCCGGGCGTCGGACGGGCTCGCGCGGAACCCGGACACGATGCCGGTGACGCCGCCGACGATGAAGTTGTCGCCGAGGAAGAGCAGGAAGTCGTCCTCGCCGAGGAAGTCGCGCGCGATGAGGACGCCGTGCGCGAGCCCGAGCGGAGCCTCCTGCCGCAGGTAGGTGACGCGCAGGCCGAACCGCGAGCCGTCGCCGACCGCCCGCCGGATCTCGTCGGCGGTCTCCCCGACCACGATGCCGACCTCGGTGATCCCGGCCTCGGCGATGGCCTCCAGCCCGTAGAACAGCACGGGCTTGTTCCCGACGGGGACGAGCTGTTTCGCGGACGTGTGCGTGATGGGGCGCAGCCGTGTTCCGGACCCGCCCGAAAGGACCAGGGCTTTCATGATCCTCATGGTCGGGGGAGGCGCCGCCGAGCGGTCCCCTGTCGTGCGCCCGGTAACCCCTAGCCGGCGGCGGCCGACCCCGGGCCGGGCGGTCGCCGACCGCTCCGGGAGCCGTTCCGGCAGGAATTCACGCCTTGCCGCAGGGCGGAAGAGGCGGTTATGTATTGCGCGGTTTCGGGGTTTCTCGCGTTGTGGCCGCCCGAATCGGAGGTTCGGGTGGCGGAATCGGCGGCAATGGTGGCCGCATACGGCCATATTTGCTGCCGGTGATCGTCCTTTGCCGTTCTGTTGGGACGTAACAAAGTACTTACTTGCTCGCCGCAAAAGGTCAGGTTGTCGTCTCGAATGGGTCGAGCTATCACAGTCATAGCGGCCGGGCAAGTTCTATGAGAGTGCGTTGCCTGGCCGACAGTGGTGGGGCTGGAAATGGTTTGAGCGCGGGTGTGATCCTTTCTCTGGGTGCGTTACCGCACGGGGTCATGCGCGGCGGACGACGCACCGGAGGGCATCAACCGACCTTCGTTGGGGGCAACATGAGTTCGATCAGTGGATCCGCCGTCTCGGCCGGGCTGGCCGCGCACGTGACCGACACCCTGGGCGGGAGCGCGTTCTTCTCCGGCCTGCGGACCGGTGAGGTGCCGGCCGGCGTGGTGCGCGAGGTGTTCGGGCAGTACTACCTGTGGCGCAACCAGTTCCACCGCTGGTTCGGCGTCTGCGTGGTGAAGAGCCCGCCGTTCGGTACCGGGTTCGACACCTCGTTCGTCCTGTCGGAGCTCACCGAGCACATCGACGAGGAGATCAAGGGCGACCACCACGGGATGGCGGTCGCGTTCCTGCGGGCGCTGGGCGTCGCGGAACCCTCTGCGATCAAGGCGCTGCCGGTGACCGACGCCTACTCCGCGTCCTTCCCGCGGCGCTATCTGGACCCCGGCCGCCTCGGCGAGGAGGCCCTGGCGGCCCTGGCCGGCCGGGAGATCGTCGCGCCCGCCCGCAACCGCCTCACCATCGACGCGCTCTCCCGGCATTACGGGGTGACGGCCGGGCTGGAGTTCTTCGGCCTGCACGAGGAACTGGAGGTGGAGCATTTCAAATCCCTGTGGGACGCGCTGGTGAAGGGTTACCTCGCCGACGAGTCACTGCTCGTCGACGCCGCCCGTAACGAGATCACCGAGCACGTCGCCTTCTGGGACGAGGTGTACGCGCACGCGATGAGCGCCGCCGTCTAGAAGACCGCTCGAACATCACCACCGCAGATCCGCCGACCCCGCTGTCAATGGCGTGGGACGGCGGATCTGTCGCGTTCGGGACCTCTTTTTCAGATACCGAGAAAGTGATCACTTATGGAACTGTTCACCGCCATTCACTGCCGCCGTTCCCGGGCCGTGCTCACCGCGCCCGGCCCGAGCGCCGAGGACGTCGAGACCCTGCTGGCCGCCGCGGTGGCCGCGCCCGACCACGGCCGCCGGACCCCGTGGCGCTTCGTGATCCTCGCCGGGGAGGGCAAGGACGCCTTCGCCGACGTCGTCGAGAAGGCCTTCCGCGCCCGGACGGCCGGCCCAGTCGACCCGGCCCGGCTCGCCCGCGAGACCGCGCGGCTGGCCCGCGCCCCCATGGTCATCGCGATCGCGTGCGTCGCCGGGGACGGCGACTCGATACCGCACCGCGAACGGCTCGCCGCCACGGCCGCCGCCACCCAGAACCTGCTGCTGGCGGCGACCGCGCTGGGGTACGGATCGATCTGGCGGACCGGCTGGCTCGCCGACGACCCCCACGTCAAGCGGGAGCTGGGGCTGTCGCCCGCCGACGACATCGTGGCCTTCGTCCACCTCGGCGGCGCCGACGGCGACCAGCGGATGCGGCCCCGGCCCGCCGCGGAGCCGGGCGAGGTGTCCTGGGCATGGCCGCTGTCGAGATAGCGGCGCCGCCGCGGGGCCGGTGGGTCATGCTGGCGCTCGTCACCCTCGTGCAGGTCAGCGCGGCCGTCGGCACCCAGGGGCTCGGGGCGATGACCGGGATCGTGCACGACGAGTTCGGGCTGTCGGACCTCCAGGTCGGCCTCATGGTGACGGCGGCCGGCGCCGTCCCGGTGGCCGCGCTGTTCGTCGTCGGCGACCTGGTGGACCGCCACGGCGAGCGCTGGGTCCTGGCCGCGGGATGCCTGGTGATGACCGCGGGACTGGCGGGCGCGGGGGCCGCGCCCGCCTACCCGGTCGTCCTGGCCTGCCTCGTGCTGGCCGGAGCCGGGTACAGCACCGTCCAGCCCGGGGGCAGCACGTCGATCTCGGCGTGGTTCCCCGCCGGGCGGCGCGGCGTCGCGATGGGGATCCGCCAGGCGGGGCTCCCCGTCGGGGGCGCCGTGGCCGCGGTCGCGCTGCCGGCGCTGGCCACGGCGCTCGGCTGGCGGGCGGCGTTCTTCGGCGCCGCCGTCGTCGTCCTCGCCGGGGGCGTGGTCTTCGCCGCCGCCTACCGGCCGGCGCCCGGCCGCGCGGGCGGCGGCCCGGGTCCCGGGCGGGGGAGCGAGGACGGGTCCGGCGGTCTGGTGTCCAGGCTGGGGGAGACGCTGCGTGAACCGTGGATGCGGCCGGTGCTGGCGACCGGCGTCCCGATGGTCGGCCTTCAGTTCGGGCTGACGGCCTACCTGGCCCTGTTCGTCCGGTCGGCCTTCCACCGGCCTCTGTCCCAGGGCGTGCTGTTACTGGGGCTGCTCCAGGTCTGCGGGGTCGCCGGCCGCGTCGCCCTGGCGGCCTGGAGCGACCGGTCCCGCCGTCCGAGACTGGTCACCGTCCGCGCCGGCATGATCGTCACCGGTGGGTCGCTCGCGGTGCTCGCCGTGCTGCCCGCCGGGACGCCCCCCGCCGTCCTGGCGGGCGTGACCGCGGTCCTCGGGCTGGCCGGCATCGGCTGGTACGGGCCGTGGGTCGCGCACATCGCCGACGCGGCCCCGGCCGGGGGCACCGGACGGGCCCTGGGCGCGGCCATGGCCGCCAACCAGGTCGCCATCGTCGCCGCCCCGCCCGCCGTGGGGCTCCTGCGCGACCTGACCGGGAGCTACCGCCCCGGATGGCTGGCCTTCGCCGCGGTCACCGTCCTGGCCGCGGTCTCGGCGAGGACGCGCCCGCCCTAGATCAGGAGGCCGGGTGGGAGTCCCGGGCCCAGACGGTAAGAGGGCCCGGCCCTACGTCGCGGAGCCGGCGGCCCGGCCTCGTGTCCGGTGGCCCACGACCGTGGGCCACCGGACCGGCACGGCTAGCGGCCCGGACGGGCCCGCATGCGCATCCGGGCCGCCTCCTCGTGGATCTTCGCCTCGGTCTCCAGCAGCTTCGTCTCGGCCTTCTCCGTCCGGAGCCGGGCGTGCATCTCGCGGAAGCTCGGGGTGCGGCGCCGCTCACGCGCGGCGGCGGCGCGGCGGGCACGGCGCGGCGATCGTCCTCGCGTCAAACGGTCCAGGAAGCCCATCGTCACCACTCCTCGCTCGAACCGGATCGTCGGGGCCGCTCTTACCCCGCACCCGCGCGTTCATCCCCTGCGCGCCCCTGACCTGCTCAGACGCGGTGGTCCGGCGGGTCGGTCAGCGAGCGCAGGCCGGTCTCGGTCAGGGCCGGTCCCGCGACGGTGGGACGGCCCGGCCACGCGCGCAGCCCGTTGACGGCCAGGTCGAGGTGGCGGTGCGCGAGCCGGTCGCCGACGTCGCGCGGGATCGCGCCGGGCAGCGGCCGGGACAGGCGGACCAGCAGCAGGCCGATGTCGCCGAACCCGACGTCCGGGTGCAGGTCGCCGGACAGGTGGGCCGCGCCGATCAGGCGCTGGACGGCCGCGGCGCTCTCGGCGCGCACCGCGTCGATCTCCCGGTCGTCGAGCGGTATCCGTTCCAGCAGCGCCGGGATGACGGCGCCGACGCGGACGTCCAGGACCCCGTGCATGTACCTCAGGAGTGCGGCGAAGGGGTCGCTCTCCTCCTCGGCCGCCTGGACGGCCACGTCCAGCGTGCGGCGCAGAGCGTCGAGCGCGACCTCCCGGATGAGGACCGCGCGGTCGGGGAAGCGTCGGTAGAGAGTGGCGATGCCGGTGCCGGCGCGGCGCGCGATCTCCTCCAACGGCACGTCCGGCCCTCGCTCGACCAGGACCTCCTGGGCCGCTGCCAGGATGCGCCGGCGGTTGTCACGGGCGTCGGCGCGCAACGGGCGCACGGTCTTGCCGTCCGGCATCGGAGGTCGCGTGTCCTCTCTCCGTCGAGGCGATCAGGCGCAACCGTACCGTTCCGCCGCGGCGGGGCGCGGGCGCCGGTTTCGCCGGGCGGTAAGTGAAGGAATTTCCTCCACTTGATGGTACCGTGCCCTAAGTGGAGGGAAATCCTTCACTTAGGGCTGGAGGGATCATGACAGACACCGGGAGCCGGGCGCCGGCCGGGCAGCGGCCGCCGGACGACCGGCTCGACCGAGGGCTGATCGTCATCGGCGCGGTGGTGGTGCTGGGCACGATCACCGCCATCCTCGACGCGACCATCGTCAACGTGGCCACCCGCACCCTGGCCGAGCACTTCCGCGCGCCGGCCGACTCCCTCCAGTGGGTGCTGACGGGCTACCTGCTCGGGTTCGCGGGCGTCATCCCCGTCACCGGCTGGGCCGTCGAGCGCTTCGGCGCCCGGCGCGTGTGGACCACCGCGCTGCTGATCTTCCTGGCCGGCTCCGCCCTGGCCGGGGCGGCGTGGTCGCTGTCCTCGCTCATCGCCTTCCGGGTGCTGCAGGGGCTGGGCGGCGGCATGATCATGCCGGTGGGTCAGGCGATCCTCGCCCGCGCCGCCGGGCCGCGGCGGATGGGGCGCATGATGGCCTTCACCAGCCTGCCCATGATGCTCGGCTCGGTCACCGGCCCGGTGGTGGGCGGGCTGCTGGTCACCACCGTCGGTTGGCGCTGGATCTTCTTCGTCAACCTGCCCGTCGGCGCGGTGGCGGTGGCCCTGTCGCTGCGGCTGCTCCCGAGCGCCCCCGCCCGGCCGGACGCCTCGCTGGACGTGCGCGGGCTGCTCCTGCTGTCCACCGGCGTGACGGCGCTGATCTACGGGGCGTCCGAGCTCGGTGCCGCCGCCGGGTCCGGCGCCGGCTGGCGCATCGCGCTGCCGCTCGCCGGAGTGATCCTCCTGGCCCTCTACGCCCTGCACGCGCGATCGCGCGGCGCCCGCGCGCTCATCGACCTCTCGCTGTTCCGGCACCGGGGGTTCACCGCCGCCGTGCTCACCAACACGGTGGTGGCCGTCGCGCTGTTCGGCGTCCTCGTGCTGCTGCCGCTGTACTGGCAGGTGGTCCGCGGGCACGACGCCCTGGCCACCGGCCTGCTGCTGGCGCCCCAGGCGGTGGGCGCCGCGGTCGCCCTTCCAATCGCGGGACGCGTCGCCGACCGCAGGGGCGCCGGGGTGGTGGTCCCGATCGGGGTCGTCGTGGGGCTCCTCGGCACCGGCGTCTACACGCAGGTGACGCCCACCACCCCCGCCGTGGTGCTCGCCGCCGCGCTCTTCGTCATCGGGCTCGGCCTGGGCGCCACCATCAGCCCGTCCATGGCGGCGGCGTACAAGGGCCTGCCGGGCAGGGCGATCCCCCAGGCGACCAGCGCGCTGCAGACGCTGCAACGCGTCGGCGCGTCCATCGGCACCGCGGCGATGGCCATCGTCCTGCAACGCCAGATCGTGGACCGGACGTCCCTGCCGGCACGGGCGAGCCTGGCCCCCCTGCCGGCGGAGGTCCGGGCGCGCCTGGCCCCCGCGCTGGCCGACTCCTTCGCCTACGCCTTCTGGACGGCGCTGGCGATCGGCGGGCTCGCGGCGCTCACCGCCCTGCTGCTGCCGCGTTCGTCCGGAGGACGGCCCGCGCCGGCGGAGAAGGGCTCATGACCCGTGGCGCGTCACGTGGCCGGTCTCATCGGCTCTCCGGCCCGCCGGACGGCCGCCTTCCAGCAACGCGTCGAAAGGCCGTGTGTTCCGGCCCGTCCCCGAGGTGACGGCCGGTATCTGATCACCTTGAGAAACCCGCCGCGGTAATTCCCCGACCCGGCGACCGGCTGCGTGATAGGCCGTATTTCTCCCCTCTTCCGGTGGTCTGTATTCGGGTGTGGACCGGTATCTCATGACCAAGTCCGGACAGCCGGTGATCTTGACGGACGGGCACGGCGGGACCAGCCGGTATTTCGCGGGCCTCCGCGCGGCTCCGCTTCCGGTCCGGTTCCCGTCGGTACGGGGGCGGCCACGGAGCGGTGTTCGATATCGGTGCGGACCGCCAGCCCCTTTTCGGACGGCACGCCGGTGGCCACGAAGCGTCGAATGCCGCGTTCCCCTCCCGGTGCTGGAGGTGGGATCTTGCCCGTTCCTCCGAATCGAGGTTGTGGCACGTTCTCTATCCGCTCCATCGGCTGCGTCCGGCTGGCCGCACAGTTGTTTTTTGCAATACGAGAATTGCATATTGACGCTCTGTTGGGCCCATCGCATACTCGACAACAATGCAAGCCGATCAGGTGTGAGCGTGCACCCCGGGTGACCGGCCGCATTTGCGGCCGCCGAGATCACCATGCTCTTTACCGACGTGGAGACGACAATGGTCGGCTCTGCCCGCCCCCGAGGTGATGTGGACGCTGGATCTGCACCTGTTCACCGTCGTTCCCTTACTTCACCGGCATCACCGGCCGCCCCGGTGACGCACCGCGCCGTTTCGCCTCCGGACCGGAGGGCGTTGGCCCGATGCCTCATCCCGTCCCGGTGACCGGGGCGCCGCCGGACGGCCGGACGGACCGTTCCCAGGGGATTTCATGGACATCGAAAGCACGATCAAGAAGGTTCTCGTCGCAGACCTTTTCGTGGAGGCTCCGCTCGCCGACATCGACGACCAGGAGAGCCTGCGCGACATCTACGGGCTCGATTCCGTCGGATTCATGGAACTGCGCGTCCAGTGTGAGGAGCTGTTCCAGATAGAGATCTCCGACGACGATTTCGTGCCCGAGCACTTCCGTACGGTGGCGACGCTGGCCGCGCTGGTCCGGCGGCTGCGCGCGGAGCCGGCGTGACCGGGCCCCTCGCCGGGACCGGCGCCGCGCGGACGAGGCCGGACGACGGGCTGCACCTCGACCACTACGCCGGGCATCGCCAGCCCTTCGAGCACCTGGGCGGGCACGGGGTGCGGATGCGGCTGGCGGAGATCGGCGGACCGCGGGCCGGGACGCCCTTCGAGGTGATCGACGCGAGCGGCGGCTACGGTTCCGCCTGCCTCGGGGCGGGGCACCCGGTGGTGCGCCGCGCCCTGGCCCGGGCCGCGGACGACCTGGGCTACGCCACCGACGAGATCGCCTCGTCCGAGCGGACGCTGCTGCTCGCCGAGACGCTGGGCGACGGCGGCCTGTGGTGCGATCACTTCCCGCCCGGCGAGTACCACGTGAGCGGCCGCAACTCCGGTTCGGAAGGGGTGGAGCTGGCGCTGCGGCTCGTCCTCGAGTCGCGGTTCGACCGGCGGACGCTGCGTCCCGGCCGGGGCGCGGGCCGGGACGTGATCCTGGCCTTCGAGGGCGCCTGGCACGGCTGGACGGGCGCGCTCACGGCCCTGCTGAACCGCCGGCACTACCGCATCGGGCTGCCGACGCCGGCCGCGGAGGGTCCCTACGGCCTCCAGGTGCGGTTCGTGCCGTTCGGGTCCGCGGAGGCCGTCCGCACGTTCTTCGCGGAGCTGGGACACCGGGTGCTCGCCGTCGTCATCGAGCCGGTGCAGGGCGACGCCGGGGTGCTGCTCCCGCCGGAGGGCTACCTGCGGGAACTGGCGGGGCTGGCGCGCGAGCACGGGGCGCTGTTCGTCGCCGACGAGGTGCTGACGTTCGCCAAGACGGGCCGGTTCTTCGCCATGACCGACGAGCGGGGCCCGATCCCGTCCGACGTCACCGTGATCGGCAAGAGCCTCGGCATGGGCGTGCTGTCGACATCCATGATCATCGCCAGGCGGGACCTCGCCGTGCGCGCCTCGGGCGCGGTCGCCACCTCCGATCTGAGGCCCCTGACCTGCGCGGTCATCCGTGACGGGCTGCGCTTCATCGTGTCGGACGGGCTGCTGGAGCGCTCGGCCGCCCTCGGGGACGCGCTGTCGGAGCTGCTGCGCCGGGAGGTCCTCGAGGAGTTCCCCGAGCTGTACCGGGAGCACCGGGGGATCGGCGTGCTGCACGGCTTGGAGCTGACCGAGACCGCGGCCGAGCACGTGGAGGCACTGCGCCGCCAGGTGATCCTCGCGGGCACCTACGTGGAGTTCATGGGTGGGGCGGGGCGGCGCTCGCACGGGCTGCCGTACGTGTACCCGACGATGCGGGTCGCGCCGCCGCTGGTCACGAGGCGGGACGAGCTGGAGCGCCTGGTGGCCGGGATCCGCGCGGGCTCGGCGGCGTTCCGCGGCGCCCTGCGGGACGGCTCCGCGGCGGGGCGGGGATGACGGCCGGGACGGCGGCGGTGGTCTCGTCGCGGATCGCGCGGTTCAAGGTGGAGCACGTCGACACCGACGCCGCGGGGGTCGTGCACTTCTCCCGCTACGCGTCGTGGCTCGAATCGGCCGTGCTGGACGACATGGAGGACCTCGGTTTCGGCGTGGGGTCGCTGGCCGAACACGGCCTCGCCCCGGCCGTGATGGAGCTGAGCGTGAGGTACGTGCGCCCTGCCCGTTTCCCGGACCGGATCGAGGTGCCGGTGCGGGTCGACCACGTGGGCGGGGCGTCGTTCCGGTTCGCGGGCGAGGTACGGCGGGACGAGGCGCGGGGGGACGAGGGGGCGCTGCTGGCCAGCGGGAGCCTCCGGCTGTGCCTGGTCTCCGGCACGGCCGCGGCGCCGGCCAGGATCCCGGCCGGCCTCCGGGCGAGACTGCGGGACCGTATGGAGGGAGCAGCCCGATGACCGATGCCACGGCCCCCGTGACGGCGGACGGCGTGCTGGGGTTCACCGAGATCAAGCGGTGGCTCCGGCACCGGCACCCGATGATCTACATCGACCGGGTGCTCGACCACCGGCCGGGCGAGTACCTGCGCAGCACGCTCGCGGTGTCGGGGACGATGGACAGCATCGCCGGCCACTTCCCGGAGCGGGCGATCTTCCCGGGGAGCCATCTGATCCAGGCGTTCGCCCAGTCCGGGATCATCCTCTACCAGATGAGCACGTCGCTGCTCGGCGACGACGAGCTGACGCTGATCGGGTCGGTGCACAGCAAGTTCCACAAGATCGTGGTGGTCGGCGACCAGGTCGTCTTCGACGTGCGCAGCGACCGGATCACCCCGACCACCTTCCACTTCTCCTGTCGCGCGACCGTCGAGGACCGGCCGGTCGCGGCCTTCCGCGGCTCGCTCGTGCGGGTCAAGGTCGAGCAGCTCGGACGGCAGCTGTGGTGACCGTCTGCGTCACCGGGATGGCCTGGACGACCGCGCTCGGCACCGATATGACGCGGGTGTGGAGCCGTCTCCTGAACGGGGAGTCGGGCATCACCGAGGTGCGGACGGAGCACCGGCTGCGCAACGCGCTCGCCGCCCCCGTGGCCGCCCCCGGCGGGACGCGGAGCCCGGCGGCGCGGCAGCGCGCGATCGCCGCCGACACGATCGGCCGGGCCCGCGCCGACGCGGGGCTCGTCCCCGGGTCGCCGGACGAGGAGCCGTGCCTGGTCATCGGCACGAGCTTCGGTGCCCACCTCGACGGGGAGGACGCGCCGCTGGACCGGTGGGCCGGGGAGGTGGCGCGCGGGCTCGGGATGAGCCGCCCGCCCGTCGTGGTCAGCACGGCGTGCTCGTCGGGGTCGGACGCGATCGCCGCCGGGACGGCGCTGCTCGGCTCCGGCGCCGCGGACGCCTGCCTGTGCGCGGGAGTCGACGTCCTCACCCCGGCGAAACGGCTGGGGCACAGCGCGCTCGGCACGATGTCGCCGACCCGGCTGCGGGCCTTCGACCGGCGGGCCGACGGGACGCTGCTCGGCGAGGGCGGCGGCTGCCTCGTGCTGGAGACCGCGGAGTCCGCGCGGCGCCGCGGGGTGACGCCCTACGCCGTCGTGCACGGCGCGGGCGCGGCCAACGACGGCGCGGGCATGACCGTGCCGGACCCGTCGGGGGAGGGGGTGCTGCGCGCCGTCCGCGCCGCGCTGGCCGGCACCGGCTTCGGCCTGCCCGACGTGGCCGTCGTCAACGCCCACGGGACGGGCACGCCCGCCAACGACGCCGTGGAGACCGCGAGCCTGGCCCGGCTCTTCGCCGGGGCGGACCGCCCGGTCGTGTTCGCGACGAAGGGCGCGTTCGGCCACAGTCTCGGCGCGACGGGCGCGGTCGAGGCGATCGCCGTGATCCTGGCGCTGCGGCACGGCTGGGCGCCGCCGGTGGCCGGGCTGCGGGACGTGGTGGAGGGGTTCGGGCCGCCGATCCCCGCCGGGCGGGCGGCGCCGGTGGACAAGGGCGTCGGGCTCAGCCTGACCCTCGGTTTCGGCGGGTTCATCACCTGCCTGGCGTTCGGCGTCTGACGATGAACGCGTGGAGTGAGGCGGACGGGCTGCGGGTGGCGGGCGACGGGCTGGCCAGGACCGCGGACCTCGGCTCGGCGGGCCGCACCCGGGCGTCGTTCTACGCGGACCCGGTGGCCTGGCTCGTGGTGGACGCGCTCGAACTCGCCCTCGAACGGGCCGGGCCGCACGCCCGGGAGGCCCTCGCCCGGACGGGCGTGCTGGCGGTGAGCGAGTACGCCACGCGGCACACCATGGGGTCGATCGGCCGGCAGGCCGCGCGCGGCCGGGTGTCGCCCCTGCGGTTCGCCGGCGCGAGCCCCGGTTCGCTCGCGGGGCTGGCGTGCGTCGTCCTCGGCTTCCGCGGCCCGACCCTGCTGCTCGGCATGCCGCCCGCGACGGCGCGGGCGGCGGCCCTGGCGATCGTGTCGCACTGGACGGCGACCGGCCAGTGCCGCTACGTCGCCGTCGCCGAGCACAGCGTGACGGGGGCCGTCCACACCGTCCACGGCCGGATCGTCGAGCGGGACGACGCCCCGGTCCCGCCGAAGGAGGGCCTCTGATGGAGGGCGCCGGGCTGCCGCTCACGAGCGAGGCGGCCGAGGCGTACGTCGCCGGGCGTGTGATCGACCTGGATCCCTGGCCCGAGCCGCAGGCGACCGTCCCCGCGATCGCGGGCATGTTCGCCGCGGCGCTGCCGCGGCCGGGCTCGGTCGTGCTGCTCCGGCTGCCGAGCGGCGCCGCCCTGCTGCGGTATCTGCTCGGTGCCCTGTACGCCGGGGCGGTGCCGGTGCCCGTCGCCCCGGCGGCGCCGTCGGAGCGGGTGCGCGGGCTCGCCG
>NZ_CAACVB010000148.1 GCF_900659635.1 Actinomadura roseirufa | reverse complement strand
GAGAGCCCGTTGCGGTGAAAGTCGCACGGCGGGTTCGGAGGGGGGCCGTCGGAAAAGGACCGGCACGCAAGCCGGAACCTCGCCGACGGCCCACCCTACTCGTGGGGTGAACCGATCGCGGACGCTGATCAGGTCGTGGACGCTGCGGTCTACATCCTGGGCTACCTGCACAACCCTCACGAGAGCGCGACCGGGGGTGAGTGATGGCTACGTTCGTGGTCGGGCGGGTCCTCTACGGGTTCCGGCCCGATAGGGGCGCCGAGGAATGAGCGTCTTCCCAGGTGTGGCCGATCACTGGCATGTCGGCACCTCGCGCCTGGGAAGGCGACAGACCTTCGCCGAACGGCATGACCGCGCTACAGCCCTCAAGGCCGTGCGTGACCTCCTCGTCTTTGACGGCCGGGCGTCGGGCGACCCGAGGTTCAGGGATGCGGTTCGGGCCATCGATTGCGGTTACTGCTCGTTCGTCGTTGGCGCGTCCTACTACGTGGCCTTCGCCTGCTCCTGTCCCCTTCTTCCTAGAGAAGGGGGTTTCCTATCGTTCTGTCGCCTCTTCGATGAGCCGCGGGACCGGTGACGCGGCGGCCGGTTTCTGGCCGGGAAACCCCCGTCACCGGTCCCGCTCCCACCCTTGAGCTGGGTAGAGGCGTGACATACGGACACCTGCGGGGCTACGCTTCGACTACTTGAGTTGTCGAGCTGATGGCAGGTCGTCATGTCAGATGACATGGAGTACGCGCCCCCAAAGTACGCCCAGATCGTTCAGGCGTTGCGCCGAAGGATCGCAAACGGGACCTATCCGCCGGGGTCGGCGTTGCCATCAGAAGCTCAGCTTGTGAAGGAGTTCGGCGTCTCGCGTCCCACCGTCGTCCGGGCCTTGCAAGCGATGCAGCTCCGCGGCGAGATCGAACGCGAACACGGGCGCGGTTCCTTCGTCAAGGCGGCCCCTCCCTCCGGTGGTGCTGAGGCGTCGCGACCCGCACGGACCGTTCTGGACCAGGCGGAGGCAGAGTCCTCGGTGGAGGTGAGGGAAGCCGGGCCGGCGGCGGCTCCCGCTCACGTCGCGCGGCTGCTGGATGTCGGCGGCGCTCCGGTTCTGCGACGTCAGTACATCGGACGGGAAGGCGACACGGCTTGCGAACTGGTGTCGCTGTGGGCGTCACAGGAACTCGGCCGGACGGCCGGACTCGACCAGGCCGAGCCGCTGACGGTCCCTTTGCGTCGGCTCCTCCAGGCCGGATCTGGGGTGCGGCTTGCTCATGTGGTGGAACGACTGAGCGCGCGACGTCCCACCACGGAAGAAGCGAAGCTGTTGGAGATCTCGAAGGGATCCCCGATCTTCGGGGTCCTCGCCTCCGTCCACGACTCGGAGGGTCGTGTCGTCCTCGTCGTCGAACTCGCGCTGCCTGGCGAGCTTCACGACCTGGAAGACACCTACACCCTGTGACGTGACCTAGATCACTCCATCTTAACGGCAACTCGACTTGTCGAGTTACTCGTGATCGCTTACATTCGAAGCAACTCGACAATACGAGTTGTCGGGTAGTCGAGATGGATGGTGATCCACGGTGGCGGTTCTGGGGCGTATCCCGGTGGAGTTCGGTGCGGTGTTCCCGCACGGGGTGTACGCGACGGGTCCGGCGGAGGTGCTGGAGAACTTCGAGACCAAGCGTCAGGAGGTGGACAAGGAGAGCGGTCTGCCGGTGTGGGTGGTGGACGTCTACGACGCGGACCCGGCGGCGGGTCACAAGGCGTCGGCGATCCGGGTCAAGATCAGCGCGGAGGTGTGCCCGGTGCTGCCGGAGCCGTCCTACGGGCCGTTCCGTCCGGTGGAGTTCGGCGGGCTGACGGTCACGCCGTACGTGGAAGAGACGGGGAAGCGTCCGCGCGTGGCGTACTCCTTCCGGGCGCGTGAGGTCCGTGCGGCCGGTGGCGGGGGCAAGAGCGCGGGTCGTTCGGGTGCGGACAAGGCGGCGGTCTGATGTCGCGCGGGACGGGCGGGCGCATGTCGGCGCTGACGCTGCCGATCGACTCGTCGGCGTCGGCGAAGTTCCTGGGGTTTCGGGGTCGGACGCCGTTGTTCTCGGTGGCGGCGGGTCGGGTGCTGGTGACCTTCACGCTTCCCGAGCGGCTGAGCGCGGGTGATGTGGAGTTCGCGCGGCGGCTGGCCGAGCAGGCGGCGGCCTACGCCACCGAGGTGGAGCGGCTGTACCGGGGCGGGGGCGGTCTGGCCCGTCGGTCGGGCCGGTCGTCGGAGCGGGGTGCGGCATGAGTGACCGGACCTTCAGCGACGTGACGGTGCTCTTGGCGCAGGGGACTCGGATCGACTGCCACACCTACCCCGCGTCCGGGCCGATCTTGGCTGTCTGGGGCACCGGGCTGTCGCTGATGCTGACGAGTGGCCGGGGCGCTGTGACGGCGGCGGACGTCGACAACGCGCATGAGCTGCTGGAAGCGGTTCAGACGTACGTGGCCGAGTGTGAGCGGCTGTACGCGATGGCCTCCGAGAGTGACGAGTCCCGTGCGGACTCGGTGGCCTGATTTGCAAGGTGGGGCGGCCTGAGCCTGGTACCTCAGGCCGCCCCGGTTCTCCCCTGATCCCTCAAGAGAGAGGTCTCCAGGTTATGTCCTGGGAGTTCCGCAAGCTCGGCCCCGGTGAGAACGTCGCGGTCGAAGCCGACACAGACCCGTTCGCCCCGCCGAAGTGGGCTCCGCCGGTGTGGCACATGCCGGAGGGCCTGGTGCTGCTCGTCAACGCCGTCCGTGCGCTGGTGGGCGTGGTGGTGTTCCTGGTCCGCAACATCGTCCCGGTGTCCCTGGCCTGCGGGCTGGGGTGGCTGGGCGTCCGGTTCGGCTGGGCCGTCCCCGCCGTCGTCCTGGTCCTCGTCCTGATGAGCGTGGGCGTCTGGGCACTGGTCGACCGGCCGTCGTTCGTCCGCTGGGGAGTCAGGCCGGCGGTTTCGCGGTGGCGGCTGGTGCGGGTCTACCGGCGGCACTGGCACACCGTCCTGGCCACCGCCGGACTCACCAAGACCCGCAAGGGGCGGGAGTTCCTGCCCTCCATCGTCCGCGTCCGCTCCGGCCCCATGGCCGATCGCGTCCTGGTTCAGATGCTCCGGGGACAAGTTCCCGAAGCGTGGGAGCGCGTCTCGGCCAACCTGGCGCACGGGTTCGGCGCCACCCTCGTCCGCGTCCGCCAGGGCGACCGCCCCGGCCGCGTCTGGCTGGAGTTCGTCCGCCGCGATGCGCTCGCCGAGCCGATCCCGGCCTTGCCGATCCTGGACGCGGCCGCGGTGGATCTGACGGCGCTTGCGGTCGGGCGGACGGAGGACGGGTCCCCGTGGCGGCTGCGCCTGCTGGGAACTCACGTCCTGGTCGCTGGGGCCACGGGTTCGGGCAAGGGGTCGGTGTTGTGGTCGCTGGTGCGGGCGGTGCTGCCTTTGATGCTGGCGGGGCTGGTGGAGGTCTGGGCGGTCGATCCCAAGCGCATGGAACTGTCCTTCGGGCGTCCCCTGTTCGAGCGCTACGGCCGCTACTCCTCCGACCCGTCCGGGGGCATGGTCAAGCTCCTGGAAGAGGCCGCGTCGGACATGAACGAGCGGGCGGAGGACTTCGCGGGGGTGACGCGGTCGTTCTCGCCGTCGCGTGAGCATCCGTTCCGGGTGGTGATCGTCGATGAGGCGGCGTTCCTGACGGCCTACTGCCCCGAGCGGGACCTCCGCAAGCGGGCCGAGTCGGCCCTCGCCGTGCTGGCCACACAGGGCCGCTCGGTCGGCTACTGCGTCATCGCCGCACAACAAGACGCGCGCAAGGAAGCGAACAACATCCGGAACCTGTTCCCGGACAAGATCGCCCTGAGGTTGGACGAGTCGGAACAGGTCGACATGATCCTCGGCGACGGTGCACGTGACCGGGGCGCGCTGGCCGATCAGATCTCGTCCGTCCCGGAGATCGGGGCGGGGGTGGCGTTCGTCCGGCTGGAGATCTCACCCGATCCGGTGCGGGTCCGGGCGGCGTTCGTCTCCGATGACGACATCGACGCCATGGTCGCCCTTGGGTGCTCGGCGTCCCTGGCCGCTGCCCCTGGCCTGGATGCGGGTGAGGCGGCGTGACTCAGCTCGCCGTCGACGGCTCCCCCATCGACGACCAGACCCCGGGCGCCGGGTCCGGTGCTGAGGCTGGGTCGGGTGAAGGGGCGGTGTTCAAGCGGCTTCCGGCGCTGGCGCGCGGGGTCCTGGAAGCGGTCGCCATCGACCACGGCGTGTGCATCCGGCCCGTCCCCATGCGGCGGACCGACCTGCACACCGGCACCTCCGAAGTCGTGTACGTGCCGTGCGGTCACACGCTCGCCTCGGTCTGCCCTCCCTGTGCCGAACGCAAGCGCAAGCTACGAGCCGTGCAGTGCCGACAGGGCTGGCACCTGGACACCGAACCGGTGTTCCAGCGCAACGAACCCGACGCCGAGCAACGCGCGCTCATGGAGCTACGGGCACGCGCACAGGCCGAACGGGACCAGGCGGCCGCCTCGGGGTCCTCGCACGGGGAGGGAGTGGAGTTCTGGGACAAGGTGGTCGGCGAACTCGATGGCGAGATCGAGCGGTCCGGCGTGCACGGGACCCTGCGGACCGGTGATGACGTCAGGGGCCGGCGGGCCCGGTCGACCCGTCGGCGGCAGGACGTGCCCGACCTTCCCCGGCGGCCGGTCGACGCGCGGACCGTCGGCAAGACCTTCACCGGCCGCGACGGCAAGACCTTCCGGCCCTCGCTGTTCCTCACCCTCACTCTCGACTCCTACGGGCGCGTGCGCTCGGACGGGACCCCGGTCGACCCGCAGAGCTACGACTACGCGCGGGCCGCGCGGGACGCGGTCCACTTCTCCAAGCTGGTCGACCGGTTCGTGCAGAACCTCCGCCGGTTCGTCGGCTATGACGTCCAGTACTTCGCGGTCGTCGAACCACAGCGCAGGCTCGCCCCTCACCTGCACATGGCAATCCGCGGGACGGTGTCACGCGCGGAACTGCGTCAGGTCGTCGCGGCTACCTACCATCAAGTCTGGTGGCCTCCGACTGATCGGGTCGTGTACTCGGGTGAGGCGCTGCCTGTCTGGGACGACCAAGCCAACGGCGACTCCGGCGGCTACATCGACAACAGCACCGGAGAAGTCCTCCCCACCTGGGACGACGCGCTCGACGCGCTCGCCCTGGACGAGGACGCGCAACCGCTGCACGTGGTCCGGTTCGGGCGGCAGATCGACGCACAAGGCGTCATGGCGGACTCGCCCGACTCGCGTCGGCTCATCGGCTACCTGACCAAGTACCTGGTCAAGAGCGTGGCCGAGTGCCACGAACCCGACTCCAGTGCAGAGCGCGATCACGTCGAGCGGATGGCGGAGGCGCTGCGGTACGAACCGTGCTCGCCCACCTGCGCCAACTGGCTCCGCTACGGCGTTCAGCCCAAGAACCCCCGCAAGGGGATGACTCCGGGGTTCTGCAAGGGCAAGGCACACCAGCGTCGGCACCTCGGCTACGGCGGCCGCCGCGTCCTGGTCTCGCGCAAGTGGTCGGGCAAGACCCTCGCTGGTCACAAGGCCGACCGGAAGGCGTGGGCCCTGGCGCGGCTGGCTGAGGCCGGAATCCCCGTGATCAACCCGTCCGACCCGCAAGCGGCCCACGTCTGGGAACGCGCCGGACCCGCCGACCCCGACGTCAAGCCCATCGAACGGCGGCTACTCCTCCTGATCAACGAACGGGCGCAACGCCGCGCACAGCTCGACCAAGCGACCCAGAACCACACGCCAGAACTCTCGGCAACCGCGGAGGCAGCGTGACCACTGCGAAGACGGACGGGGCGGTTCAGCCGCTCCTGTGGAAGCCGGAAGAGGCGGCCGTGCTGCTCGGCATCGGTCGCACGAAGGTCTATGACCTCATGCGCTCGGGCGCACTGCGGTCTGTCCGGTTCGGCGGCAATCGAAGGATCCCGGCAACGGCGCTGACCGAGTTCGTTGCCCAGCTCGAAGAGAAGGCGGACGCGGCATGACCAAGCGACGCGGCAACGGCGAAGACTCGATCTACAAGGACGGGGACCGCTGGAGGGGCGCGGTGTCCGTGGGTTACGACGACAAAGGGCGGCGCGTCCGTAAGAAGGTCTCGGGGCGGACTCGTGCGGAGGTCGCTCGCAAGCTGAAGGAGGTCCGCAATGCCGTTGATGCTGGCACGGTGCCGGATGACCAGATCACGGTGAAGGCGTTCCTTGAACGCTGGGTCTTGGTGAATCTGCCTGGCACGGTGGCGGAGTCCACGGAGGACGACTATGGGGACATGGTTCGCCTGCACCTGGTACCGGCGCTCGGTCGAAAGAAGCTCAACAAGTTGACGGTCGCGGAGGTGGACCGGCTCTGGAGTTCGAAGCTGGAGGCCGGATACGCCGCGAACTCTCGAAGGAACATGCGGACCGTTCTTCGCCGGGCGCTCACACAGGCCGAGAAGGAGGGGCTTGTCGTGCGCAATGTCGCCGCGCTTTCGGCGGCTCCCCGTACTGCTCAGCGGGAGGGGCGGACGCTCACGCTCAACCAGGCGAAAAGCCTTCTGAAGTCGGTTGAGAGTCACCGGTACGGGAGTGCGATCACGGTCGCCTTGGCGTACGGCTTGCGCCGTGGCGAGGTTCTCGGGCTTCGCTGGGAGAACCTCGATTGGGAGGCCGGGACGCTCCGGCTCACGCATGCGGTCAAACGGATCAAGAACCGTGACAAGAACAGCGATCGGAAGACCCGCATCGTGATCAATGAGCTGAAGACGGCCAAGTCACGGCGCACCCTCGTACTCACGCCCGAGATCATAACCAAGCTCCGCACGCTGCACGCGGACCAGGCCAAGACGCGGCTGTCCCTCGGCGAACAGTGGCGGGATCACGGGCTGATCTTTCCGTCTGTGGTCGGTACGCCCACAGATCCCGACAACTTCTCGCACACCTTCTCCAAGCTCGCCAAGCGGGCGAAGCTCGGTCACTGGCATCCGCATGAGCTGAGGCACTCGGGCGCTTCGCTGATGCTCGCGCAGGGAACGCCGCTGCACGTGGTCTCGGAGATCCTCGGGCATGCGGGCATCGCCATCACGAAGGACACCTATGGGCACCTGGTCGTGGACGACAAGCGCGCTGCGGCTGAGGCTATGAGCGGGGCGCTGTTCGGCGGCTGAGTCTCGTGGCTCCCGCCGTGGCTCCCATGGTCGCCAAAAGAGCCCCCTTCCTTGATCGGAAGGGGGCTCTGAGCTGGGAGCCGGCGAGGGGACTTGAACCCCTAACCTTCTGTTTACAAGACAGATGCTCTGCCAGTTGAGCTACGCCGGCGGGCTCGTCCCGCATCGTAGTCCACGGGGCGGGGGGTTCGCTGGCGGGGCTTGGCGAAGTTTTTGGGTGTCTCCGGGGCGGTGGGAGGAGAGCGTTCGAGTAGGGGCACGGACGCTGGGAGGGGACATGAAGCAGTACGCGCTCTACATGTACCAGCCGGTGGGCGTGGTGCCGCCGCCGGAGTTCCTGGAGAAGGTGATGCAGGAGATCCGGGAGCTGCGGCGGGAGCTGGAGTATGAGGAGGCGTACGTGTTCGGGGGCGGGCTGGAGCCGCCGGACGCGAGCACCGTGGTCCGGGCCGTGGGAGGGCAGGCGATCGCGACGGACGGGCCGTACGCCGACGGGAAGGAGTTCCTCGGCGGGATGACGGTCATCAAGGTTCCGAGTCTGGACGAGGCGCTGGAGTGGGCCGGACGGTATGCGCTGGTCACGGGGCTGCCGATCGAGGTGCGGCCGTTCCAGGGGGACTTCTAGGCGGCGGTGAGGCGGGGTTCGGCCTCGGTCTCGGGTGCCGGTGGGGCGGGCTTCCTGGCCAGGACCTGGCCCGCGACGAGGGCGGCGAGGGCGATGGTGAAGCCGGTGGCCTGGCCGAGGGTGAGGGTCTGGCCGAGGATGGTGAGGCCGGCGATGGTGGCGACCAGGGGATTGGTGAGGCCGAGGAGGGAGACGGACGTGGGGGCGAGGCGGTCGATGCCGCGGAACCACAGGACGTAGGCGACGGCGGTGCCGACGAGGCCGAGGTAGCCGAAGCCGAGGAGGTTCTCGCCGGTGAAGGCCGGGGGGACGCCCTCGACGGCGAGGGTCAGCGGGGCGATGGCGAGGCCGCCGGCGGTGAGCTGCCAGCCCGTCAGCGCCAGCGGCGACTCGTGGCGGCCCCACTTCTTGGCCAGGACGATCGCGGTGGCCATCAGGGACGTGGCGGTGAGCATGGCGGCGATGCCGAGGGGGTCCAGGCGGGCCTCGGCGGTCAGGGTGAGCAGCGCGACGCCGCCGGTGCCGGCGATGGCGGCGAGCAGGACGGCGCGGGCGGGGCGGACCCGCAGGACGAGCAGGGACAGCAGCGCCACGACGAGGGGCTGGACGGAGCCGATCGTGGCGGCGACGCCGCCGGGCAGGCGGTAGGCGGCGAAGAAGATCAGCGGGAAGAAGGCACCGAAGTTGAGCATGCCGAGCACCGCGGACCGCCACCACCAGGCGCCCTTGGGGAGGCGGCGGGTGAGGGCGAGCAGGACGAGGCCGGCGGGCAGGGCGCGCAGCGTGGCGGCCAGGAGCGGGCGGTCCGGGGGCAGCAGCGTGGTGGTGGTGACGTAGGTGGTGCCCCAGCTCGCGGGGGCGAGGGCGGCGAGGGCGGCGTCGCCGAGGTGGCGGGCGCGGGGGGTCATCGGACGTCCTTGGCATCGGGGATCCCAGCGTTACATGAACACCAAGTCTGTGAACGTTGAGATTATTCCGACGGGGCGGCCCGCGCGCCCGGACGGGTGCGCGGGCCCTGGTGTCAGGAGCGCGGTGTCAGGAGCGCGGCGTCAGGAGCGCAGGCGGCTGACCTCGTAGAGGGCGATGCCGGCGGCGACGCCCGCGTTGAGGGACTCGGCGCGGCCCGGCATCGGGATGGTGGCGAGCATGTCGCAGGTGTCGGCGACGAGGCGGCCGAGGCCCTTGCCCTCCGAGCCGACGACCAGCACGAACGGGCCGGTGGCCAGCTCCAGGTCGGCGACGGTGACGCCGCCGCGGGCGTCCAGGCCGGCGACGAAGCAGCCCGCCTTCTGGTACGCCTTGAGCTGGCGGGCGAGGTTGACGGCCTGGGCGACCGGGACGGTCGCGAGGGTGCCCGCGGACGACTTCCAGGCGCCCGCGGTGACGCCGGCGGCGCGCCGCTCGGGCACGACGACGCCGGTGGCGCCGAACGCGGCGGCGGAGCGGACGATCGCGCCGAGGTTGCGGGGGTCGGTGATCCCGTCCACCGCGACGATCAGCGGGGTGGTGCCGGTGAGCAGGTCGTCGGGGTGCGCGTAGCGGTACGGGCGGACCTGGAGCGCGATGCCCTGGTGGACGGCGCCGTCGGTGAGCCGGTCGAGCTCGTTCTTGCCGGTCTCCAGCAGCGGGACGCCGCGGTCGGCGGCGATCTGGATGGCCTCGCGGATCCGCTCGTCGGTACCGGACATGACGTACAGGGCGCTGCCCGGGACGCCCGCGCGCAGCGCCTCGACGACCGGGTTGCGGCCGGTGACCAGCTCGGGGACCTCGCCGTTGGCGCGGCGGGCGCCGGCCGGGCGGGAGGCGGGACGTCCGGCGGGGGTCTCCGCGGCGCGGCCGCGGGCGCCGGGGCCCGTGGTCGGGGTGCCGGTCCGCCGGGCGCTCTTCACGGCGCGGGCCTTCTGGCGCTTGCCGTGCCAGTGCCGGTCCTCGGCCTTGGGAGTGGGTCCCTTGCCCTTGCGCTTGGCCATGTCGGTACGCCCCTCGCGACGATTGCGGCTCGCACGCCCTCGTGGCTGTCGGGCGGCTCAGATCCTCCCGGCGGCACAGCGGCGATCGCCCGGGAACGGCCCATTTTATCCGCCGCGCGGACCGCTCAGTCGCGTTTCAGCTCCCAGCGGGCGCCGTGCGGGGTGTCCTCGACGAGGACGCCCGCGGCGGCGAGGCCGTCCCGGATGGTGTCGGCGGCCTGGTAGTCCTTGCGGGCGCGGGCGGCCTGGCGCTGTTCCAGGGCCACGGCGACGAGCGCGTCGACGACGGGGCGCAGGTCGTCGGCGCCGGTCTGGTCCCACTGCGGCGAGAGCGGGTCGAGGCCGAGGACGTCGGCCATCGCGCGGACCGAGGCCAGCCGGGCGCGGGCAGCGTCGTGGTCGCCGGAGGCGAGGGCGCTGTTGCCCTCCCGGACGGTCTCGTGCAGGGTCGCCAGGGCCTGCGGGACGCCGAGGTCGTCGTCCATCGCGGCGGCGAACGGGGCCGGGACGGCGGCGTCCGCGGCCCCGGCGCCGACGACCTCGGCGGCGCGGGTGACGAAGCCCTCGACGCGCTGGTAGGCCGAGACCGCCTCGGCCAGGGCCGCGTCGGTGTAGTCCATCAGCGACCGGTAGTGCGCCGAGGCCAGGTAGTAGCGGATCTCGGCGGGACGGGCCCGGCCGAGCAGGTCGGGCAGCAGCACGACGTTGCCGACGGACTTGCTCATCTTCGCGCCGTCGACGGTGAGCAGCCCGTTGTGCAGCCAGTAGCGGGCGAAGCCATCGCCGGCGGCGCGGGACTGGGCGAGCTCGTTCTCGTGGTGCGGGAAGATCAGGTCGACGCCGCCGCCGTGGATGTCGAACACCGGGCCGAGGTACTTGGTGGCCATCGCCGAGCACTCCAGGTGCCAGCCGGGCCGTCCTTCGCCCCAGGGCGTCTCCCAGGCGGGCTCGCCGGGCTTGGCGCCCTTCCACAGCGCGAAGTCGCGGGGGTCGCGCTTGCGGTCCTCGTTGGGGGTGTCGCCCGCCGAGCGCATGTTCTCCAGCTGCTGGTTGGACAGCGCGCCGTACTCGTCCGCCCAGGACTTGACGTCGAAGTAGACGTCGCCGCCCGCCGCGTAGGCGTGCCCCTTGTCGATGAGGCGCCGCATCAGCACGATCATCTCCGGGACGTGCCCGGTGGCGCGCGGCTCGATCGTCGGCGGCAGGCAGCCGAGCAGGTCGTAACCGCGGCCGAAGACGCGCTGGTTGGCCTCGGCGACCGCGAACCAGGGCACGCCCTGCTCGGCCGCCACCGTGAGGATCTTGTCGTCCACGTCGGTGATGTTGCGCGCGAACGTGACCGCGTAGCCGGACCGGCGCAGCCAGCGCAGCAGGACGTCGTAGATGACGCCCGAGCGCAGGTGGCCGATGTGCGGTGCGGCCTGCGGAGTCGCACCGCACACGTACATTCCCACGCGGCCCTCTTCCAGGGGCTCGAACGCGCGGACGCTACGGGTACCGGTGTCGTACAGGTGCAGGCTCACAGGCCCAGGTTATTGGATCGGAGTGCAATCGCGCGGCGCACTTCGGCCACCCGGCGCCGGTTCGGCAGCGGTTGTCAGGGTTCGCCGAACAGCTCGCCGAGACGGTCGGCGAACGACTTGGCGTCGGTGCCGAAGCCGCCGTGGCCGCCGGGCCACCGCTGCACGGTGACGCCGAGCCGGTCGGCGGCGATGAGCGTGGCCCGCTGCGGCGGCTGCCCCTCCGAGTCCTCCCCCGCGACCAGCACGATCTCCGCGGACGAGCCGCGCAGCGCGTCCAGGTCGAGCTCGTGGCGGCCGAAGGAGGGGACCTCGTAGCCGATGAAGAAGCCGGTGTTCCGCTCGATCCTGGCGAACATCTCCAGGATCTCGGGGGACGGCGCCTCCGCCGGTCCGCCCTGGTCCGCTCCGCCTTCCGCGGCTTCGCCTTCGGTGGCGCCGTCCTGCGCGCCGCCGTCGTCCTGCATGCCCATCTCCACCCCGAACTTCGCCATGGCGGCGCCGGGGCCCTCCTTGGCGAAGGTCTCCTCGACGTCGGCGAGGACGGCGCGCCAGTGGTCGGCGTCCGGGAGGAGCGGCAGCAGCGGCGGCTCGTGCGCGACGACCGTCCGGACCTGCTCGGGGTGCCGGGCGGCCAGTTCGAGCGCGATCACGGCCCCGGAGCTGTTGCCGAAGACGTAGGCCGGCTCCTGGGCGTAGACGAAGGCGGGGTCGGCGGCGAGGGCCGACAGCAGGCGGGAGGCGTCCTCGGCGTGCTCGGCGATGCTCTGCGGCTCCGGCGGCCCCTCCAGGGGGCTGCGGGAGTTGCCGCGCCGGTCGTAGCTGACGACCATGTACCGGTCGGCGAGCAGCGACGCGAGGGCGGAGTACGCCTCGGCGTCGTAGACGCCGCCGCAGATCAGCAGGACGGTGGGGCCGCCGCCGCGGATCTCGTAGTGGAGGGTCGCGCCTGGGACGTCCAGGGTGTACGAGCGCATGGTCTTCTCTCCGTTCAGCCCGGCTGCCCGGGTCTCTAGGTAACGCTTCTCGGGAAGGCTGGTGGTGCTGCGCGCGGCCGTCCGGTAGGCCGCGCGGGCGGCCGGGAGGTCGCCGGCCGTCTCGAGCAGGTGTGCGCGGACGGCGGCGAGCCGGTGGTGCCCGGCCGTGCGCTCATCGTCGTCCAGGGTTCGCAGCAGGTCGAGGCCCGCGTGCGGGCCGTGCACCATCGCGACGGCGACCGCCTGGTTCAGGGTGACCATGGGGTTCGGCGCGACGTGCGACAGCAGCTTGTAGAGCGAGAGGATCTGGGGCCAGTCGGTGTCCTCGGGGCGGGCCGCCTCGGCGTGCACGGCGGCGATCGCGGCCTGGAGCTGGTAGGGGCCGGGCGGCGACCAGGTGAGCGCGTCGGTGATCAGTGCCGTGCCCTCCTCGATCTCGGCGGCGTTCCAGCGGGACCGGTCCTGTTCGGTGAGCGGGATCAGCAGGCCCCCGCCGTCCGTCCGGGCCGCGCGCCGGGCGTCGGTGAGCAGCATCAGCGCGAGCAGCCCGGTGACCTCGCCGTCCCCGGGCAGCAGCGCGTGCAGCGCGCGGGCGAGCCGGATCGCCTCGGCGGTCAGGTCGGCGCGCTGCAGGTCGGGACCGCTGGAGGCGGTGTAACCCTCGTTGAAGATCAGGTAGAGGACGTGCAGGACGGCGCGGAGCCGCTCGGCCCGCTCCCGCGGCGGCGGCATGCCGAACCGGGCGCCGGTGGCCTTGATCCGCTGCTTGGCGCGGCTGATCCGCTGCGCCATCGTCGCCTCGGGGACCAGGAACGCGCGGGCGATCTGCGCGGTGCCGAGCCCGCCGACCGCCCGCAGCGTCAGCGCGACCTGTGAGGACGGCGTCAGCGCCGGGTGGCAGCAGAGGAACAGCAGCGTCAGCGTGTCGTCCCGGCCGGCCGGGTCGTCCTCGCCGGGCGCGGGCACCGGCCCGGCGGGCGGCTCCCAGGCGGCGACCGCGGCCTCCCGGTCGCGGCGCGCGCTCTCGCTGCGCCACTGGTCGGTGAGCCGCCGCGTCGCGACGGTGAGCAGCCAGCCGCGCGGGTTGGCGGGGACTCCGTCGCCGGGCCACTGCAGGGCCGCGGCGAGCAGCGCCTCCTGCACGGCGTCCTCGCAGGCGTCGAACGAGCCGTGCCGCCGGACGAGGGTGCCGAGGACCTGGGGCGCGAGCGAGCGCAGCAGGTCCTCCGCGGCGGCGGCGTCGGTCACATCTCCGTCCCGCCGTCGCCGAGGACCGCCCGGACCTCCATGTACCCGCCGAACCGGACGTCCGGCCAGCGGGAGGCGATCTCCACGGCGCGCTCGGGGGTCTCGCAGTCGACGGTGACGTACCCGGCGAGGTGCTCCTTGGCCTCCAGGAACGGCCCGTCGGTCACCGCGGGCAGCCCGTCCCGCGCCCGGACGGTCCTGGTCCGGGTCGGGTCGGCCAGCGCCTCGCCGCCGACGAGCTCGCCGGACTCGGTCAGCTCCTTCATGATCGTTTGGACCTCGCCGAACAGCTCGTCCCGCTCGGCCTGCGACAGCTCCTCCACGAAGCCGGGCCGGTTGAAGATCAACAGCATGTACTTCACGGTGTCTCCTCATCGTCCTGGCACCCGGTCCGGGCGCCTTTGCGCGCGTGTCGCAGAAGGATCGGAGCCGCCGAGGCGTTCTCGACATCTTCCGCGAAAAACATTCCGAAGATCCGCACTTGGCGGGCAATCCGGCACGGAGCGTCAAGTCCGGGCGCCCGGATCGGTCCGCGACCAGCGGCACGGTCGCCCCGCCCGTCGCCGCGGAGCGCGGTCACCGGGAGGCGCGGGCCCAGGTCCAGGGGTACTCGGGGTCCTCGCAGCGCCGGGCCGCCGCGCCCAGCCGCAACGGCCGGAAGGTGTCGATCATGACGGCGGTCTCGGTGGTGGTGGCGGCCCCCCGCCGCACCGCGTCGATCACGGCCTCCACCGCGCCCGGCTGCGGCCCGTGGGTGAACCCGGACGGGTGCAGGGTGATCGACCCGATCCCGATCCCCGATCCCTTCCGCGCCGAGTAGTCCCCGGCCACGTAGAACATCATCTCGTCGCTGTCCACGTTGTGGTGGTTGTAGGGGATCGGGACGGCCTCGTCGTCGAAGTCCAGCGGCCGCGGGCAGAACGAGCAGACCACGAAGCCGGGCCCCTCGAACGTCTGGTGCACCGGTGGCGGCGCGTGCGTGCGCTTCACGATCGGCTCGAAGTCGTCGATGTCGAAGACGTACGGGTAGAGGTAGCCGTCCCAGCCCACCACGTCGAACGGGTGGTGCAGGTAGGTCAGCCGCGAGAGCCCGCCCCTGGTGCGGACGAGGACGGGCACCTCCCCGCCGTCCACCAGCAGCGGCTCGGACGGGCCGCGCAGATCCCGTTCGCTGTAAGGCGCGTGCTCCAGGAACTGCCCGTACTGGGACAGGTAACGCCGTGGCGGCCTGACATGGCCCCTGGCCTCGATGACGAGCGCCTTCATGAACCCGTCGGGTATCCAGCGATGGATCGTCCCAGTGGGGACGACCACGTAGTCGCCTTCCGCCACGTCCAGGGCCCCGTAGGTCGTCTCCACCCGCGCTCGGCCCGACTGGACGTACACGACCTCGCTGCCCACCGAGTTGCGATACAGCTCACTCGGACCGGTCACGACGGCGAAGGACACCCGGACGTCCTCGTTCCCGAACAGCACCCGCCGTCCCAGGACCAGGTCACCGTCCTCTGGCAAATCCTGGGTGCGGTAGGCGCGCGGCTGGAGCGGATGGTTCGCGACGAGCTCCGCCGGCTCCTCCGTCACCCCCTCGCTCTTGATGATCGCCGTCGGGGCGTACCGGTGGTAGAGCAGGCTCGAATCGGAGGAGAAGCCCTCCTCCCCCATCAGCTCCTCGGCGTAGAGCCCGCCGTCCGGGCGCCGGAACTGCACGTGACGCTTCCGCGGTATCTCCCCCACGGCCCTGTAGTACGGCATCGCTGCCTCCGTTGGGCGTGTCCGTTTTCCTTTGCTCGCGCACGGTGTCGTCATCCATACGGTACGTCTCACCCCTTAACACACACAGGGGGCGAGTGATCGGCTTGAAGTTGCGGTTAACCACCCTTGGGGCTGGCTAACCTCGCCTGGAGACCACCGTGATCGTGCGGCGGCCGACTCCCCGCAGGCGCCCCTCCCGGAACGAGAGCCATGCCATCTGATCCCACCCGCTCCGGCGGGCCCCGCTACACCCGGGGCCAGCGCCGGCTCCTCACCGCCGCCGCCGGGCTCGTCGTCGCCGCGCTGGCGGGCGGAGCCTTCGTGCTCACCTTCGACATGCTCCGCGACCTCGCCGTCGCGGGCCGGGCGAGCCGCCGGTGGGCACCGGTCTATCCGGTGATGGCCGACGCGCTCACCGCGCTGACGATCCTGTCCCTGGTCGTCGCCCGCGACGCCCGCTGGTGGACCCGGCTGACCCGCTGGACGCTGCTGCTCGTCCTCGCGGGCGGGGCGGCCGCGCTCTCGGTCCAGAGCTCGCTGCGGGGCTTCGGCGCACTGCCCGGCGACCCGCTGCGCACGGGGGTGGCGGTGGCGCCGCACGTGATGCTCGTCCTCGCCGTGTGGCTGTGGCTGACGATGGTCAAGCAGATCCGGACCGTCCGTCCCGCCGCGGACGCCCCCGAGCCGCCCGACCGGCAGCGCGGCCACGTCAAGGTCATCGAGGCCCCGGCCGCCGGCTCGGCGGACGACTCCGGCGGCGCGGCCTGGCCCGCGCTGGAGGCCGAGCGTCCCGGACCGGCCGCGCTGCCGGGACCGCCCGCCCTCGCGGCCCCCGCCCGTCCCGCGGTGGCGCACCGGCGCCCCGGTGCGACTCGTCCCGACCTGGTGATGCCCGCCAGGTACAGGGACGACGAGTACGACGGCGTGCACGAAGGGGACTACGGCCGCTTCAGAGCGAACGACGAGTACGAGGACGACTACACCGAGGACGAGGAACGGCAGGTCCAGTACGGCCCGGAACACGCGCCGCCCAACGGCCGGTACGCCGCAGAAGCAGACCGGCACGCCGGATACCGGGCGGAGGACGACCAGTACGACGAGGACGACCCGCGCGATAGCGGGTACCTCGACGAAGGCGGACGCCATCGGTACGGCCCGGAGGGCGACAACCACCGCGACGGGTACGCCACCGAGGAGGACGACGGCCTGTACGCCTCGGAGGAGGACGAGGAGTACGGCCCTGTCTCCGCCGTAGAGGCCGCTCACAGGGAACAGAACGGCGCCGAGGATGACCTGGACGACGCCCCGCGCGACGACGGCCTGTACGCCCCTCAGGACGCCGCGTACGAGGCGGAGGGCGACGAGCACGACGAACAGCTCGCCGACCGCGCGGAGGACCCCGACGGGGGCGACGAGGGGCAGGACGCGCCGTCCCGCACCGCTTCCGAGGCCCCCGACGGCGAGCAGGGCGACGGGCAAGACGGCCAGCAGGGCGAGCAGGACGGCGGGCCCGGCGACCATCACGGCGGTAAGCGCGGTGGAAGAGCGGAAAATCGCTCTATATCAGGCACCGAGGAGGAGATCGGAGATCTGCCGATCTTGACCTGGAACCGCCCGCCCTCGGGCAGTTTCCGCAGTTCTCCCGTGCCACCCGCGGAATAGCCGCCGGAACCGGCGGTCGCGCGCTCGATCAGAACCTCGGCCGTTGGGGAAGGAATGTCGCTATGACGACCGTTTCGTGGGTTGAGGGCAGCGAAGGCAGCGGCTTCGGTATCGAGAACCTGCCCTACGGGATGTTCTCCCGTCGGGGTGAGCTCCCTCGCGTCGGCGTGGCCATCGGGCACCACGTTCTCGACATGGCGGGCCTGTCGGCCGCGGGGCTGATCGACGACCGCCGCTGCTTCGCCTCGGGATCCCTGAACGCCTTCATGGCGGCGGGCCCGGCGACCTGGCAGGCCACCCGGTCCCGGCTGATCGAGCTGCTCGGCGACGACTGGCACCGTCCGTCGGTGGAGCCGCACCTGGTCCCGCTGGCGGAGGCCGAGCTGCTGCGGCCGTTCGAGGTCGCCGACTACGCCGACTTCTACTCCTCGGAGCACCACGCGTCCAACGTCGGCCGGATGTTCCGCCCTAACAGCGACCCGCTCCTGCCCAACTGGAAGCGGCTGCCGGTCGCCTACCACGGCCGCGCCGGGACGGTGTACCCGACCGGGACGCCGATCGTCCGCCCGGCGGGGCAGCGCAGGCCCCCGGGCGGGCACGAGCCGTCCTACGGGCCGTCGCTGCGGCTGGACTTCGAGGCCGAGGTGGGGTTCGTCGTGGGCGTCCCGTCCCCCGCCGGACGCGGCGTGCCGACCTCGGCGTTCCGCGACCACGTCTTCGGGTTCGTGCTAGTGAACGACTGGAGCGCCCGGGACGTGCAGTCCTTCGAGTCACAGCCCCTGGGACCGTTCCTCAGCAAGTCCTTCGCGACGTCCATCTCCCCTTGGGTCGTTCCTGTGGCCGCCTTGGAGCCCGCCCGCGTCCTTCCGCCCGTCCAGGAGCCCGAGCCGCTGCCCTACCTGCGTTGCGACGAGCCGTGGGGGCTGGACCTCCACCTGGAGGTGCTCATCAACGGGCAGGTCGCGTCCCGGCCGCCGTTCTCGTCGATGTACTGGACGTCGCCGCAGCAGCTCGCGCACGCCACCGTGAACGGCGCGCCGCTGCGCACCGGCGACCTCTTCGCGTCCGGGACGGTGTCGGGACCGGAACGCGAGCAGCGCGGCTGCCTGCTGGAGCTCACCTGGAACGGGCGGGATCCCTTGGACCTCGGCGACGGCACGAAGCGCACCTTCCTTGAGGACGGCGACACCGTCACGATCCGGGCCAAGGCTCCGGGCGCGGCGGGATCGGTCATCTCCCTGGGCGAGGTCACCGGAACGGTCCTGCCGACGCCCATCTGACCGCCGCGGCTCCAGAGACGCTCGACGGAGCCTCCAGCGGCGGGACGGAGGGTAAAGAGCTGTCAGGAAGCCCAGAGAGCCAAGAGGGTCATGTCCAATGCGGCCTCAGTCAGACAGGACGAGGGCGGTCGCGATCGCCGCGAGGCCCTCGCCTCGGCCGGTGAGGCCGAGGCCGTCGGTGGTGGTCGCCGAGACGCTCACCGGGGCGCCGCCCAGCGCCTCGCCGAGGGTCTTCTCGGCCTCGGCGCGCCGCCGGCCGATCTTCGGGCGGTTGCCGATGACCTGCACGGCGACGTTGCCGATGGTGAACCCGGCCTCGGTGGTGAGGCGGGCGACCTCGCGCAGCAGCGCGCAGCCGGACGCACCGGACCAGCGCGGGTCGGCGGTACCGAAGACGGCGCCGAGATCACCGAGGCCGCAGGCCGACAGCAGGGCGTCGCAGGCCGCGTGCGCGGCGACGTCGCCGTCGGAGTGCCCGGCCAGGCCGTGGCCCTCACCGGGCCATTCCAGGCCCGCCACCCAGAGCGGCCGCGGCTCCGACGAGAACGGGTGGACGTCGGTACCGACGCCCACCCGTGGAATCCGTGCGCTCAACTCAGCTGGCCAGAACCTCGTCGAGCAGGGCTTCGGCCTTGTCCTCGTTGGTCTTCTCGGCGAGCGCGAGCTCGCTCACGAGGATCTGCCGGGCCTTGGCGAGCATCCGCTTCTCGCCGGCCGACAGGCCGCGCTCCTTGTCGCGCCGCCACAGGTCGCGAACGACCTCGGCGACCTTGTTGACGTCACCGGAGGCGAGCTTCTCCAGGTTCGCCTTGTACCGGCGCGACCAGTTGGTGGGCTCTTCGGTGTAGGGTGCGCGAAGCACCTCGAACACCTTCTCCAGACCCTCCTGGCCGACGACGTCGCGGACACCCACGTCCTCGACGTTCTCGACCGGGACCTGCACTGTCAGGTCGCCCTTGTCGACCTTCAAGACCAGATAGGTCTTTTCCTCACCTTTGATGGTGCGAGTCTCGATGGCCTCGATCCGAGCAGCCCCATGGTGGGGGTAGACGACGGTGTCGCCGACCTGGAAAGTCATGTGACAAGTACCCCTTCCGCTAGAACCAGGGTAGCACGGAAACGAGCGTGGCTGAACCGGCCTTGACTGCATATGCCCAGGTCAGCCCCGTTATTGGGGTATTGACAAAGGGCTTTAATAGTGCATCTCACCGTTGTTCTCCGTACGCAGTGTGACCGAGTCGACACAGGTTTCCCGTCCCGGCGCCCTTAGCGGGAAGGACCCCCAGGTGACAAGAGGGTAGTCGGCCGATCGAGTGACCGATCCCGGTATGGCGGGATCGGCTCGCCGTACTTCCGTCCACCCGGGGCACGCGCGGATGCGCGGAGCGTGATCGTCCCCGCGTCCGGCCGTCCGCTCCCCGGAGATCCCCTGTCGATCGCGCAGAAGCGGCCCATACTGGAGGTGAACAAGCCGGGTCGCGCGGGTACGAAGCGCCCCGGAAGGGTCCGAAGAGGGCGAAGCGCTCCGTGCCGCCGGACGAGCCGGACGCGGCGCCCACCGGATCGAAGGACGGTGAGGTACGGCGTGAGGCCAGACGGCGACCCGGAGCCCGACGACTACGGGCTCCCCCACGTGGACGTCGTGGTGCCCGACGACGCCCGCGAGCTGGCCCGCGACGTCGTCGCCTACCGCCGCGAGGAGCGCCGCCGGCGCCGCCGCGCCCGGGTCCGGCGGCTCGTCCGGCCGCTCACCCGGTTCGGCGTCGCCATCCCGATCATCGCGGGCGCGCTGCTGGTCGCGCTGGTCAGCGGAGCGCTCATGACCACGTTCGGGCCGCGCCCGGCGCCCCGTCCGCCCGCCGCGCAGCT
>NZ_CAACVB010000147.1 GCF_900659635.1 Actinomadura roseirufa | reverse complement strand
CGGCGACCACCGAGATCTACACTCTTTCCCTACACGACGCTCTTCCGATCTGACCCGGCGGCCGCGGCGCGCACCGTCCGCCCGGCGCTGGTGGAGTCCGCCGCCGTCCCGGCCGACGTGCGGGTGGAGGCGTGGCTGCTGGACGCCCGCCTGGCCTACCGCGCCGAGGACGGGTCGAAGGGGCGCCGGTCCCTGGAGCACGCGCTCCGGCTCGGCGAGCGGGAGCGGATCAGCCTGCCCTTCGCGCAGGCCAGGAGCTGGCTGTTCCCGGTGCTGCGCGGCGACCCCGACCTGCTCCGCCCGCACCGCGGCCTCATCGAGCCGCTCGGCCCGGTGACCGGGGACGGCGCGCCCTGGAACTCGCCGGAGAACGCGGCGGGGAGCGCGGCGGACGGCGGCACCGGCGCCCCGGTGGCCGTCGACCGGCTGAGCGCACGGGAGCTGCAGGTGCTCGGCCTGCTGTCGGAGATGCTGACCACCGACGAGATCGCGGCCGAGATGTGCGTCTCGGTCAACACCGTGAAGACCCACCTGAAGAGCATCTACCGGAAGCTCGCGGTGACCCGCCGGGGCGAGGCCGTCCGCCGGGCGCACCACCTCGACCTGCTGTAGGCGCCGCCCGCCGAGGCGGCGGCCCGGCCCGGCGGTCACGTGGACGGCGCGGGCGGGAGCCTGCGGACCTCGATCAGCTCGAACCCGAGGTCCTGGATGCGTTCGAGGATCCCGTACAGCGCCGCCTGGTCCAGGTCGGCGCCGCGCATCACCGTCTCGACGGGGTTGAGGGTGATGCTGAGATCCTCGAACGCGAGCCGGAACGGGGCGTCGACGCGGCCCCTGATCCTGATCTCGTAGTCGCGGGTCGCGCCCCGTACGCCGTCGTTCGTTTTCCGCACCCCGCTCGTCTCCTCTCCCGGGCCCGGCTCCCGGGTCCGCGGCCGGCGACCTCGCGACGGGGGACGGCTCCGGATCACCGCGCCGCCGCCGCGCGCTTGCGGGCGCCCCGTATCCACAGCGCCACGAGGATCGTCACGATCCCCCAGGTGATGAGCCACAGCCCGAACAGCCAGGTCAGCGCGACCAGCCCGGCGGAGGGGTAGGCGAGCACCACGATTCCGGCCACGACCGAGAGCGCGGCGAGCAGCAGCCCGCCGGCCCGGCCCTCGCGGGAGCCGTCGGCGAGCACCGCGACGCCCTCGATGACCCCGCCGATCAGCCAGAACAGGCCGAAGAGCACGGCGAGCACGGTGGCCGTCTGGAACGGGTCGCGCAGCGCGAGGACGCCCACGGCCAGCGACAGCGCCCCGAGGACGGCCAGCAGCGCCCGCATGCCCGCCGGGCCGCCCTCCCCGGCCGCCTGCACGAGCCGGAAGACCCCGTTGATGATCAGTTGCAGCCCGACCAGGACGGCGAGCACCCCGATGGTGACGTCCGGCCAGATCACGACGGCCAGCCCCAAGGCGAGCGCGGCCACCCCGCCGGTCAGCGCGACGGCCCAGGCGTCCCCCGTGAGGTGCCCGGCCATGTTCCTCCAGATGGGCGGAGGCGCGGTCCCGCCCGCGCGTCCGCCCGCATGCGGTGACGTCGTCGACATGGCGGGCCCTCCCCGGCACGTGCGCTCGTCGGGTTCCGGGACGGTCCCGGCGACGGGCTCCACCCATGTCATCGGCTCGTCCGGCCGCTGCCATCCTCCGCCGCGGGTGATACGGCCCCGGCGGGCACGGGCCGGGCACGGCGCGGGCACGGGCCGGGCAGGGCGCGAGCGCTGTGCGGGGTCCGCGTCCGCCCCGTCCATCTCATCCGCCACGGGTGATCCGCGTGACCCCCGCGGAACCGACGATGAACGCGGCAGGACAGCCACGATGTCAGGAGGAAGACAATGATCGGTCACACGCACCGCGGATCGACCCGGACGGGCGCCCACGAGGTGCCCGCGGCGGCGATGGGCTTCTCCATCTTCGCCGGCTGCCTCATGATCATGTCCGGGGTGTTCGGCGCGCTGCTCGGGCTCGCCGCGATCCGTACCAACACCCTGTACGCGGTCCGCGGCGACTACGTCTTCAAGTGGGACGTCTCGACCTGGGGCTGGGCGCACCTGGTGCTCGGCATCGTCGTGGCCGTGGCCGGGTTCGCCGTGTTCACCGGGCAGCTCTGGGCGCGCGCGATCGGCATCGTCCTGGCGGTGGCGAGCGGCATCGCGAACTTCATGTTCCTGCCCCACTACCCCGTCTGGTCCTTCCTGATCATCGCGCTGGACGTCACGGTGATCTGGGCGCTGGTGAAGTACTCGCCCCGGGCCGCCGACTGACCGGCGCCGGGACGCCCCGGTGGCGTCCCGGCCGGGCAGTCCGGCCGGCCGGCGCGGTCAGTGGATGAGCGCGATGAAGATCAGGCAGGTGATGATGTTGATCAGCCAGGCGTGCGAGTTCATCCACGTCCGGACCGCGGGCATCACCCGCACCGCGCGCCGGTGGAAGAGCAGCAGGACGAGCAGCGGCAGCGCCGCGACCAGCACGGTCAGGCCGATGAACGGCAGCGCGGCGGCGAAGCCGAGGTGGTGCTGTTCCATGTGGGCGCCCACGGTCAGCATCACCATGATGTCCGAGGGCATCAGCAGGATCACCAGGAGGCCCGTGATCAGCGCCTTGCGGGGCCCGGCGTCCATCAGGCCGCCGAGCCAGCGGGGCGGCTCGATCGTCGCGCGCTTCACGTAGTTGTGCAGCGCCGCCGCGATCAGCAGGGCGATCAGCACATACTGGATGATCTTTCCCGCCGACCCGGAGTCGGAGGAACTGCCGAACGAGACGCCGTGGCCCAGCAGCGCGAAGATGCCGCGGGTGATGGCGACGCCCGCCGTCACGGCCACGGCCACGCCGAGCAGGAACGCCAGCGAGACGGGCACCGCCTTCCCGGTCGTCACGAAAATGATCGCGGACATGATCTGCGGGCCCGCCATCATGGTGATCGCGAGCGGAAGAATCTGCAGGTCCAACGGTGCTCCCCCCGGTTGGCACCGCCGCCGCACGGCACCGGCCCTCCGTTCACCCTCCCGATGCCCACGTATCAGCCGGTCTCACCTCCCGGCCGCCGGGCCTCACATCTGCTCGGCCGGGAGACGGCCGTCGCGGACGGCGCCGGTCAGCGCCCAGTGGTCCCGCTCGTTCTGGTCGGCGTACCCCTCGGCGAACTCGGCGAGCGCCCGGTCGAAGGCGTCGCCCGAGCCCAGGTAGGCGGAGATGGCGATGGGGTCGCCGGAGCGGGCGTGGGCGCGGGCCAAGGAGGCGCCGCACAGCCGTCCGAACAGCGCCATCGCGTCCGGCGCCATCGTCTCGGGCTGGGCGATCCCCTTCCAGTCGCGCAGCTGCCGCACGTAGAAGTCGCGCTCCCGGCCGTCGATGCCGGTGATCCGGTCCCAGCCGAGGAAGATGTCACCGGCCGCCTGCATCAGCCGCTGCCCGGCCGTGACCCGCCGGCCCTGGTTGCGGTAGCGGCTCGCGCCGGCGAACGGCGCCAGCACCGACTCGTCGGCCTCCTTCGCCTGGAGCAGCAGCGGGTCCTCGTCGTCGCGGCCCATCATCAGGATGATCCAGCAGCGGGTACCGACGCTGCCGACCCCGACGACCTTGCGCGCCACGTCCACCGGGTGGAACCGGTCCAGCAGGTGCCTGCGCTCGGACGGGAGGCTGGCCCCGTACTTCGCGATCAGCTCGCCCAGGGAGTCCTCCAACCGGGCGCGCTCGGCATCGCCCAGCAGGTCGTGGATGGGGACGAGCAGCGGCGGGTCGGGGTTGATCCGGCGGACCCCGTCGACGACCCGGGTGAGCTTCTCATAGGCCTGGAGGTTGGTCCGGGTGCGGGCCTTGGCCGCCGCCAGGGTCGCCCGGCGCCGGACGTCCTTGCCGATCTTGCCGGGCAGCAGCGCCCGGACCTGGTCGGCGTCGTCGCGGGCGTACCAGACGTCGAGGGTGCCCATGCCCGCGAGCGCGCGCATCCTGTCCCGGTACGAGCGGACGCAGCTCCGCACGATCCTGCGGCACTGTCCCGCCGTGAAGCCGTTGGCCCGGCCCGCGATGACGAGGCTGGCCGCGAGCCGCTTGACGTCCCATTCGAACGGGCCGGGCAGCGTCTCGTCGAAGTCGTTGAGATCGAAGATCAGGTGCCGTTCGGGCGAGGCCAGCAGCCGGAAGTTCAGCAGGTGCGCGTCCCCGCACAGCTGCACGGTGATCCCGGTGCGCGGCATCGCGCCCAGGTCCCGCGCCATGATCGCGGCGGCCCCCCGGTAGAACCGGAAGGGCGACTCCAGCATGCGGCCGTACCGGATCGGCACGAGTTCGGGGACGCGCCGCGCGGACTGCCGCTCGATCACGTCCAGCGGATCCGGGCGCGTCGCGTCCGGCTCGAACCCGGCGTGCGCGCCGCGCGGCATCGTCGCCCGCACGGCCTTGCCGTACGCGGCCCGCTCGGCGGTGGTCAGATGATTGTTGTCCATGGTCATGGGCGGCCTCCTTCCCTCCGCAGGCTCGCCGCCCGGCGCCCGGACCGCATCACCCGGACGAGGTGATGCGCGCTCCCGTTCCCGAGCGTGAACTGGGACGGTGGAGGCACCGGCCGAACCGCCGCGCGGCCGCCGCGCGCAGGCGTGGACCGCGCGTTCCGCGATCGCCGTGGCCGTCCTCGCCGTCGCGCTGGCACTGGCGTCGGCGGGCCTGAGGAGCCTCCTGCTGCTGGGCGTCGGGGCCGCGGGCGCGGCCGTCACCGCTGCGGCGGTGTGGTGGGCGCTGACCAACCGCGGTGTGCCCCGGATCCTCGCGGCGATCCTGGCCGTGAGCACGCCCGTGGCGGTCCTGGTGTACTACGTGACGGTCGGCCTGCTCTGGGTCGTCCTTCTCGCGTCCGCCCTGTGGACGCTGGCGCTCGTCACCGGCCGGGCCGCCCTGAGCATGGACACCGGCCCGGACGGACCACCCGAGTACTCCACGCCGCCGCCGCGGCGGCCGTTCCTCATCATGAACCCGGTGTCGGGCGGCGGGAAGGTCGTCCGGTTCCACCTGGCGGACAAGGCCCGCCGCCTCGGCGCCGACGTCGTGGTGCTCGACCCCCACCATCCCCAGGACGTCGCGGCGCTCGCGCGGTCCGCCGCGGACGACGGCGCCAACCTGCTCGGCGTCGCGGCGGGCGACGGCACCCAGGCCCTGGTCGCCGCGGTCGCCGCCCGCCGCGGCCTGCCGTTCCTGGTCATCGCGGCCGGTACCCGCAACCACCTCGCCATGGACCTCGGTCTCGACCGCGACGACCCGGCGGCCGGGCTGGACGCCCTCACCGACGGCGTCGAGCTGCACATCGACCTCGGCTTCGCGGGCGGCCGCGTCTTCGTCAACAACGCGTCCTTCGGCGCCTACGCGGCCGTCGTGCAGAGCCCCGCGTACCGGGAGGACAAGGTCCACACGACCCTGGACATGCTCCCCGACCTCCTGACCCGCCACCGCGGCCCCCGGCTCACCGTCCACGCCGGGGACGTCGTCATCGACGCCCCCCAGGCCGTCCTGATCAGCAACAACCCCTACCGGACGGGCGACCCGGCGGGCCTCGCGCACCGGGACCGCCTGGACTCCGGCGTCCTCGGCGTGCTCGGCATCAGGGTCGCGAGCGCGGCGCAGGCGGCGGGGCTGCTGCGCGGCGGCCGATACCCCGGCCTGACCGCGCTGACCCGCCGGGAGGTCGTCGTCGACGCCGACGCGGCCGAGATCGCGGTCGGCGTCGACGGCGAGGCGCTGACCCTCCCCGCGCCGGTCACCTGCGAGATCAGCCCGGACGCGCTGCGCGTCCGGGTCCCGCGCCTGCGCCCGGGTGTCCCCCGGGCGAAGCGTCCGATGGACTGGCGCCGCCTGCACCACCTGGCCTGGCCACGCCTCCGCTCCCGTTCCCCGGGGTCCCGCCGCGCCCCGCTCCTCCGCCGCGGGTGATACGCGGCGGCCCCCGGCGCCCGACGATGTCTCCCATGTCGGCACAGCGGGAAAGGCCGGGCACCGACTACACCGGCGCGGTGTACGGCTCCCTGCTGGCCGCGTCGGTGATCGCCGGCACCGGGCCCGGCGCGGGCGCGGCCCCCGCGCTCTCGCTGGCGCTCCTGCTGCTGGCCACCGGACTGGCGTTCTGGACGGCGCACGTCTACGCCCGGCTGGTGGGGGACCGCACGCGCGGCGCCGCCTGGGACTGGGCCGAGCTCAGATCCGTCGGCGCCTCCGAACGGCCCCTGGCCGAGGCGGCCGTCCCTCCCGCCGCCGCGGCCTTCGCCGGGTGGATCCTTGGCCTGGCCGATTCCACCATCGCCTGGATCGCCCTGGCGGTCGCGCTGGCGGGCCAGCTCGGCTGGGGCATGGCGGCCTCGCTCCGGGTGGGCGCGCGGCCCCCGATCGTCCTCATGTCCGGCCTGGTCAACCTCCTGCTGGGGCTGGTCATCATCGCCCTGAAGGTCGTGATGTCCCACTAGCCCCGGGGCCATAAGCCCAAGGGGGTTTGTTACGGTCACGGCAATTGCCCTCGCCACCGCCCAGTTCATGGTCATCATGGACACCTCGATCATCGGGGTGGCCGTTCCCGACATGCAGCGCGAGTTCGGCTTCGGCCAGGTGGGAGCGGCAAGGCTGCGGCCCCAGGGCGCCGGAGCACCCTGGGGCCGCAGACTGCAAGGGGTGGCGTCGTCGGGCCGCAGCGGTCGGAACGCGACGCCACCCCAGCTCTTCACGGCGAGCAAGACCCATCCGGACGGACTGGCCGCCCCCGGTCCCTCGCCGCGCCGGACTGAACGGCTTGCGCCGCGTCTACGCCCTGGGCAGGTTCAGCGCCTCGCCGATCACCTCGGCCGCCTGCTCGGCGGTCGTGCCGACCTGCTCGCCGTGGTCGGGTTCGCCGTACCAGACGTAGGCCGAACGGCACCGCGACCACAGGACGTACCGGGGTCCGGCGCCGGAGCGGATCAGGTACAGCGTGCTCCCACCGCCCGGACGGGTGGCGTAGACACCGGAGAACCGCCGCGTCAGCAGGGTCGCCACCTCGTCGAGACGCTCGGCCGGTGAAGCGGACGCGGGGGGCTCTGCCGCTTTACCCGTCCCCCCGCGTCCACGCTCGGACTCACTCACCGGCGCCGCTCTCGGACGTCGCCGCACCGAGCGTCGTCGCGACGGTCAGGGCCGCGTCGACGATGTGGTTCGCCTCGGCGATCGGCTCACCCCACGACGTCACGAACCACAACCGCCCGCCGTCGTCCTCGCGCGGCTTGCAGGCGATCGTGTCGGCGGGGCGTGGGACGTAGTCACAGCAGCCCGGCGCCTTCGGGTTGATGACGATCAGCTTGCGCCGCTGAAGAACCGTCTCCAGTCCGTAGACGTGCAGCCTCGACATCAACGCCCCGAGCCGCGCGTAAGCGTCCGGATGATCGGCATCGCCGGAGCGCTCACCCGGGTCTATCTCGCCCGCTTCGTTACCCTTGCCCATAGCCGAACCTCGCTTTCGGTCAGGCCCCGGCCGGTGGTTGAGTCACCGCGTCCGGGGCCGCTTGCATTCGGGGCCCGGTCAGCGTCAGTGACGACACGCGAGACCCACGAAACCCCACGAGCCCGCATGTCCGTCATGTCCACCTCACCCGGATTCCCGATCTGCCTGCGGCTTTGCTGTTCCCAGGGTGTAGGTGAAGGCTTACGATCGGTAGGCAAGGCACAACCACAGCGGACTGACAAGACCCGAGCCCCCCGTGTACCGAGGTGTATCCGCTCATGGCCAACAATCGCATGACGCCGCGTACGTTCCTTGCTAGGCAGATCCGGCGTCTACGCGAGTCGACGTTCGACCCCGAAACGGGCAGAGTGATGACACCGGCGGGACTGGCCAAGTCGGTAATTCGGAGCGAATCACTCGTCAAAGCCTGGGAAAGCGGACGTCGCGTACCGCAAGTTGACGACCTAAGACGGCTGGATGAGATCTTCGACACAAAAGAGCTTTTGTCGGAGATCGGCAAAGATCTCGTGAAGAACGAGCGCGTGCCAGAGTATATGGACCGGTGGCGAGAGATCGAGGCGGGATCGACATTGATTCGCTCGCATCACCCTCTGCTCGTCCCTGGCTTGCTTCAAACCCCGGACTACGCGCGGGCGGTCATCGAGTCATCTGGAAGGCGCATCTCCAACATAGACAAACAGGTTCAGCGGAGAATGGATCGACAAGAGATCCTAGCACCAGAAAATGACATCATGTTTGTCGCCGTCATGGATGAGGGCGCTCTATATCGGTCGATCGGCGGGCCAAGGACGATGCATGATCAGCTTTTCAAGCTGTTGGAGATGGCCAAACAGCCGAACGTACGGATCAACATTGTTCCTGTGAGCGTCGGTGAGTATGCCGGACTGGCGGGAAACTTCCATATCGCGACTATGGATGGGCGGGGATTCGCGTGGGTGGACGACGCATTCGGCGGTGATGTCCTCGAACACTGCGAAGACGTTGCGGTCATGGAGCACGTGTGGGAGGCGAGTCGTGACGAGGCGCTATCAGTAGAACAATCAGTCGAGCTAATAGCGAAGGCGGTAGAAAGATGGAAATGAGCTGGCGCAAGTCCTCCTACAGTGGTAATGGAGGGCCGGATTGTGTCGAGTTGGCGCGTCTGTCAAATGCCGTTATCGGCACGCGTGACAGTACAAACCCTGACGGGCCGAAGCACGCGTTTACCGTCGCTGAGATGGCGGCGTTGTTTGAAGCCATCCGGAAAGGCGACTACGACCTATAGACGTCCCTGCCCCACTCGTAGTCGCTGTGCGGGACTCCAAGGACCCTGCCGGTCCCGGGCTGGGTTCAGTCGCGCAGAGTTCACGGCGTTCGTCGGAGAGATTCGCGCAGGCTCACACGACCTGTAGGCCCCTGCGAATGACGACGCCGCGCGCGGACATGACGAGTTCTAGCGATCCCCGCAACACCCTGGACAGGGAGTTGCGGGGATCGTGGGTTTGAGGAGTTGAAGACGCGGCTCTTCGAGGCGCTGGACCGGGAGAACGGCAGCATCTCGGGTGTCTGATCAAGGCCCCGGCGCGGTGGTCGAGTCACCGCAGGGGGCCGACCCGTGTTCGGGTGGTGGTGTGAGTCAGGCGGCGGCCAGTCAAGCGGCCTTCGTCGGCGCCGCCGCCGTCGCCCTGGCCGTCGTCACACTCCGCCCCCAGCCCGCCCCCGTCCCGGCGTCCGGCCAGCAGAGGTGCAACGCCTGACCACCCCCCTGGCAAAGAAACGCTCCAGAGCCGGAGGCGAGGACTCGCCTCCGGCTCGCCGCGTTCCCGTGGCAGGGCCAGTGGCGCCGGCTTCGCCTCCGGGCTGCCATGCTCGTCCGATGAATCCGCTGAGGTTGATCGAGAGCAGGCCCGGGGCCTTTTCGCTGTTGCTGGACGCCGGGACGACCCAGGTGGACGGGCTCGTCGAGGAGCTCGGTCACGAGCCGAACGGCTACTTCTGGGAGGGCGTCGCGCGGTTCCTCGTGAGCACGGAGGCGGGGGCCCTCGAAGGGCGGTTCTCCTACGACCCGGAAGGAAGCATGTTCTGCGCGTACGGCGCCGACCGGGACGCGCTCCAGGAGCTGGGCGGGCTGCTGAGCGCGGTCGCGGCGGACGGCGACCGGATGCGGAGCCTCGTGGGGGCGGCCGAGGCCGCCGGCTTCGAGTTCGACGACTGATCTTCGGCCCGGTCCGGATGGCGCGGCCCGTCCGGCGAGGTGCCGTTCTCGCCCATGCCGATTCGTCCATGCCGAGTGGGGTCACCCCGTCAACCGCCCGTCCGCTCACGCGTCGTACAGGCAGACGGGGACCCTCGGGAGGCGCGATGAACAGGCGAATGACGGGCCGGACGATCGGTGCGGCTGCGGGACTGGCGGTGATGGTCGCGGGCGCGCCGGGCGCGCTGGCCGCCGCACCCTCGTGGCGGGTCGTCAAGGAGGTTCGCGACCCCGCGCGGGCGGTCGCGCTGCGGGACGTGGCGGCCGTGGGGCCGCGCGCGGCCTGGGCCGTCGGGGACGACGGCCGGACGCCGCTGCTCCAGCGTTTCAACGGCTCGACCTGGGTGAAGGTCGCCGTCCCGCTCCGGGCCGCGGACGGCACGTACCTCGGCACGGTCGACGCCTCGTCGGCGAGCGACCTGTGGATCTTCGGGAGGTACGGCGGCCACGGCCTGGCCGCGCGCTGGGACGGCGCCCGCTGGCGGTCCCACGACCTGGGCGGGCGGACGGTCACCGGCGCCAAGGTCCTCGGGCCGCGGGACGTCTGGGTCGGCGCGGGCACCTCCGCCGGCCACTACGACGGGCGGACCTGGAAGTTCAGTGGGGTGGGCGTCACCGTCCGCTCGGTGGCCGCCTCGAACACCAAGGACGTGTGGTTCGCGGGCCAGAACGGCGGCTCCGGCGCGGCCATCGCGCACTGGGACGGCAAGCGGTACCGGCGCCAGAGCCTGCCGTCCATTCCCGCGCCCAGCCAGCTCCGCGACATCGTCGCGTTCCGCCCGAACAACGTCTGGGCGGTGGGCAGCGCCAACGGGCGCCCGCTCATCCTGCACTGGGACGGGCGGAAGTGGAGCCGCACCGTCCTGCCCCGGGGGGACGGCTTCGTCGCCGTCACCGCCGACGGACGCGGCGGCCTGTGGGCGGCCGACTCGGTCTGGGCCGGGGCCGTCTACCACTACGCCGGGGGGCGCTGGACGCCCACCGCCCTTCCCAACCCTCCGAGCCGGTTCCTGTCGGTGGGCGCGCTCGCCAACGTCCGTGGCACCACCCGGGTCTGGGGCGCGGGGACCTATCTCGATGAGGACCCGTCCAACTCGCTGACCACCGGGGCCATCTTCACCAACCGCGGGTAGGGCGTCCTTGGGACGGCGCTACCTCTTCTTCGGCGACCCGCAGTGCCTGAGCCAGTCGGCGCCGGTGCCGAGGTGGTTGCTGACGAGGTAGTCGGTGCCCGTGCCGATCGCCAGGTTCCACCAGTCGTGCCGCTGGTCGTTGCGGCAGCTCTTGAACCGGCACGGCACGAACTGCCCGGGCGACATCGGGGCGCGAACGGAACCGTCGGGCGCGCCCCAGATGCGCACCTTCAGGCCCGCGTTGTGAGCCCGGTCGACGAGGATCTGGTACTGCCGTTTCTCCTCCTCGGACAGGGAGCCGCCGTCACGTGACACGCACTCCTTGAAGCCGTCGTTGAGGACGGTCACGTTCCGCTGGTAGTCGGCGGCCGGGCCGCTCTTCGGCACGGCGGGGTTGAGCGCGTCCGGAATCCGGCACAGCTCGCCGTTCTCGCACCCCGGCTTGCTTCTGGAGTCACATCGGTCGAACTGCTGGGAGTAGGTGACGCCGGGCGGCGGGTGCTCCACCGGATGAGCGTCCTTCTGCCCTAGGGAGAGGCTGACCGGCAGGACGACCTCCACGTTCTCCGGAAGTCCCCGGGTCGCCGCCATGATCTTGTCGTACGCCTCTTTCCGGCGCTTGGCGTCGCCCCGATCGAACTTGACCTCGACGAAGACCTGGAATTTCTCGGTCCGGCCCGGGTAGATCTGCCCGTTGTTCCGCTCGGCGCGCTTGATGAGCGGTTCGATATAGGTCTTGCGGAATTCCTTGCCCTCCGGATCTCCGACGGGACTGTGGGTGACCACCAGCCGGTTGTACGGATCGAACGCCAAGTCCACCTCGACGCTGGTCACGCCGTTGCTCAGCGCGCCCTTCAGAGGTGCCTTGTTCTCGTAGTCGTTGTGGGCGTTGAGCTTTTCGACCCACTTGGCGTCCGGATCGGGGGAACAGACCTGCTTGGGGATCGGCGGCTTGTCCTGTACGGGCGCGGCATCCGCCGGACGGGTCGCCACGAGGGGCTGTACCTGACGGCCGTCCTCGCCTGCCGGTGACGCTCCGTCCTTCGCCGCTGAGCGGATGCCCTGTTTTCCGCAATCGCCGCCGAATATCTGGCATACGGCGTTCCGGCATGCCCGGACGGGCCGGTCGGAGACCGTGCTCGCCAAGCCCCCGCAGAGCGCGGCGACCACCAGGATGAGAGCGCCGTACTCCAGCGACGTCGCCCCCCTGTCGCGATGTCCCATAGGTCGATGATCGTCTTCTTGTGAGGGAGTCTCCAGGGCCTTCGGGCCCAACTCCGGGCCCGAATTCCGGGTCTCGGTCCTGATCAATGACGGCCGGTTCCGGCACCGTGACACTGCGGATGACCGAGGACGTTTCCCGGCGTTCGAGGGTCGGCTAGGTTCCTTGTCGAAGAGCCGGTCCCTACGGTCCGAGAGCAACTTGTAGGCACGCGCGTACATGGACGTTTCTCTTTGGAGGTTTCGGTGAGCGAGCAGGTGCATCGCGCGCGACGGTGGGCCGCCCCCCTGGCCGCGGCGGTCGCCGCGGCGACGGCGACGATGGTGGTCAACCCGGTGCTGGGCGCGTCGGCGTCCCCCCAGACCCACCCCCGGCACGGGGGCGCCAAGAACGTGATCTTCATCAACGGGGACGGGATGGCCGCCGCGCACCGCGAGGCCGCCCGGCTGCACCTGGCCGGCCTCGACGGCCAGCTCGAGATGGACCGGCTCCCGGCGTCCGGGCAGCTCACCACCAGCCCGCACGACCCTAAGTCGGTCATCACCGACTCGGCCGCCGCGGCGACGGCGTGGGCGACCGGCAAGAAGACCTACAACGGCGCGATCAGCGTTGACACCGACGGCAAGCCGCTGGCGTATCTGGGGCAGCAGGCCAAGGCGGCGGGCAAGGCCACCGGCCTGGTGACCACCGCGCAGGTGACCGACGCCTCGCCGGCGGCGTTCTTCTCCAGTACCGCCAACCGCAAGGCGCAGGACGAGATCGCCCGCCAGTACATCGAGGTCAGCAAGCCCGACGTCATCCTGGGCGGCGGCGAGGACTGGTGGCTGCCCAAGGGCACCCCCGGCGCCTTCCCCGACCACCCCGCCGAGGACCCCAGCGAGGAGAGCCAGGGGACCAAGGGCGACCTGATCGGCAAGGCCAAGTCCGCCGGTTACCGGTACGTCACGAGCCGCGAGCAGCTCGCCAAGGCCCGCGACGGCAAGCTGCTGGGCCTGTTCAGTAATGAGGAGATGTTCCAGCAGCGTCCCGAGGGCCAGGGCGACGTCTACAACCCGGTCGTGGACCTGGCGACGATGACCACCAAGGCCCTCGGCAACCTCAGCCGCAACAAGAAGGGCTTCTTCCTCTTCGTGGAGGAGGAGGGCATCGACGAGTTCGCCCACAACAACAACGGCACCCGCCTTCTCCAGTCGCTGGAGCAGCTGGAGAAGGCCGTCAAGGTCGCCCGCGCCTACGTGGCCAAGCACCCCGACACGCTGCTGGTCGTCACCGGCGACCACGAGTGCGGCGGACTGACCGTCGAGGAGAACGACCCCAACGACGAGTCCGGCACCGGCGTCTCCGCCGAGGACGGCCCGTTCGCCATCAAGGGCAGCGACAAGACCTTCACCCTCGACTGGACGACCTCCGGTCACACCGGGGTGGACGTTCCGGTGACCGCCAGCGGCCCGCTGGCCGCCAAGTTCTCCGGCAAGCACCCCAACACGTACGTGCACACGGTGCTCCAGCAGATCCTCACCTCTCGCCACTGAAAGACCGCGCGTGAAGCGGGCCCGGACGAAGGACGTCGTCCGGGCCCGTGACGTCCGGGGTTCACGGGTGACGGCGGTCGGACGGATCGGATATGCATGAGGGGTGATCGATCCCTCCGGATCCCTGCCGAAGCACGTCCAGCTCCGCGCCCTCATCCTGCACATGATCGAGCAGGGTGGGCTGCCGCCCGGCGCGCCCGTCCCGTCCGAACGCGAGATGTGCCGCCGGTTCGGGGTGTCGCGGGCGACCGTCCGGCTGGCCGTCGACCGGCTCGTCGCGGAGGGCCGCCTGCGCCGCGTCCACGGCAAGGGGATGTTCGTGGCGCGGCCCGTCACGCGGGCGCCGAAGGAGCTGATGTCCTTCGGCGAGGACATGCGGGCGCTCGGGATGCGGCCGAGCTGCCTCGACCTCGGCGTCCGGACGATCGAGGCGGACGAGCGGCTGGCCGGGCTCTTCGGCACGGCGCCCGGAGCGGCCGTGCACGTCCTGGAGCGGCTGCGGCTCGCCGACGGCGAGCCCATCGCGGTGGAACGTTCCTACATTCCGGTGGCCCTCGCGCCCGACCTGTTCGAGCGCCGTGCGCCCGGCGGCTGCCTGTTCGGGGCGCTGGAGCGCGAGTTCGGGATCGTCATGGACGAGGGCGACCAGACGATCGAGGCGGGCCCGGCGGACGAGGGGGAGGCGGAGCCGCTGGGCATCGCGCGGGGCGACACCGTCTTCTTCCTGAGCCGGCGGACGTTCAGCCGCAGGGTCTGCGCCGAGGTCGCCTTCTCCACCTACCGGGCCGACAGGTACCGCATCCACCTCGGCCTGAGGACCCGCGGGCCCGCCGTCTAGCCGTTCCGCTGGTCATGAGTGGGCCCGCTATCGGTTTCCGTCAGGTCCGGCGGTGTGGTGGGGATGTCCGTGGGTGCGGCGTTGTTCCTTGAGCCGGGCCTCGAAGAGATGTCGCCTGCCGTCCGCCAGGCCCGACCGGGCGCGCTTCTCGAAATCCCGGATGGGCTCGTAGTAGCTGTCGTCGTACTCCTCCACGGCCTGGAAGCTCCAGCGTCCCGGGAGGACGTTGCGGCCGACCAGTTCGCGCGACAGCTCGTCGGCGAGGTCCTGATGACCGGCCCGCGCCAGCAGGTCCACGGCGTCCCCGAGCTCGAAATCGGCCTTGCCCGTGAGCTGGTGCCATGAGTAGAGGCTGCCCCGGGCGCGTTCGATGGTCTCCAGGGCCTCGCTCAGCTTGCCCAGCGCTCGTACGGTCGCCTCGTCGGGTTCCTGGTGATCAGGCGAAGTCATGGGCGCGTCCTTCCCATTCGGCCGCGGATGATGCATCGGCTTCCTCCCGCTCATTCGCATGGCGCGGACGCGGGGATTCTTAATTGCCACTCGCCGGCGCGGGTGATTTGCAGGAACATGGACACCGGAACGTGTGGAAGAGGTGCTGAAGAAGGCTTCCGCCGGTCCGCGCCGGCCGGCCGCGCGAGCCCGGTGCGGACGGCCGCCGCCCGCGTGCCCGCACCGGCTCCGCGAGCCGTGTGCGGCCCGGTCCGTGCGGGCTATGCTGGTCCGGAGCACAGGACCCAGGGGCGGCGCAGATGACGCACGGCACGATCTATAATCCCGAGATCAAGAACCCGCGGCGGACGATCGGGCGGCGCGCGTTCGACTTCTCGCGCCGAGTGGCCGTTATGGCGATAATCAACCGCACGCCGGACTCATTTCACGACCGCGGCCGGACTTTCGCGTTGGACAAGGCGCTCGCCGCCGTGGACGACGCGCTCGCCAAGGGCGCCGATTGGCTGGATATCGGAGGCGTTCCGTTCGGCCCCGGCCCGGCGGTCACCGTCGCCGAGGAGATCGACCGGGTGGCGCCCCTCATCGAGGGCGCGCGGGCCCGCACCGACGCCGTCATCTCCGTCGAGACGTACCGGCCGGACGTGGCGCGGGCCGCGTTCGCCGCCGGCGCGGACGTCCTGAACAACACCAGCGGGCTCCACGACCCCGCGCTCGCCGACGTGGTCGCCGAGGCCGGGACGGGCCTGATCGTCACCCACAGCCTCGCCGACCCGCGGACGCCCTACCCGCGCCCGCGGTACGAGGACGTGGTCGCCGAGGTCGCCGCGTTCCTGCGCGACCGGGTCGCCCTGGCCGAGGGGCGCGGCGTCCGCCCGGAGGACATCATCATCGACCCGGGCCACGACCTGAACAAGAACACCTACCACTCGCTGGAGCTCACGCGGCGGCTGGCGGAGATCGCCGACATCGGCTACCCGCTGCTCGTCGCGGTGTCGAACAAGGACTTCATCGGCGAGACGCTCGACCGGGAGCAGCTCGCGCGGATCGAGGGGACCCTCGCCACGCTGGTCGTGTCGATCATGCAGGGTGCCCGCATCGTGCGCGTGCACGACGTCGAGGAGGCGGTGCAGGCCGTCCGCATGGTCGAGGGCATCCTCGGCTGGCGTCCGCCCGCGACCGCGCGCCACAACCTCGTGTGACGCGATCGGGAGGTCGTCCCGCGCGAACGACGCCGGCCGCCGGGACCGGTTCGGGAAGCCTGACCGGGGTTGTGGGATCGTGGCCGGTCAGCCCAGCCCGGTGCTGATGACGACCTTGCCCTTGACCTTGCCGTCCTTGACGTACCGCAGCGCGTCGGCGGCCCTCTCCAGCGGGAAGACGGTGTCGACGGCGGCGTCGATCCGGCCCTCCCCGGCGAGCGCGAAGATCTCCTCCATGGTGGCGCGCATCAGCTCCGGGAGCCGGTCGCGGTAGTCGCTGCTCTGCAGGCCCGCGACGCTGATGTTCTTGACGAGCAGGTGTCCGGGCTTCAGCGGGTTCTGGCCGCCGGAGGCGAACCCGACGATGACGATCCGCCCCTCCCAGGCCGTCGCCCGGACGGCCTGGGTGAGGTAGTCGCCACCGAGCATCTCCAGCACGAGGTCGGCGCCCCTGCCGCCGGTGGCCGCCAGAACGTCGTCGCGCAGCGCCTCCGGACGCGAGGTGAGGACGACGTCGGCGCCGTGGGCCCGCGCGAGCGCGCCCTTGGCCTCGTCCTGGGCGAGCGCGATGACGCGGGCGCCCCACGCCTTGGCGAGCTGTACCCCGGCCGAGCCGACACCGCCGCCGGCGCCCGTGACGAGGACGGTCTCGCCCGCCTCCAGCCGGCCGCGCCGGCGCAGCCCGAGGTGCGCCGTGGAGTACACCAGGCCGAGGGCGGCGCCCGCCTCGTAGCCGACGCCCGGGGGAAGGGCCGTCACCAGGTCCTCCGGCACCCGGATCCGCTCGGCGTACGCCCCGTGCTCCACCAGGGCCAGGACGCGCTGCCCGACGGGGAACCGCCCGGCGCCGGGACCGGCCTGGATCACCCGCCCGGCGGCCTCCTTGCCGGGGCTGAACGGCCGTTCGGGGAGGTTCTGGTAGCTCCCCTCGACGACGAGGACGTCGGGGAAGTTGACGCTGACGGCGCCGACCTCGATCACCACCTCGCCCGGTCCGGGGACGGGGTCGGGCACCTCCTCGACGACGAGGGCGGACGGCGGCCCGAACTCCTTGACGAGTGCTGCGCGCATGTCGGGTGGCTCCTTCGAAGGTGAACCGGCTCAGGCCCAGGGCGAACCGTCGGGAAGCGCGCCGAGGTCCGGGTAGGGGAGGGTGCCGCCGACCCGCCGCACGGTGGGGTCGAGGGCGCTGGGCAGGGTCGCGAACGACCGGTCCGGCGCGGCGGGGTCGGCCACGCGCTCGGGCGCGGCGACGTCGACCAGCCCCGCATCGACGGCCTCGTCCCAGGTCGCGACGACGCTGGTGCACACGTCCTCGCCGTCGAGCAGGTCGCGCCAGTGTTCGGCGGGCTTTGCGGAGAAGATCGCGGTCAGGGCGGCGATGACGGCCCGCTCCTGCCCGGCGTCGTCGTGGAACCGCCGCTCCAGGCCGACGAGCCCGACGAGCCGGTCCCAGAACCGCTGCTCCAGGGCGGCGCACGCGACGTGCCGTCCGTCCGAGGTCGGATAGAGGTGGTAGCGCGGGCTCCCGCCGGTGAGCAGTTCCCCGCCCGGCCGTGGCCAGGAACCGCCGGCCTGGTGCGCCGCGAAGTAGCCGTACGCGAGCACCTGGAGGTTGTGCGTCATGGACACCTGGAGGTGGGCGCCCTCGCCGGTGCGCTCGGCCTGCCGAAGCGCCAGCAGGATGTTGACGACGGCCGGGTAGGTGCCGCCCGCGATGTCGGCGATGACGGTGACGGGCAGCGCGGGCGCCCCGTCGGGGCCGGTCACCACGCCCAGGAGGGCGGACTCGGCGAGGTAGGTGAGGTCGTGCCCGGCGCGCGCGGCGTGCGGTCCGGTGGGGCCGTACCCGGTGATGGAGCAGTACACGACCTTCGGGTTGCGGGCGCGGACGGCCGGGTACCCGAGGCCCAGCCGGTCGACGACGCCGGGACGGAACTGCTCGACCACGACGTCGGCCTCGGCGGCCAGTTCCAGGGCCCGGTCCCGCTGGTCAGGGTCCTTGAGATCGGCGGCGTAGGCGCGCTTGCCGCGGTTGAGGACGGCGTAGTTGGCGCTCGCCTCGCCGAACCTCGGCTCGTAGCTCCGCATCTCGTCGCCGCGTCCGGGCCGCTCCAGCCGGACCACGTCGGCGCCCGCTTCGGCCAGCATGAGCGTGGCGAGGGGGCCGGGCAGCAGGGTGGACAGGTCGAGGACCTTCACCCCGGTCAGCGGCGGATCGGCGGTCACTGGAACATCTCCCGCAGCACGAACTTCTGGATCTTGCCGCTCGGCGTCATCGGCAGCTCGGGCAGGACGACCACCCGCTCGGGCAGGTGGTGCTTGGAGAACCCCTGGGCGAGGAGGTGCCCGGCGAGGCTCGCGACGGTGGGCTCGGGTCGTCCGGGCCGCACCGCGACCACCGCGCAGATGCGCTCGCCCAGGCGCTCGTCCGGGACGCCCACGACGGCGACGTTCAGCAGGTCGGGGTGGTCGGACAGGACCGACTCCAGGTCGGTGACCGGGATGTTCTCGCCGCCGCGGACGATGATGTCCTTGCTGCGGCCCGAGAGCGACAGCCAGCCGTGCTCGTCGACGCTCGCCCGGTCGCCGGTCTTGAACCACAGCCCCGGCAGGTAGGCGTCGGCGGTGGCGTCCGGCCGGTCGAAGTAGCCGACCGTGAGGCCGGGCCCGCGCACCAGCAGGTCGCCCACCTCGCCGGGCGGAAGGTCCTCGCCCTTCGAGCCGACGATCTTGATCTCGGTGCCGGTGAAGGCCGAGCCGTCGGTCCGCTGGATGGCGGCGGGCTCCGCCGGGGTGCACGACACGGCGATGCTGCACTCGGTCATGCCCCAGCCCGGCGCGATGTAGGCGCCGAGGGCCGCGCCCGCCTGGGCGGGCAGGCTCCGCGGGACGGGCGCGCCGGCGATCACCAGGCAGCTCAGCGGGCACGCCGGGTCCCCGGCGAGGTCGGTGTCCAGCATGTCCTGGAGGAAGGTGGGCGCGCCGAAGAAGGTCGTGACGCCCTCGTCGCGGATCACCTGGGCGCCCCACGCCGGGTCCCACCGGTCCACGTGCACGGCGGTGCCGGCCAGCATCGTCGTGAAGACGATGCCCCAGGCGAACCCGGTGTGGTGCCCGACGGGCGAGGCCACCAGCTGGACCATCGGCTCCCCGAACGCCGCGGCGCCGATGTGCTCGGCCTGCCGCCGGATCGCGTAGATCAGGGTGTCGTGGGTGTGGACGGCGCCCTTCGGGCCTCCCGTGGTGCCGGAGGTGAAGCCGATGTAGCAGATGCGGCCGGGGTCCGGGTCGGGGAACGCGCGGTCCGGCACGCCGGCGTGGTCGGACCAGAGCGACTCGCCGTCGCGGAGATCGGCGCCGTCGTCGTCGAGGACGATGACGTGCTCCAGCTCCGGGCACTCGGCGCGCAGCGCGCGGGACAGCTCCAGGTGGTCGCCGCTGCGCCAGCGGCGCGGGATGACCAGCACCTTCGCCCTGCTGCGCAGGAGGACGGCCGCCGCCTGGCGCTCGCCGTGGGCGACCGGGACGCCGACGTAGGTCGCGCCGAGCCCGTTGATGCCGAAGACGAGCTCGGGGTACTCGACCCGGTTGGGCAGCATCAGCACGACCGCGTCACCCGCGCCGACGCCGAGCGAGGCCAGCACCGAGGCCGCGTGGCGGGCGTTCCGGTCGAACTCGCGGTAGGTCCGGGTGACCCGGCCGCCGCCGGTCCGGTGCCCGACGAGGGCGATCCGGTCCGGGTGGGTGCGGGCGGCCTCGGTGAGCAGCGAGCGGATCGACCGGCCCTCCCACCAGCCCGCCGCCCGCCAGCGCGCGGCGGTCTCAGCGTCGATCGGGGTGAACTGCCCGTCCAGTGCCTCGGCCGGCGGCCGGTGCGTCGGCGTGGCTGCCATGACTGTCCTTCCTGAGAACGGGGATCGGGGCGAGACCGGCGAGGGCCCGCGCGGTGGGGACGGCCGCGCCCCCGGGGTCGGCGGCGGCGCGCAGCGACACGGCGTCGCGCAGCCGCCGCTCG
>NZ_CAACVB010000146.1 GCF_900659635.1 Actinomadura roseirufa | reverse complement strand
CCCGCCTCGTCCGGGCGCGGGTCGCGCGCCCGGGTGCGGCCCCCGTCCGGGCGCGGGGCCACCCTGCGGCGGCCCTCCGGGCATGCCGGACGGGCCGGGACGGGGCGAGCCCCTCCTCCCGGGGCCCTCTCCGTAATCCGGTCCGTAGCGGCTTTGGTTGCTCACGCGTCCTCATCAACTGGGGTACGGCTGTGCGTCGTCCGAGACTACTGCGCAGGCGTCTACGCGGGGGCCCGGGCGGAAAGGTCCGGTGACCCCCTAAAGGACGAACACACTCGATCATGCCCTTTCGGCGCGACTTGTCCGGACCGTTCCCGGGAAAAACACCGCTCCCGGGAACGATCCGCCGCGCCGTCCCCGGTACCGGACCGAGCACACGGGACGACTCAGTCGCGCTGCCTCGTCAGCGGCAGCGGCTGCGGCAGGCTCTGGGCGTTGGGTCGCCCGGGACCGCCCGGCCAGCCGGGACCGTTGCCGGTCCCGCGGCAGGCGGAGTCGCCCTGGTGCATGGTGCACCACCATCGCGGCGGAGGATTGCTCGGCGGCTTGTTCGGGTCGCAGTCCCCGTCGGGGAAGGGCCCCCGGCACGGGGGCTTGTCGCCCTTGGGCGGGTCACCGTCCTCCTGGCAGCGCGGGTCGTACTTGCCGACCGGGCTGTCGCACCACGGCGGCCTGCCGTCGTCTTCCTTCTTCTTCTTGGGCGGCGGCGGCTTCGCCCACTGCTGCACGATCCCGCCCCACACCGGCGGCGGGAACGCCTCCTGGTCCAGGCCCTTCGTGGCCTCCGACATGTAGTGCCGCCAGATCCGCGCCGGGATCGTGCCGCCCTGGACCTCGCCCAGGCCCGGCAGGATCAGCGACTTCTTGCGCCCGTCCGGTCCCCTGGCGTCGTTGTACATCGTCACGGCGGTCGAGATCTGCGGCACGTACCCGACGAACCACGTCGCGACGTTCCGGTCGGTGGTACCGGTCTTGCCCGCCGCGGGCCGCCCGTCCGGCAGCGCCGCCGCCGTCGCCGTGCCGCCCCGGATGACCTGCTGCATCGCGTACGTCGCGTCCGCGGCGACCTTGGTGTCGAACACGCGGTGCGTCGCGTACTTCGGCTTCAGCCGCACCGTCTTGTTGTCGGTCATCTTGACGACGCGGATCACGTGCGGCTGGTGGTAGAGCCCGCCGTTGGCGAACGCCGCGTACCCCGCGGCCTGCTCGATCGGGCGGATGTCGTTGACGCCGAGCGCGAGGTTCAGGCTGTTCTTGTGGGGGGTGAGCAGGTCGGGCGCGATGCCCGCGTCCGTCTCGGTCTTGATGACCTCCTGGATGCCGACCTTGCCCATCAGCTGGATGAACGCCGTGTTCACCGAGTCCTGGGTCGCCTTGATCAGGTTGATCGCCGGGCCCTCGTCATGGCTGTTCGGGACGACGGTCGCGCCCGGCGTGCCCTCCGGCACGACGTTGCCGCTGGAGTCGATCGGGGTCTTCGACCTGCCCTCGACGAGGCTCTTGAGGCTGTAGTTCTGCTTGAGCGCCGTCGCCAGGACGTACGGCTTCATCGCCGAACCCGCCTGCGCCGACCCCGACCACACGTTGTCGAACGCCTGGCTCAGGTAGTCGGGCCCGCCGTAGAACGCGACGACCTCGCCGTTGGCGGTGTTCACCGACACCAGGCCCACGTGGATCTTCTTCTTCGCGAGCTTCGCCGGGTCGACCTGGGGGACGGTGTTCTCCGCGGCCGCCTTGGCGTCGGCCATCTTCCGGCGGTCGAACGTGGTGTAGATCCGCAGGCCCTTGGTCGTCAGCTCCTTGGTGTCGATCTTCAGGCGGCGGAGCTCCTCCTTGGCGCGCATGAGCATGTAGCCGCGCTGGCCGCCGTAGAGCTGGTCGCCGGCGCCCGCCCCCCTGACCTTGGGGACCTTGGCCATGTACCGGTTCGCGTCGGCCTGGGAGAGCCTCTTCATCTGGACGAGGCCCTTGAGCGTGTACTGGTACCGCTCGTTCAGCCACGTCCGGTTCGCCTTCGAGCCGGGGTCGCGGTTCGGGTTCTGGATGATCCCGCCGAGGACGGCGGCCTGGTCGGGCGTGAGCTTCCAGACGTCCTTGCCGAAGTACTCCCGGGACGCCGCCTGGATGCCGTAGGTGTCACGGCCGAAGTAGATGGTGTTCAGGTAAAGCTTGAGGATGTCGTCCTTGGAGTGCTTGTCCTCCAGCTTCAGCGAGATGAACAGCTCCTGGAACTTCCGGCTCATCGTCCGGTTGTTCGGGTCGGAGTAGTAGTTCTTCGCCAGCTGCTGCGTGATCGTGGACCCGCCGCCGGACCCGCCCGTCAGGTTCGCCCACACCGCGCGCGTGGTGCCCTTGACCGAGAATCCCGGGTCGTGCCGGAAGTTGCGGTTCTCCGCCGCCAGCACCGCGTCCTGGACGAACGGCGGGATCTTGTTCAGCTCGACGCTCTGCCGCTTCTTGCCGATCCGGCCGATCTCCGTGCCGTCGGTGTAGTAGAAGATCGACGCCTGGTCCTCGACGCCCGCGACCGTGGGCTCCTCGGGCGTCGGCGTGTTCGCGTAGGCCACACCGATCATCGCGGCGACGCCGCCGACGCTCAGGACGAAGCCGCCGAGCACGAGCTTCCAGGACGGTATGAACCGCCGCCAGCCCTTGGGCCGGGACCGCAGATGGTCGACCAGGCCCCGCCTCCTCTTCGGGGGCTTGGGCGGCTTCCCCGGGCCGCCGGGTCCCCCCGGACCGCCAGGACCGCCGGGACCGCCAGGCCCCCCGGGACCGCCGGGCAGGCCGCCGCTGCCGAAGCTCGCCGGGAGCATCGCCCCGGAGCCCGCCGTACCGGGCGCCCCGGCACGCATGGGAGGCCCCCCGGGCGGCTGTGCGGCGAAACCACCCGTGACCCGCGGAATCGCCCCGGACCCGGACGGCACGCCGCCCATCGCCCCCGGAGAACTCCCAGGCGCACCGGCACCGGATCCAGGGCCACCGAAGCTCGGTCCACCCGGAGCGCCCGGCCCGGGACCAAGACCCCCGGGGCCCGGCATACCGGGACCGACCGGCCCGCCCATGGCTCCCATGCCAGGACCACCGGGAGCACCCGATCCGCCGGGAACGTTGGGGCCGTTCGGCGCACCCGCTCCCGGCCCTGCCACCCCCTGAGCGTTGAAAGCTCCGCCAACCGGCCCGTTCTGCAAACCAGCGTTAGATCCACCGGGCGGGCCGGACGGCCCAAAACCGGGACCGCTCGGCATGGCGGCATCAGGGCCGGTGCCGAAAGACCCATCCGCGCCGCCCGGCACGGCATGGCCGCCAAGCGCGCCGGGGCTGCCCAGAACATCGCCGGGTCCCGGTCCGTTCGTGAAGGGCGGGGGCCCAGGCGGAACACCGGGGAAACCCGGCCCGAGGGGGTCGTCCAGAGCACCGGCATCTCCACCGCCCGGGCTCGGTGGGCCGCCCGCGGGCCCAGCGGCCGGCGGGGGACCGAAAATCGCGGTGGCGTCGGGCTCCAGGGCCGCGCCTCCGGCGCCGGGGGAGGGCTCCGGGGGCGGGACGGGGGCAGGGGACGGCGGAACGCCGAACGGACCGGACCCCGAGGGGAATCCGGTCACGGGGTCGGCGCTCGCGGCTCCGGACTCTCCGGGGGCATCCGGCACTTCCGGCTCATCGGAGTGGCCGGGACGGGGGAACTGCTGCCCGCCCGGCCACTGCGACCCGGACTCCGGTCGGGGCTGGCTTGGATGACTCACGCGACCTCATCAACAGGGGACAACGACTCATGCGCCGTCCGAGACTACTGTGCGGGCTGGTGAGCGGAACAAGGACCGGGTTCGGCGAAACGCCCGTCATAGCTGGTCAGCGCCCTTGCCGACGGCAAGGTCGGCGGATTCCTCCTCGGTGGTCTGCCGCTCGGATCACTACTCCCCGTGACCGAGGACGTACGACATCGCCAGGTGATTCCATGCGCAACTTTGGCACACTTCCACCACATAGACCCGAAATTCGCCGTATTCACGATCCATCTCGGCGAGCTCGGCAGTGGCCTTGACGCGCCCCTCGTACCGGCCCAGTTCGTCGCCGTAGACGTAGGTCACGTGCGTCAGCCGCACCCGCCCGCAGACCGGACAGGACTGGTCGGTGGGCTCGCCGTGGTACCGCGCCGCGCGGAGCAGGTAGGGGTGGGCGTCGCAGGCGTCGTCCCTGGTGAGCGAACCCGACCGCAGCTCCGCGAGCGCGGCCCGCTTCGCGAGCTTGTAGTCGACCACCAGCCTCGGTCTCATGGGCGGCTCCGACCCGGCATGGCAGCAGCGTAAGCCGGGCCTGCCCGCCTCCGACAGATCAAGGTGCGCCGGGAGCCCGGACGCCCGTGACACAAGGGGCATGCGGGGCCGGAGGGACGTCCTGGACGGCGGGGTTGCGAGGACGCCCGGCGGTACGTATCTTTGCGATGTATCGAGCCGATACATTCACTCGATACATCAGACCGAGACATCGGGCTCTGCGAGAGGGACGAGCATGGCGGGCAAGAAGGGCGCGGGCGTGCTGGAGCTCGCCGTGCTCGGCCTGCTGCACGAGTCCCCGATGCACGGGTACGAGCTGCGCAAGCGGCTCAACACCCTGCTGGGGATGTTCCGCGCCTTCTCGTACGGCTCCCTGTACCCGTGCCTCAAGCAGCTCCTCACGAGCGGGCTCATCATCGAGGACCGGCCGGAGGAGCCGAACACGCCACTGGCGCTGCAGAGCCGGCGGTCGAAGATCGTCTACAAGCTCACCGCCGAGGGCAAGGAGCGGCTCCAGCAGCTCCTCACCGAGGCGGGTCCGGCGTCGTGGGAGGACGAGGGGTTCGGCGTGCACTTCGCCTTCTTCTCGCACACCCGCGCCGACGTCCGGCTGCGGATCCTCGAGGGGCGGCGCAGCCGGCTCGAGGAGCGCCTGGAGGGCGTGCGCGCCGCACTGGCGCGGACCCGGGAACGGGTCGACTCCTACACCCTCGAGCTGCAGAACCACGGGCTCGAGTCCGTCGAACGCGAGGTCCGGTGGCTCAACGAGCTCATCGGGCGCGAGCGGGCGGAGCAGGAACAGCAAGCCAAGTCATCTTCGCAAACTAATCAGGACATGCCTCGGGACACGGGCCGCTGAAGGCGTCCCGGCCGCCCTCGGGGTCGGGTGAAGAAACACCACATGTTCCGCAAGAGAGAAGGAGCAACCGGATGGGTTCGGTGCGCGTAGCCATCGTGGGTGTGGGCAACTGCGCCTCTTCGCTCGTCCAGGGTGTCGAGTTCTACAAGGACGCGGCCCCCGAGACGCGAGTCCCCGGCCTCATGCACGTCCAGTTCGGCGACTACCACGTGGGCGACGTCGAGTTCGTCGCGGCGTTCGACGTCGACGCCAAGAAGGTCGGCATGGACCTGTCCGAGGCCATCCACGCCAGCGAGAACAACACGATCAAGTTCGCCGACGTGCCGCCGACCGGGGTGATCGTCCAGCGCGGGCACACCTTCGACGGCCTCGGCGAGTACTACCTCGACATGGTCGAGGAGTCCGACGCCGAGCCGGTGGACGTGGTGCGGGCGCTCAAGGACGCGAACGTCGACGTCCTGGTGTCCTACCTGCCGGTGGGCTCGGAGGACGCCGACCGTTTCTACGCCCAGTGCGCGATCGACGCCGATGTGGCGTTCGTGAACGCGCTGCCGGTGTTCATCGCCAGCGACCCCGAGTGGGCGCGCAAGTTCACCGAGGCGGGCGTCCCGATCGTCGGCGACGACATCAAGTCCCAGGTCGGCGCGACCATCACGCACCGCGTGATGGCCAAGCTGTTCGAGGACCGCGGGGTCGAGCTGCTGCGCACCTACCAGCTCAACTTCGGCGGCAACATGGACTTCATGAACATGCTGGAGCGCAAGCGCCTCCAGTCCAAGAAGATCTCCAAGACGCAGTCGGTCACCTCGCAGATCCCGCACGAGATGGCCAAGGCCGACGTGCACATCGGCCCGTCCGACCACGTGCCGTGGCTCGACGACCGCAAGTGGGCCTACGTGCGGCTGGAGGGCAAGTCCTTCGGCGACACCCCGCTCAACCTGGAGTACAAGCTGGAGGTCTGGGACTCCCCGAACTCCGCCGGCGTCATCATCGACGCGGTCCGCGCCGCGAAGATCGCCAAGGACCGCGGGATCGGCGGCCCGATCCTGTCGGCCAGCTCCTACTTCATGAAGTCGCCGCCGGAGCAGTACAACGACGACCAGGCGCGCGAGGCCGTGGAGAAGTTCATCCGCGGCGAAGTCGAGCGCTGAGCAGTATTTATTGCAATCCCGGCCCACTTCGCTCGCTGGCGCTCGCTTCGTGACCGGGCTTGTGCGAGCGCGAATCGCTTCGCGATCTTCCCGGCGGGGCTCGCCTTCGGCATTGCCCCGCCGGTCAGGTCGCGCGCTCGCGTGCGGGCCGAGGACCGTTGTGCTCACTTGAGGCTTGCCTCCGGCTTTGCCTTGAATGGGCAGGTGACACGCTCGTTTGACGGCTGAGGGCCACCTCGGGACGGGCCGTTGGCGCTCGCCAGGTGCCCGGTGTGCCGAGTACCCGGTCATGGTGGGTTTTGAGGACGCCCCGGCAGCGGACATCCGCTGCCGGGGCGTCCTCGTTCGTGTACCTCCACTCAGAAGAAAACAGAGATGTGGCGGCCGGTCGTCACTCTCTGGCTCTACTGTGACACCGCTGGTAATGGAGTGCGCGCCGCGGGGACCGAGTGGAGGACGGGATGGCACGCGAGACGTTAAGGGTGGCCGCTGGGCTCGCCGGGCTGGCGGTCGGGCTGGCCGGCTGCGGGGGCGGCGAACCCGCCTCCGGGGCCGACGGCCCGCCCCGCGACGGCGGCACGCTGCGCGTCATCGGCTCCTCCGACGTCGAGCACCTCGACACCGCCGCGGTGACCAGCGTCGGCGCGTACGGCCTCGCCCGCGTCTACGCTCGGACGCTGTTCGGTACGCGCGCGTCCAACGTCTTCAGCGAGACCGTGCCCGTCCAGCCGGACGTGGCCGCGCGCGTCCCCACCCGGGAGAACGGCGACATCTCCCGCGACGGCCGCACCTACACGATCCGGCTGCGCCCGGGCGTCCAGTGGAACACCCGCCCGGCCCGGCCGGTGACCGCGCACGACTTCGTCCGCGGGTTCGAGCGGCTGTGCAACCCGGCCGCCCCGTCGGCGGGCAAGGGCTACTACCTGTCCACGCTCCAGGGGATGGACGGCTACTGCCGCGGCTTCGCCGGGGTCGGCGCGAAGGACGCCGCCGCCATCGCCGCCTACCAGCACGGGCACGACATCGGCGGCGTCCGCGCCGTCGACGACCGGACGCTGGAGTTCCGGCTGACGCGGCCCGCCAGCGACTTCCTCAACCTGCTCGCGCTGCCGTACGCCGCCGCCGCGCCGCAGGAGTACGACCGCCACGTCCCCGACGGCCCGGACTTCCGGCGGCGCACGATCTCCGACGGGCCCTACCAGATCGCCGAGTACCGGCCCGGCGTGTCCTACCTGCTCACCCGGAACCCGGCCTGGCGGCGGGAGAGCGACCCGCTTCGCGAGCGGCACGTCGAGAAGATCCGGATCACCTTCGGCCAGGACTCGGCCGAGGCCGTCCAGCAGCAGCTCGAACAGGGCACCGCCGATCTCGCCTGGGACCAGCCCGTCCCGACCGCGGCGATCCCCGGGCTGCGCGACGACCCCCGTTTCGCGATCAGGGACACCCCGAGCAACAGCCCCTACCTGGTCTTCAACACCCGCAGCCCGAACAACGGCGGCGCGCTCGGCGACCGGGAGGTGCGGCGGGCGCTGGAGTACGCGGTCGACCGCGCCGCCCTCGTCAAGCTCGTCGGCGGCCCGGCCGTCGCGCGGCCGCTGCACACGGTGATCCCGGCCGGAAACTCCGGCTACGCGCCCGCCGACCCGTACCCGACGCCGGGCGACGGCGGCGACCCGGCGCGCTGCCGTTCGCTGCTCGGCAGGACGGGGCACACGGGCCTGACGCTGAAGTTCCCCTACCGCACCAACAGCGTCCACAGGCTCATCGCCCAGTCCCTCGCGCAGAACCTCGGCGCCTGCGGCGTCAGGACGGAGCTGACACCCGACACCGGCGGCTCCTTCTACGCCGCCACCATCGCCACCCCGGCCAGGGCCCGCGAGGGGCAGTGGGACATCGCCGCCCCCGGCTGGACGCCCGACTGGTACGGCAACAACGGGCGGTCGATCATCCAGCCGCTGTTCGACGGCCGCGGCTACGGGCAGAACTCCACCAACTACGGCGGATACGCCGACGACGAGGTCGACCGGCTGATCGACGCGGCGCTCACCGCGCCCGACCCGGCCCGCGCCGCCGAGTGCTGGCGGCGCGCCGACCAGAAGATCATGTCGGACGCGGCGATCGTGCCGCTGCTCGACCGCGGCCACACGATCTTCCGCTCCGCGCGCGTCCGCGGCGCCCGCTTCCTGCCCACCGCGGCCTCCTACGACTACACCCGCCTCTGGCTGGCCCGCTGACCCGCCCACCGGCGAGCCCACCGACCGGCACCGCGACAGGCCCGGCGGCAGCCACCGAACGCCAGAGGACGCGACAACAGACGCGGGCGGGCGCGCAAGGGTCAGCGGGACGACCGTCCCGATCACGGCGGCGAGCCCACCGACAGGCACCGCGGCAGCCACCGAACGCCAGAGGGCGCGACAACAGACGTCTGCGGGGGCGCAAGGAGCGGCGGGACGACCGTCCCTGTGGTCGATACCGGTCCCGATCACAGCGGCGAGCCCACCGACCGGCGGCAGGCACCGAACGCCAGAGGGGCGACAACAGACGCCTCGGGGCGCAAGGGCACAGTCCCGGTGGCGGATACCGATCCCGATCACGGCGGCGAGTGCCGTGAGGGGTGGGGCGGCGGGCGCGCGACGGCCGGCGTCATCGGGGACGTGACGGGACGCGATCGCCGGGCATGTGGCGTGGCGGGCGGGGAGCGGGAGCCGGTGGTCAGCGTGATGGTGGGAGCGGTGGAAACATGGCGGCGCTTCGGAGGGCGCATATGGTGATCGGATGAGGGCTGGCGAGCTGCGGGAGATCCTGCGGGGCCGCGACTTCCGGCGGCTGTACGCCACGCGGCTGACCTCGCAGCTCACCGACGGGGTCTTCCAGGTGGCGCTGGCGGGCCACGTGTTCTTCTCGCCCGAGCGGCAGGCCACGGCGGCCAAGGCGGCCGCGGCGTTCGCGGTGACGCTGCTGCCGTACTCGGCGCTCGGCCCGTTCGCCGGGGTGTTCATCGACCGGTGGCGGCGGCGGCAGATCCTGCTGTGGACGCCGATCCTGCGGGCCGTGCTGGTGCTGCTCGTCGCGGCGCTCGTCGCGGCGGGCGAGGAGGGGGCGGCGTTCTTCTTCGGCGTGCTCCTCGTCCTCGGGGTCAACCGGTTCTTCCTCGCGGCGCTGTCGGCGGCGCTGCCGCACGTCGTGCGCCGGGAACGGCTGGTGACGGCCAACGCGTTCGCCGTCACCTCCGGCACGGTGATCGCCTTCACCGGCGCGGGGATCGGCTACCTGATGCGCCGGATCGCCGGTGGCGGGACGGACGGGACGGCGCTGATCCTCGTCGCGGCGGCCGCGTTGTTCCTGGCCGCCGGGCTGATCGCGGCGTCGATGCCGCTGCGGCTGCTCGGCCCCGATCCGGCGGGCGACGCCGCCCGCCCGGCGGGCACGGCCCGGCCGGGGCTGGGGGACGCGCTCGGCGGCGTCCTGCACGGGCTGGCGGACGGGGCGCGGCACATCGCCCGGCGGCGGCCGGCCGCCCTCGCCCTCGCCGCGATCTCCTTCCACCGGTTCCTCTACGGCGTCATCCTGATCATGACGCTGCTGCTGTGCCGCGCCCACTTCACGCAGGACGCCGACCAGGGGCTCGCCGCGTTCGCGCTGATGCTGGGCGTGGCGGGCGGCGGCTACTTCGCGGCGGCGCTGGCCACCCCGGTCGTGGTGCGGCGGACGGGCAAGCCGGCGTGGGTCGCCTCGCTGCTCGGCGCCGCCGCCGTCGCGCTGCCGCTGTGCGGCCTGCCGTTCGCGGAGTCCGGCTGGGCCGCCGCGTCGTTCGCGCTCGGGTTCGTGTCGCAGGGCGTGAAGCTCTGCGTGGACACGACGCTCCAGGAGTCGATCGAGGACGCCTACCGGGGCCGCGTGTTCGCCGTCTACGACATGCTGTTCAACGCGGCCTTCGCCGCCGCGGTGGCGGCCGCGGCGACCTGGCTGCCCGCCGACGGCCGCGCGCCCGGCACGCTCGTCGCGGTGAGCGCCGCCTACGCCGCCGGGGCGCTGGCCCACCTCAGGCTCAGTGCCGGAGGCCGGCCCCGGGGGCGCCGCCCCGCCCGCGCGCGTGCGGGCGTCGCACCGGTCAACGATCCGCCGTCCCCGGGCTGACGCGCGGGCCGGTGCGGGGTCGTCCGCCCGACGGGGTTCGCGCTCTTACAGGGACTCCGCGATCGCCCACATGGCGTCCGCGATGTGGGACACGTCGTCCTCCGTGCAGACGTAGGGCGGCATCGCGTAGACGAGCCTGCCGAACGGGCGCAGCCAGACCCCGTGCGCCATCGCGATCTCCTGGACCGCCGGGACGTCCACGGGCTCGCGCGTCTCGATCACGCCGATGGCGCCGAGGACGCGGACGTCGGCGACGCCCGGCAGGTCCGCGGCACCGTCCAGCCCGGTGGTCAGGATCGCCTCGATGGTGTCGACCTCGGTCCGCCAGTCGCGCGACAGGAGCAGGTCGATGGACGCCGACGCCACGGCGGCGGCCAGCGGGTTGGCCATGAACGTCGGCCCGTGCATGAGCGCGCCCGCCTCGCCCGCGGTGATCACGTGCGCGACCTCGTCGGTGCACAGCGTCGCGGCCATGGTCATGTATCCGCCGGTCAGCGCCTTGCCGAGGCACATGATGTCCGGGACGACCTCGGCGTGGTCGCAGCCCCACAGCTCGCCCGTCCGGCCGAAGCCGGTGGCGATCTCGTCCAGGACGAGCAGCAGGCCGTGCTCGTCGGCGATCTCGCGCAGCGCCCGCAGGTACTCGGGGGCGTAGAAGCGCATGCCGCCCGCGCCCTGCACGATCGGCTCGACGATGATCCCGGCGAGCTCGTGCGCGTGCGCCTTGGCGACCGCGGCGAGCTCGTCCAGGTACGCCTGGTCGGGGGCCGCGGAGTAGCCGAGCGGCGGTTCCGGCGCGAACACGTGCCGGGCGAGGACGTCGCTGAAGATGTGGTGCATGCCGTTGACAGGGTCGCAGACGGCCATGTCGCCGAACGTGTCGCCGTGGTAGCCGCCGCGGACGGTCAGCAGCCGGTGCCGCTCTGGCCGGCCCTGCGACCGCCAGTACTGCAGCGTCATCTTGATCGCGACCTCGACGGCGACGGAGCCGGAGTCGGCGAAGAAGACCTTGGTGAGCGGGCCGGGGGTGATGTCGACGAGCCGTTCGGCGAGCCGCACCGCGGGCGGGTGGGTGAGCCCGCCGAACATGACGTGCGCCATCTTGCCGAGCTGCCCGGTGACGGCGGCGTCCAGCTTCGGGTGGCCGTAGCCGTGGATCGCGGCCCACCACGACGACATTCCGTCGATCAGCTCGGTGCCGTCCGCGAGCGTGAGCCGGACGCCCCGCGCCGACACGACCGGCTGGGCGGGCAGCGTCGCGGGCATCGGCGCGTAGGGATGCCAGATGTGCTCGCGGTCGAAGGCGAGCATCCGCTCGGTCTCGGCCGGGCTCATCCTGCCGAGCTGCAGCGGGATCATGCGTCTCCGTTCTCGGCGGGGAGCGCGATGCCCTCGGCGGCGGCCCAGCGGCGAAGCTCGTCCGTCGCGGCCTCCCGGCCGATGAGACCGCGGTCCAGCCGAAGGTCCAGCAGGAACCGGTACGCCCGGCCGACCAGCGGCCCCGGCGTGATGCCGAGGATCTCCTGGATCTCGTTGCCGTCGAGCTCGGGCCGCATCGCGGCGAGCTCCTCCTGCTCGGCGAGCCGGTCGATGCGCAGTTCGAGGTCGTCGTAGGTGCGGCGGAGCCGGTCGGCCTTGCGCTTGTTGCGGGTCGTGCAGTCGGCCCGGGTCAGCTTGTGCAGCCGCGACAGCAGCGGGCCCGCGTCGCGCACGTACCGGCGGACGGCCGAGTCCGTCCACTCGCCGGTGCCGTAGCCGTGGAACCTCAGGTGCAGCTCCACCAGCCGGGACACGTCGGCGATGACGTCCTTCGGGTACCGCAGCGCGGTCAGCCGCTTGCGGGTCATCTTCGCGCCGACGACCTCGTGGTGGTGGAAGGACACCCGGCCGCCGTCCTCGAACCGGCGGGTCCGCGGCTTGCCGATGTCGTGCAGCAGCGCCGCGAGCCGCAGGACGAGGTCGGGCCCCTCCCGCTCCTGCGCGATCGCCTGCTCCAGGACGATCAGCGAGTGCTCGTAGACGTCCTTGTGCCGGTGGTGCTCGTCGATCTCCAGGCGCAGCTTGGGCAGCTCCGGCAGGACGTGCGCGGCGAGCCCGGTGTCGACCAGCAGCGCCAGGCCCTCGCGCGGGTGCGCGCCGCAGATCAGCTTGGACAGCTCGTCGCGGATCCGCTCGGCCGAGACGATCTCGATCCGGCCGGCCATGCCGGTCATCGCGCGGACGACGTCGGGGGCGACGGTGAAGCCGAGCTGCGAGGCGAACCGGGCGGCGCGCATCATCCGCAGCGGGTCGTCGCCGAAGGAGTCCTCGGGCCGCCCCGGCGTGCGCAGCACCTCGCGGCCGAGGTCGGTGAGGCCGCCGAACGGATCGACGAACTCGTACCCGGGAAGGCGCGCCGCCATCGCGTTGACGGCGAAGTCGCGGCGGCGCAGGTCCTCCTCCAGCGACGTGCCGTAGGACACCTCGGGCTTGCGGGACTTCGGGTCGTAGGACTCGCTGCGGTAGGTGGTGATCTCCAGCTCGACGCCGTCCTTGCGGAGCCCGACCGTGCCGAACTCGATGCCGATCGTCCAGACGGCGTCCGCCCAGCCGTCGATGATCTCCAGGATGCGCTGCGGCGGCGCGTCGGTGGTGAGGTCGACGTCCTTGGTCGGACGGCGCAGCAGCGCGTCCCGGACCGGCCCGCCGACCAGCGCCAGCTCGTGCCCGGCCGCCGCGAACCGGTCGCCGAGGGCGTCGGCGACGGGCGCGATCGCGCGCAGCAGGTCGGCGATCGCCGTCCGCCGCGTCCGCGAGGACTCTGGGGTCACGTTCTGGTGGGGCACGGCCATCGAGCGTATTTCCTTGGTAAGCGGGCTGACAAAGGACTTTCAGTGATCCTGAGGGGGTCGTGCGGGAGACCTTGCGGGCCCGCCGTCCGTCCCAAGGAGAAAATGCCCCCTTCACACGGCCCGGACCGCGGGTTACGTTCTGGGCACCCGACGACGCAGACGCGACCGGCGAGCCTCCCCCGTACGACAACGGTAGCGGGATCCGGCAGGCCGCGGTCCGCCGCAGGTGCGGCACAGGCGCGGGACGGGGTGCACCGTGGCCCGACCACGAGGATGAAGCCGGCCGCTCCGGGTATGTGGCGAATCCCTCCCGGCGAGCGCCCGGTGATCGAACCGGGGGCGGGGAAACCAGGTCCGGGGATGTGCGGGGAAGGACCCCGCGGGATGGAGCCGATCATGAAGGACGCTCTCGCCGTCCACCGCGCGCTGCTCGGCTGGGAGACCGCACACGAGATCGTGCGGCTGCCCATCGCGATAGCGCATGCCGACGAGCTGCCCAGGGCGCTCGGCCTCCCGGCGGAACGGTGCCTGGTGACGCGCGTCTACACCTGTCACGACGTTCCGCGCGGCCGCCGGTTCCTCACCGGCGTGATCGTCCGCGCGGGGGCACGGCCCTCGGCCGAGGCGGTGCGGGTCGCCACCGGCGCCCGGATCGTCCGGCCGGCCCGGCCCGACGTGGTCAACGCCGTCACCGAGTACGCGGCCGGGCTCGTGTGCCCGCTGCTGCTCCCGGACGCGATGCGGCTGCTCGCCGACGAGCGCGCGGTGACCGGCGCGGCCGCCGACGAGGTCGTCTACACCGCCACCGGCGACGCGTCCACGGCCCTCGGCATCCGCGGCCGGACGCTGCTGGCGCTGTGCCGCGCCGCCCCCGTCGATCCGTTCTCGCCGCCGGACCTCCCGCCGGACGCCCGGCGCCTGAACCGTCCCAACACCGGAGAGCCCCGCCATCCGGTGGGGTGACCTCCCCCGTCCCGCATGTCCCGGTGGTCCCGTTCGCGACGTCCGCGGGGACCGGAACGTCCGGAATCCTCGCGACAGGCGGGTGGAACGGACGGAAGGCACCGGCGTCGGGACTACCATCGGGGCCGTGGTGCGGGAAAACGACGCCCGCCGCCCCGAGGCGGCCCCGGCGGGCTGCCCTTGGGCGGACGTGGCGTGAGAGAGGTCCGACGCGCGGTCGCGCTGGCCGCCCTGCTGCCCTGCATCATGGCGACCGCGGTCCCCGTGACGGCCGTCCCCGCCATGGCGGCGGAGCCCGGCGCCGCGGCCCGGCCCGATGCGGCCCTGCCGGATGCCGCTCTGCCGGACGCCGCCCTGCCGGACGCGGAACGCTCCTTGGGTCATGGCCGCGCGCGCGCCCAGGTGGGCATCGCGCTGACCGAGATCCCGAAGACCATCAACGCGAAATCCAAGATCGGCATCGCCGGGCTGGCCCAGAACAAGTCCGGCCACCAGCTCGGCGGGCTCACGATCCGGCTGCGCTACGGCGCCCAGCCGGTCACCAGCCGCGGGCAGCTCGACCAGCTCGCCTCCGGGCAGACCCCGCTGCCCGCGGTCGCCGGGCAGAAGATCCTCGCCCAGGTCGCGGCCCCGAACGCCAAGCAGACCTTCCGGTTCAGCGTCAGCGCCAAGGCCCTCGGGCTGCGCACCACGGGCGGCATGCCCGCCGTGTTCCCGATCGGGGTGGACGTCCTGAACGCCTCCCAGCAGGTCGTCGGCGGCGTCACGACGTTCGTGACGTCGACCCCGGCACGCGCCGCCTACAAGCGCGTCGCGGTCGGCTGGGTCTGGCCGCTGATGGACCGGCAGCACCGCGCGGACGACCGGACGTTCCTCAACGACCAGCTCGCCACGGACGTGGCGCCCGGCGGCCGGCTCAACGAGCTGGTCAGCGCCGCGAGCGCCTCCCCCCAGACACCGGTCACGTGGGGCATCGACCCCGCCCTCGTGGACGACGTCCGCGAGATGGCCTCGCACAAGTACTTCGTGAAGCCGCCTGGCGCGGAGGGCGCCGACAAGCCCCAGAGCGCCGCCGCCGCCTCCTGGCTGGCCTCGCTGAAGGCCGCCTTGTCGAAGAGCCCCTACTTCACCGTCCCGTACGCCGACCCCGACGTCGTCGCCCTCGTCCGGTACAGGATGGGCGAGTGGGTGACCAGGGCCTCTTCTCCGGACAACACCGGTTTCGTGGCACAGACCCTCGGCGCCCAGCCGAGCGCGCACATCGCCTGGCCGCCGGCCGGCGCCGCCGGGCGCGACACGCTCGACCTGCTCGCCAAGCTCCAGCTCAAGTCCGGCGGCTCGTTCCTCATGGGCGGCAACCAGTTCGAGGACCTGCCGCAGGGCCCGGCGAACGCCGTCACCTCGCTCCCGACCAAGACGCAGGGCACCAAACGGACCCTCGTCTATGACGAGAAACTCAGCCAGATCGTCAGCAGCGGGTCGCGCGGCCCCGGCGGACCGCTGCTGACCGAGCAGCGCTTCCTCGCCGAGACCGCGGTGATCGCCGCGGAGACCCCGAACCTCCAGCGGACCGTGATCATCGCCCCGGACCGGCACTGGAACCCCGCGCCCGGCCTCGCCAAGAACCTGCTGACCTACACCAAGCGCGCGCAGTGGCTGAACGCCACCCCGCTGAAGTCCTTCGAGCGCCCGACGCCCCAGGTCCGGCAGTTCACCAACTATCAGGAGAACTACGAGGCGTACGAGCTCGGCGAGCCCTACATGAGGCAGGTCCGGGGCATCGCCGGACGGGCCGCGACCTTCAGGGCCGTGATGACCGACCCGATCCGCATCTCCTACGAACGCGCCGTGCTCCGCACCCAGTCGGCGTCCTGGAGGTTCCACAGCGCGCGCGCCAAGCAGGCACGGGACGAGCTCGCCGCCGAGCTGGATCACGAGATGAGCAAGGTCAGCATCGTGACCACCAAGTCCAAGCGGACGACCCTGGCGGGCAGCGACGGCAACCTGGTCGTGACCGTGCGGAACAGCCTGCGCGGCCAAGCCGTCCGGGTCAGGCTCACCGCGATGTCGGAGAACGACGCCAAGCTCCGCCTCGGACGGCCGGAGCAGGAGGTCATCCCGCTCCGTCCGGGCGAAATGGTGCAGCGCTTCATCCCGGCGAAGGCGGCGGGCAACGGGAACTTCCGCGTCTACTTCCGGCTCGAGATCCCGGACGACCCGAGACGGCGGCCGTTCCGCGAGGACGAGATCGTCACGGTTCACACCGCCGGGTACGGGCGCATCGCGCTGCTCATCATCGGCGGCGGACTTGCCGTACTCTTCGTGGGCGTCGGAGTGCGGGCCATCAGAGCAAGGCGCCGCCGGAAAGCGGAGGCAGCCGGTGACGGATCGGGATCGGGATCAGCAGCGGCCGGAGGACCGGGAGACGGACTCCCCGGCCCCGGGCTCGCCGGATCCGGCCTACCCGGCTCCGGGTTCCCAGCCCCCGGCGCAGGGCCCGTGGCCGGGTCAGAGTCCCCCGTCCCCGGGGCGGCCCTACCCGACACCTACGCCCCCGCCTCAGCACCAGCCTCCCCGGCAGCCCCCGCCGGGCCAGGCACCGTATCCGGGTGGGCGACCGGGCCAGAATCAGCCGGGCCAGAACCAGCCTGGACGCCCTCAGCCGGGCCAGGGTCGGCCGGGAGCGCCTCACCCGGGTCAACCTCGGCCACAGCAGGGCCAGCCGCCCCAGGGGCAGGGCTACCCGCCTCAGAGGTATCCGCAGGGCCGTCCAGGGCAGGCTCCCCCTCCGCCTTCGGGCCGCCAGGCACAGGGACCTCCTCCACAAGCCCCGGGCCATCCGGGGCAGAGTCATCCGGGGCAGGGCTACCCGGGGCAGGGGCGTCCGCAAGGGCAGGGTCAGCCGTACCAGGGGCAACCTCACCCAGGGCAGGGTCAGCCGCGTCCGGGGCAGCCTCAGGGCCGTCCGCCGGCGCAGGGCCCGAGGCAGGGGCCGGGCCAGCCTCCGTACCGTCCGCAGGGCCCGCCTCCTACGCGCCCACAGGGACACCCTCAGAACCCGCCGCCGGGATATCCACAGGGACCTCAGCAGGGGCCGCCTCGGGGCCGTCCCACTGGGCCTCCGGCCGGTCAGCCTCAGGGCCGTCCTCCGATGCGTCCACCTGGCCAAGGTCAGGGCTACCCGGGGCAGCCGGGCCAGGCGCCACCGCCTGGTCAGATCCCGGGCCACCCGAACCAGGGTCGTCCGCAGCACGACCCGAGGACGCGGCCGGGCCCTCCGACCCGTCCGCCGATGGGCCGGCCCCCGGCGAACATGGCGGCGGAAACCGCGCTTGACCTTCCGCTCGCGATCGGCGAACCGCCCTCTTCGGAGACGGTCGTGGACGCGCTGCCGGGCACCGGCGGCGACGGCGAAGGAGGCGAGGGCGGCAAGAGCTCGTCCGGGATCCTGCGGTCCGGCGCCGTCATGGCCGTCGGCACGCTCGCGTCCCGCGTCACCGGCTTCCTGCGCACGGCCGTCATCGTCGCCGCGCTCGGCACCGGGATGCTCGCCAACTCCTACAACACCGCCAACACCATCCCCAACCAGGTCTACGACCTGCTCCTCGGCGGCATCCTGACCAGCGTCATCGTCCCGCTGCTGGTGCGCGCCAAGGAACGCGACCGCACCTACGGCGAGCAGTACGAACAGCGCGTGTTCACCCTCGCGGTGATCGGCCTGGCCGTGCTCACCGTGGTCGCGGTGTTCGCCGCGCCGCTGTTCATCGACGTCCTGGCGGGCAGCTACAAGGGCGACCAGCGGCACCTGGCCATCCTGTTCGTCCAGTTCTTCCTGCCGCAGATCTTCTTCTACGGCGTCGGCGCGTTCGCCGGGGCCATCCTCAACACCCGCGGCAGCTTCGCCGCGCCCATGTGGGCGCCGGTGCTGAACAACGTCGTGGTCATCGCGGTCGGCGGCGCGTTCCTGGCGATCTCCGCCGGCAAGGTCGACCCGTCCAACATCTCCGACTCCCAGTTCCTGCTGCTGTCACTCGGCACCACCGGCGGCATCGTCCTGCAGACGATCGCGCTGTGGCCGTCGCTGCGCGGCGTCGGGTTCCGCTGGCGGCCCCGCTTCGACTTCCAGCGCGGCGAGATCGGCCAGGTCGGCCGGATGGCCGGATGGACGCTGGTGTACGTCGTCGCCGCCCAGACCGGCCTCGCCGTCGTCACCGCCCTCGCCAACCGGGCCGGCGACCTCGGCGTGCACGAGGGCCTCGGCGAGGGCTACGGGTACACCCCCTACTTCAACGCCTACCAGCTCTTCCAGCTCCCCTACGCGATCGTCGGGGTCTCGGTGATCACCGCGCTGCTGCCCCGGATGAGCCGCTTCGCGGCCGAGGGCAAGACCGACGACGTCCGCGAGGCGTTCTCCAGCGGGCTGCGGCTCTCCTCGGTGATCATCATGCCGGCCGCGGCGCTGATGCTGGTGCTCGGCCCGGAGATCACCACCGTGCTGTTCGCGCACGGCAACACCTCGTCCGCGGACGCCCTGGTGATCGCGCGGGTGATGCAGATGTTCGCGATCGCGCTGGTCCCGTTCTCGGTGTACCAGCTCATGCTCCGCGTCTTCTACGCCTTCGGCGACACCCGCACCCCGGCGCTGATCGGCATGGTGTCGGTCACGTCCAACATCGCCATGGCGTTCGGCGCCTACAACGTCCTCGGGGTCAAGTGGATCGTGGTCGGCATCGCCGCCGGGTTCGCGATCACCAACATCGTCGGCTCGCTCGTGTGCTGGCTGGTGCTGCGCCGCAAGCTCGGCGGCATCGACGGCCGCCGGATCGCCTTCGGGCACCTGAAGCTGCTCGTCGCGACCTGGCCGCTCATCGGGTTCGCCTACGCCGTGCACGCCGTCGCGGACGCCTCCCTCGGCGGCGGGCTGCTGGCGGGCCTGGCCGTCCTCGTCGTCGGCTGCGCCGGGGGAGGCGCCCTCTACGTGCTGTTCGCCAAGCTCCTGCGGGTCGGCGAGGTGCAGACGATGATCGCGACCATCGGCAGCCGGCTGCCGGGGCGCTGACCTGCGGGCACGGTGAACGGAGGCAAAGTAGGCAGGACGCGCCGCGATAAGGCGGCCCCTCGCGCCAGTAGCCACTACCATGAGGGAGACTACGGCTTGCGGGCTGACACCCTGGGGAACGCAAAGAGGAGGGTCGGAGGCGTAAGCTGCCACGCCACGAACATGGGATCTGACCACCTGCGCAGGACGTCGCATTGAGCACGTCAGTCATCGAGCCCGGCACTCGTCTCGCCGGCCGCTACAGGCTTGAAGAGCGCATCAGCGACTCCGGTGGGTCGTCGCTCTGGAAGGCCATCGACGAGATCCTCGCCAGGGCCGTCGCCGTCCGCACCTTCGACCCCGAGTTCCCCCGCGTCGGCGAGGTCGTCACCTCCGCCCGCGCCGCCAGCCGCCTCACCGACCCGCGCCTCACCCAGGTGTTCGACGCCGACGACTCCGGCGAGAGCGCCTACGTGGTGAGCGAGTGGGTCGTCGGCGAGCCCCTGGAGCAGATGCTCTCCAAGGCCCCCCTCGAACCGGGCCGCGCCGCGACCCTGCTGTACGAGGCGGCCGAGGCCATCGCCGCCGCGCACGCCGCGGGCCTGGCCCACCTGTGCCTCACCCCGCGCGACCTCGTCTGGACGACCGGCGGCACCGTCAAGCTCCTCGGCGTCGCCACCGACGCCGTCCTCGCCGACCGCTACGCCGACGACCCCGCCGCCGAGGACGTCCAGGGCCTCGGCCGCATGCTGTACGCCGCGCTCACCGCCCACTGGCCCGGCGACGAGGACGGCTCCGCCCTGCCCGCCGCCCCGCGCACCGGTGACGTCCCGCACGCGCCCCGCCAGGTCCAGGCCGGCATCTCGCACGCGGTCGACGCGATCGTCTGCCGCTGCCTCGGCCTCGGCGAGGCGGCGCCGCTACCGACCCCGGCCGACCTCGCCAAGGCGCTGCGCGGCGTCCCGCGGACCCCGCTGCCGCTGTTCGCGGGCCTCGGCAACACGCCGCC
>NZ_CAACVB010000145.1 GCF_900659635.1 Actinomadura roseirufa | reverse complement strand
CGAAGCCTGGCCGGCCGGACCCGAGCCGCTCGACGCCGGCGCGGCCGCGCCCGCCACGGGCTGGGCGGCCGGGGGCTGCTTGCGCGGCGGGGTCTGCCGGACGGCGTCCTCGACCATCTTCTCCAGCGGGCCCGCGTCGTTCTCGGCGGTCAGCAGCCGGTGCAGCGTCTCGCTGATCTCGGTGAGGCGCTGCAGGGCCTGCGTGTGGTTCTTGGTGAGCGACGTCAGCCGCTGCGTCGCGCCCTCGTTGATCACGCTGGCGCGCCGCTCGGAGGCGGTGAGGGTGCGCTCGGCCTCCAGCCGGGCGCCGGTCACCGTCTGCTCGGCCTCCTTCTTGGCGGACGACAGGACGCTGTCGGCCTCCTTCTTGGCCGTCGCGAGCACGTTCTCGGCCTTCTCCTGGGCCTGGGAGAGGTTCTTGTCGGCGTGCGCGCGGGCCTCGTCGATGATCCGCTTGGACTCGTGCTCGGCGTCCTTGCGGATCTCGGTGCCCTTGGCCTCGGCCTCGGCGACCTTGTCCTGGGCCTCGTCCTCGGCGAGGTTGATGATCTGGCGGAGCCGGTCGCTCAGGTCGTCCCCGGTCGGCTTGCGCGCCTCCCGGACCTCGGCCATCTCGCGGCGGATGCGCTCGGCGTCGTCCTGGGCCCGGGCGAGACGCGCCTCGAGCTCGCGATGCTTTTGCTGTGCGCGGGCGATGAAATCGTCGACCTGGCGGCGGTTGTAGCCGCGCATGACGATCTCGAAGGACTCTTCTTGGAGGAGGTTCGGCAGGATTTCGGCTTCGTTGCTCATGATGCCTTGGGGGGTCGTTGGCGGGGGTCATCACCCCGTCAGGGTCGGTTGCGATCCTCACGCGCCTGTGAGCGGGCCCACATTAGAAACGTCAGGACCGACTCTTGTCCGGTCCACCCCATTCGCGCAACCGGAACGCCGTTCTCGCTGCCGTTTCTTAACCTGGGTAGGTCCGACAAACTACCTAAATTTAGGAGCCTTCGCGCGCTCTGTGTAGCCGTGTCGCGACACGACACGGTCACATCTCCTCAGGGCCCCCTCCGAGGTCCGACCGGGGCCCGCTCTAGCATCGGCGGCATGAGCTATGTGGGTGCGCTGGGCGAGGACGGGCCGACGATCCATCCGGACGCGTGGATCGCGCCGGGCGCCGTCGTGGTCGGGAAGGTGAGGCTGGGCCGCGCGTCGAGCGTCTGGTACGGCTCGGTGCTGCGCGGTGACGACGAGGAGATCGTCGTCGGCGCGGAGTGCAACATCCAGGACCTGAGCTGCCTGCACGCCGACCCGGGCCTGCCCGCCGTGCTGGAGGACCGCGTCAGCCTCGGCCACAAGGCGATGGTGCACGGCGCGCACATCGAGACCGGCGCGCTCATCGGCATCGGCGCGATCGTGCTGAACGGGGCGCGCGTCGGCGCCGGGACGCTGATCGCGGCGGGCGCGCTGGTGCCGCCGGGCAAGACGATCCCGTCCGGCGTGCTCGTCGCCGGGACGCCCGGCAGGGTCGTCCGGGAGCTGAACGACGACGACCGCCAAGTGCTGGCGCGCACGCCGGACGTGTACATGGACAAGGCCGCGCGGCACGCCAAGGCGCGGTGGGCGGACGCGGCGGAGTAGGCCCGGCCGACGCCCGCCCCCGCGCGGCCCGTCGGCCTTGTTCGGACTTTGGCGGCACACTCACCTGCGCCGATGACTGTTCACCGGTGCTGAGGGGGTGCGGTACCGCCTCGGCTGACTACCATGACCATCGTGGTGTGGGGACCGGGCTATGGCAGTGCTCCGCCGCCCAGCCCCCAGATGGGGCACGATCCATTCGCGGCGGCCGAGCGGGACACGAGGGCGATGGTGGCCGCCGCGTGGTGGCCCGCGGCGCCTCCGCAGCAGCGCCAGCACGCCATCGGCGGGCAGATGCTCGTCCTGCCGGACGGGACGTGGTGGCTGTTCGGGGCGTGGGCGCGCTGGTACCGGCTGCATCCGTCCGACGGCCAGTGGTACCTGTGCCCGCCGCCCCGCACGCCCGCCGTGCGGATGGCGGCGCGCCCCGCGCAGGGCACCGGGCAGGTGCCGGTGCTGCCGCCGCACGTGGTCCCGGCCGGCCCCGACTTCGCGTTCGAGCCGCCCGCCGGGCTCCCGTTCGTCGGGCACGGCTTCGCCACCGAGCTGACCTCGCGCGTCCGCGCGACGGTGGAGTCCGCGGCCGCGCTGCCCGCGCCCGAGTACCCGCACTGGTGGCCGCAGTTCACGCAGGAGACGCCGTCCACCGTCGTGGTGGCCTGGGGCGTCATGCTGTGGTGCGCCTCCGCGCCCGCGTTCGACGCCCGGCTGGACGCGCAGATGCTCGACCTCTGGAAGCCCTACCGGGCCAAGCCGCTGCCGGACGTGGACGGCCCGCGCTGGCTCACCCCGCCCGCGCTGGAGACGCTCGTCGGGCTCTACTCCGAGCGGCTGCGCGCCAGCAGGGTCGACGCGGCCGTGGTCGTCCTGCGCACCATGTGGGCCGTGGCGAGCGCGCTGCGCGACGACGTGCGGTTCCAGGTCCGCGCGGACGCGCTGCTCGCCATCCTCGGCGCGACCCTGAGCAACCCCACGGTCGACTACGGCGCCCTGCCGTACGGAGACCAGGCGCTCGTCCAGCAGTGGCTCACCCGCTGCCCGCCCAGCCTGGTGCCCGCGCTGCGCAACGAGAGCTCGCCCGGGGACAACTTCCGGCACGCCTTCTATACCCTCAGCGAGGCCGTCGCCGGGCTGTCCGGCGACCCGGCCGCCGACCCCGCCTACATCGAGCCGCGCCTGGTGGCCGCCGCGCTGCTCGCCGCCGACCTGGACGTCGTCCGCAAGGACGTGGCGGGCACCATCGTCCCCTGGCTCGACCCCGAGATCCGTTACACGGTGCAGGCCGTCTCGGAGCAGAAGGGTCACCCGCTGCGCAGGCTGTGGCCGGTCGACCTGCGGCTGCCGGAGCCGCTGCGGTCCGCCGCCGGGTCGGGGCAGGGCGCCGAGACGCTCCTCGCCGCCATGTACGAGGTGGACCTCGCGTGGTGCAGGCTCGGCGGCATGCCCGCGCGCCCGCGCGGCTTCCCCGTGCCGACCGCCGTCATCGCCGGGATCATCGGGCGCGGCCGGGCCCGCGCGACGGCCGCCGCGCCGACCCATACGCCGCCGCCGAACCCGGCGCCCGCGCAGCCGTCCCCGTTCGGCATGCAGAGCCAGCCCGGTTTCGCCCCCGGCGCCGTCCCGCAGCCGCTCGGGACGCCCGCCCAGCCCGACCGTCCCTTCGTCCAGCCGCCCGCGCAACCCGGCTGGGAGAACGCGCCGGGCGCCGCGCATATGCAGCAGCCCGCGCCGGGTCAGCAGGCCGCGTTCGCCCCGCCGGACCCGCATATGGCCGCCCATTCGCCCGCAGAGGGGGAGCAGGACGAGGGGAACGTCGCCCCGCCCTACACGGAGCTCGGCTTCCAGCGTCCCGGTGGGCCGGCGCCCATGCAGAACCCTCTGCAGGGGCCGCCGATGCCGGATTCTGTGCCCAACCCCATGCAAGGGGCGTCCCCACAGCAGGGTGCCGCGGCGTTCGGGATGGGCGGGTTCCAAGGGCAGGGCCAGACTCCTTACGGAGCGCCGGAGCAGCAGCAGTCTCAATACGCGCCGCCGGAGTCTCAGCCGAACCCGTACGGTGCTCCCGGCCAGGGGCAGGCGCCGTTCGGTGCTCCCGCGGACCCGCAGCTCGGAGGGTTCTCTCCCGCCGAGGAGGAGAACGAGGACGAGCCTTTCGCGCCGCCTTACACCCAGCTCGGCTATCAGCGGCCGGGTGCCGGTCCGCCCGTCCAAGGTCTGCCGCCTGGCGCGAACGTCCCGCCGGGGGTGATGGGCCAGGGGCCGGGCATGCCGGGTCAGCAGATGGCGCCGAACCAGCAGATGGCACCGAACCAGCAGGCCGGTCCGCCGGTGCCGCCCGACCGGCAGCAGCGGCCGCCCGCCCAGTTCGACCCGTACGCGACGCGCATGGAGGACCCGGCGGGCCAGCCGCAAGGCATGAACCAGCCGGGCGTGAACCAGCCGGGCGTGAATCCGCCGCGGCCGCCCGTGCCGCCGCGGCAGGCGGGCCCGCCGGGCACGCGCGTGCTCGGCCCCGGCGACCTCGGTGACGAGCCGTCCGGCGGCGACACCCGGGGCGACGACACGCGCGGCGACGGCGCCGACGGGCCGGCCCCCGGGACGCGGGTCATGTCCGCGACCATGGTCGGCGACTTCGACTTCCTCGACGACACGCCCGCGCCGGAACGGCCCGTCCACGAGATCCCGCCGCCCGAGGACCGGGGCCGGCGCCGCACCCTGGAGCGGTTCGGCATCGGCTTCGTGTCCGGCGAGCACGACGCGGGCCGGTTGCTGGACGAGCTGCACGCGCAGGTCGTGGAGTGGAACGCCCCAGCCGGGGAGGGCGCCGAGGAGACCCGGGTGGACGGGGCGCCGAGCTCGATCCGCACGGGCGTGCCCGGTGTGCTGCTGGTCGGCGGCCCGCACTCGGGGCAGCGCCGGCTCGCCCGGATGATCGCGCTTACGCTGGCGGACGCGGGTCTCGGCGACGGCGCGATCCGCGCGCACGACGCCGAGGACGTGCGGGACGCGCCGGCCGAGCGGATCGCCTCCATCCTCTCCGCGCCGGGCCCGGCGATCCTGTTCGAGCGGCTGGACGTGGCGGTCACCGCGGCGCTGGACCCGGCGGCGTTCGTCGGCGCGGTCCGCCGGGCGCGCCGCGACCCGGTGAACACGACGGCGCTGATCGCGACGTGCGAGCCGCGGGCGTACAAGCGGCTGCTGCAGGACCATCCCAAGCTGGTCCAGGTGTTCCGCGTCCACCGGCTGCCCGACCTGTCCGATCTCGACGACCGGATGACGCTGCTGCACCTGCTGGCCGACGAGCGGCGCGTCACGATCGGCGCTGCGGCGCTGGAGGTCGCGCGGGCGGACCTGGAGCGGCTGCGCGGGCCGGGCGACCTCGTCAACGCCCGCCTGGTCGAGAACTACCTCGACCAGGCGTGCCAGCGGCATCTGGAGCGAGCGGGCGCGTCCCGCGACCGGCTGGTGCTCGCCCCCGACGACCTCGCGGGCGTGGCCGAGGGCATCGAGCCCGCCCTGCGCCCGCCCGGCGACATCGACGGCTACCTGCGGCGGCTCGACCGGATGATGGGCCTGGACGGGGTGAAGGAGGCGGTGCGGGAGCTGGTCGAGGAGGCCGAGCTCGCGGCCGACCGGGCCCGGTACGGGGTCGCGGGCGGCGAGGACCGGCACCTGATCTTCACGGGCCCCTCCGGGACGGGCAAGACGACCCTCGCGGGGCTGGTCGGCGGCATCTACGCGGCGCTCGGCCTGCTGGAGGCCGGGCACGTGGTGGCGTGCCGGCCGGTGCACCTGGCGGGCCGCGACCAGGTGGACACCGAGGCCCGGGTGGCGAGCATGATCGACCAGGCGCTCGGCGGCGTCCTGCTGATCCAGGAGGCGCACCGGCTCGACCGGAGCCCGCCGGTGGTGCGCGAGCTGCTGCGGTCCATGGACGAGCGCGGCGCTCGTTTCATGGTGATCTGTTCGAGCCAGGCGGCCGAGATGGAGGGCTTTCTTTCGGGCAACCCGGCGTTCGGCGAGCGGTTCGGCCGGAGGCTGGAGTTCGAGGGGATGGGCGACCGCGACCTGGTCCAGCTCTTCCAGAGCTACGCCGAGCGCGACCTCTACATGCTGGACGAGGAGCTGCGCGTCGAGCTGCTGGCCCGCTTCGAGCGGATGCGCGAGGACCCCGCGTTCGCGTACGCGCGCACCGTCCGGACGCTGTTCGAGCAGACGGTGGCGCGGCAGGCGGCGCGGCTGGCGGGGGCCGACGTCAACGCCGCCACGGTGGCCCGGCTCACCCCCCGCGACCTGCCCGAGACGCCGCTGGAGCAGATGCTCGGGGACTTCCGCTCCGGGGGCTGAGGGCCCCTTCGGGCGATCTGTCCGGTCACGCGTCCCGCACGCCCGCGCGTCCTTTCTCACACGGGACTCGCGCATCATCGGAACTCACCCGGGAAGACCATCGTTGGGAGTGGCCCCCGAATGGCCCTCTTGGGTCATGTTCCGGTCGGAGCCGTCAGCGTAGCCTCGACCTGGGTGTGGGGAACGAACGGAGGTGGACGCCGTGCGCCAGTATCTCGACCTGCGCGTCCACGACCGCGTTGCACTGGACGAGATCGAACTCTATGCCGAGATGCTCAGCGCGGTGGCGGAGGCCGAACGGCCGCTGACCGTCGCGGAGATCGACATGGTGCTCGGGGTACGGTCCGACGACGCCGGTCGTCGCGAGCTGACGCCGCAGGACTAGCCGAGGCCCGCAGCAGGGCACCGGGGACGCCGAATACGGGCGTCCCCGGTTTTGCGTTTCGGGCCCTCCATAAACCGGGTCAACACGGCCGGGATCGGCCGGGCAGGACTTCCGTAAAGCTTGACTGGCCCGTTCCACGGCACAGGTAAGGACGGCTCCGGGCCACCACCGCCGCACCGGCCCATACCCCCACCCCGGGAGAGACGGCCGTGTCCGGTCCAATGTCACGCACAGTGACCAGATCATGGACCTCCCATCGGCCCTCGGTACCGTCCCCACCTCGGCGCTCTCCCCTCGGTCAGGGCCACGACGGGCACTGTTACGAATCTCACTCACCATTGCGTCACTGTGCGTAAGAAAGATCTACTGGGGGCCGACCGTGCTCCATCGCCGCCGACAGCGGGGCGCCCGCGAGGTATGTACCTGGTGATCTAGGGCAATCTTGTAGGTGAGAGGATGGAGGACACCGGTCGAAGCCAGGGCAAAGGTTCTTTTTACGGCTGGTTGCGCCTACGATCCTCTGCGGACTGTTCCGGCACATCAGGAGAACGACGTGCGCTTGCGTCTCACGCCGCGTGAGGACAGCTTCTACGACATGTTCGCCGACTCGGCGAACAACCTGGTCACCGGCGCCAGGCTGCTCGTGGAGCTCATCAGCGACGGCGCCGACCGGCCGGCGATCGCCGAGAAGATGCGCGCCTGCGAGCACGCGTGCGACGAGTGCACTCATGCGATCATGCGCCGGCTGAACGAAACGTTCATCACGCCCTTCGAGCGCGAGGACATCTACCGCCTCGCCGCGACGCTCGACGACGTGATGGACGAGATGGAGGAGGCGGCCGACCTCGTCGTCCTCTACAAGATCGAGGAGTTCCCCAAGGGGATCGTCCACATGGTCGAGGTGCTGGAGCGGTCGGCCGAGCTCACCGCGGAGGCGATGCCGCGGCTGCGCTCGATGAAGGAGCTCAACGAGTACTGGATCGAGATCAACCGGCTGGAGAACCAGGGCGACCAGGTCTACCGCAAGCTGCTGGCGCACCTGTTCAGCGGCGAGTACGACCCGCTCACGGTGATGAAGATGAAGCAGGTAATCGACCGCCTGGAGGAGGCCGCGGACGCCTTCGAGCACGTCGCGAACACGGTCGAGACCATCGCGGTCAAGGAATCATGAGCGCAGGGGACGATCGGGGCTCGACCCTGGTCCGCGAACCGGCGGCCGAGGTCGAGGGCACGCTGGGCGAGCAGGCCACCCGCCGCGTGACGGGCCGGGCCTGGCTGCTCCTGCTGGCCGGGATCGTGCTGGTCATGGCGGCGGGCGCGCTCGGCCTGCGCGCCGACGCCGAGGCCGCGATGCTCGTGCTGGTCGTCGTGGTCTCGCTGGTCTTCGACTACACCAACGGCTTCCACGACGCGGCGAACGCGATCGCGACGGCGGTGTCGACGCGGGCGCTGACGCCGCGCGTGGCGCTGCTGATGGCCGCGGTGATGAACATGCTGGGCGCGCTCCTCGGCGTGCAGGTCGCCAAGACCGTCAGCGAGGTCATCACGCCGCCGAGCGGGCTGCACGGGCTGACGGTGATCGCCTCCGGGGTGCTGGGCGCCATCACCTGGAACCTGATCACCTGGTACTTCGGGCTGCCGTCCTCGTCGTCGCACGCCCTGATCGGCGGCGTCGTCGGCGCCGGGCTGGCCTCGGCGTCCTCGGTCAACTGGCAGAGCGTCATCGACAAGGTCGCGGTGCCGATGGTGGTCTCCCCGGTGGTCGGCTTCATCCTGGCCTACCTGCTGATGGTGGCCATCCTGTGGACCTTCCGGAACGCCCAGCCGGCCCGTGTCGGCCGCCGTTTCCGCATCGCGCAGACGCTCTCGGCCGCCTCGCTCGCCCTGGGCCACGGCCTGCAGGACGCGCAGAAGACGATGGGCGTCATCGTCCTCGCCCTGGTCACCACCGGGCACGCCAATGGCGACTCCGTCCCCACGTGGGTGATCGTCTCGTGTGCGGGCGCGCTGTCGCTCGGTACCTACGCCGGCGGCTGGCGCATCATGCGCACGCTCGGGCGCAAGGTCATCAAGGTCGATCCGCCGAAGGGGTTCGCCGCCGAGGCGACGGCCTCGCTGGTCCTGTACGTCACCGCCTATTTCTGGCACGCTCCAATTTCGACCACCCACACGATCACTTCGGCGATCATGGGTGCGGGCGCCTCCCAGCGGCTCTCGGCGGTGCGCTGGGGCATCGCGGGCAACATCGTCCTGGCCTGGGTCCTGACGATGCCGGCCGCCGCCCTGGTGGCGGCGGGCGTTTACGGCGTCGTGCACTTCGTCGGCGGCTGACCCGGGCCGCACCACGCCCGCACCCCACCGAGCCCCGCCCGCACCGCGGGCGGCCCGCCGATCGGCCGATCGGCGGGCCTCGTGCGCGTTCCGGCTACTTGACGGAGATCCGGTTCAGGGCCGGGGGCGCGATCGTGCCCTGCGCGCCCATGTAGGCGACGAAACCGTCCAGGTCGATCGGGCCGAGGACCTGGTCCTTGCCCTGGGTGAAGGTGGAGAAGCCGTCCCCGCCGCCCAGCAGGAAGTTGTTGGCGGCGACCTTGTAGGTGGCGGACGGGTCGACCGGCTTGCCGTCGATCGTGATCTCGGAGACCCGGTCGCCGACCGGACGGGACCGGTCGATGGTGAAGCGCAGGTTCGCCGAGGGCTGCAGGATCTTCTCGCCCGCGGCCGTCCACTGCTGCTCCAGCAGGGCGTCGACCTGGGCGCCGGTCAGGGACGTCACGCCCATGACGTTGCTGAACGGCTGGACGGCGAACGCCTCGCCGTAGGTCACGACGCCGTCGCCCTCCGAGCCGCTCGCCTTGAAGGTGAGGTCGGTGCGGACGCCGCCGGGGTTCATGACCGCCACCTGGGCGCCCTTGTCCTTCATGCCGGCGAGCTGGGCGTCGGCGATGACGTCGCCGAGCGCGGTCTCGCCCGCCGGGGACGGCACGCGGGTCAGATCGGCGGTGATCTTCCCGATCGGCTTGTCGGCGATCGCGGAGACCCGCTGCTTCCAGGTCTGCACGAACGTCTGGGTCGCCGGGTCCGGCGGGACGTCCCGCGTCACGACGTGGTTGTCGCCCTTGAGGGACGAGCGGACGATGTCGCCGGTGCGCGTGTTCACCTGGAAGTCGACCTGGGTGATGACGCGGCCGAAGGACGAACCGGAGGAGTAGAGCCGCGGCTGCCCCTCGGGGTCCTTGACGGAGCAGACGTACTGCTGGTGGGTGTGACCCGAAAGGACGACGTCGATGTCGGGGTCGGCCTCCTGCGCGATCCTGGTGCCCGCTCCGGGGACGACGCCGCAGTCGTCCGGCCGCGACCCGGCCTTGACCTGGTCGCCCTCGTGGACGAGCAGGACCATCGCGTGGACGCCGCGCTTGCGCAGCTCCTGCGCGGACCGGTTGGCGGAGGCGACCTCGTCGTCGAAGCGCAGGCCCTTGATGCCGTCGGCGGTGACGATGCCCGGGGTGGTCTTGGTGACGACGCCGATGATGCCGACCTTGACGCCGTTGATCCTGCGGATCGTCCACGGCTTGAGGACGGGCCTGTTCTTCTTCTCCAGGATGACGTTGGCCGCGAGGTAGTCGTACTTCGCGCCCTTCCACTTCCCGGCGGGCGAGCAGCCGTCGACGGGGTGGCACCCGCCGTCCTGGATGCGCTGGAGCTCGCGGTAGCCCTCGTCGAACTCGTGGTTGCCGACCGCGGAGGCCGTGACGCCGACGTCCCCGAGGAACTGGACGGACGGCTCGTCGTGGTAGGCGGCGGAGATCAGCGGCGTGGCGCCGATGAGGTCGCCCTGGGCGACGGTCAGCGTGTGCCGGTCGGCGAGCCGCTTGAGGTGCGTCGCGACGTAGACGGCGCCGCCCGCCGGAACGGCGTTCCCGTTCTCGTCGATCGCGGTGCCCGAGCTTCCCGTCGGCGTTTCGAGGTTGCCGTGGAAGTCGTTGAGCGCCAGGAGCCGTACGGCCGCGGTCGGCGCCGGCCGGGCGGCCGCCGGCTGCGCGGCGAGGCCCGCGACCGTCAGCCCCGCCGCCGCGCAGGCCAGGATGGTGCGTGGTCGAATCATTTCGGGAACGCTAAGCCAGCCCGGCATACGTGCCCCGGCGGCTCCATGACGTTTTCGTGACGTTTCCGTTGGGGCCGTGGTGATCGTGCGGTCCCGGGGCACGTAGGCTGGCGACCGTGAGCGAGGTCCGGGTGCGCGCGGCGCTGGAGGAGTCCGAGGTCGCCGGCGCGCTGGCGGTGGTCCGGGAGGCGACCGCGGCCGACGGCGCCGGGCCGCTGTCGGAGCACGCCGTGCTCGCGCTGCGGGCCGGCCGGGCGGGTCTCACGATCGTCGATGGCGACCCTCAGGGCTCCGGGGGCGGTGTCGTCGCCTACGCGCATCTCGACCCGGCGCGGGACGGGGAGCCCGCCACCGGTGAGCTCGTCGTCCACCCCGCGTTCCGGAAGCGCGGCCATGGCCGCGCCCTGCTGCGCGCTCTGCTCGCCGAGGCGGGCGGTCCGCTGCGGGTGTGGGCGCACGGCGACCTGCCCGCCGCCGCCGCGCTCGCGGAGGCCGAGGGCCTGGCCCGCGCGCGGGCGCTGTTCCAGCTGCGCCGCCCGGCGGCCGGGCCGCTGCCCGAGGTCGAGCTCGCCGACGGGGTGCGGCTGCGGACCTTCGAGCCCGGCGGGGACGAGCGGGCGTGGCTGCGGCTGAACGGCCGGGCGTTCGCCGATCACCCCGAGCAGGGCGCCTGGACGCTGGACGACCTGCGCGACCGCGAGGCCGAGGACTGGTTCGACCCGGCGGGGTTCTTCCTCGCCGAGCGGGCCGGCGTCCCGGCCGGGTTCCACTGGACGAAGGCGCACCCCGGCGGGATCGGCGAGGTGTACGTCGTGGGCGTCGATCCGGACGCGCAGGGCCTCGGCCTCGGCCGCGCCCTGACCCTCGCGGGACTGCACCATCTGCGCGACCGCGGGCTTGACGAGTTCATGTTGTACGTGGACGAGTCGAACACGGCCGCCGTCCGGCTCTACGAGTCGCTGGGCTTCACCCGGTACGCCGTGGACGTCATGTACGGCACGGGGGAGTAGGAGCGGGGCGACCCGTCCCCAGAGTGGACCGCACCCGGGTAAAAAGTACTGTGACCTGGGGCGAGTCCCGAGTTCCCCGGCGCTTCGGGGCGTTAAACCTCGCATGGCGTGTTCAGGAGGGTCTTTGGGGCTTCTGAGCTGGGGAGTTAACCGGGTGGACATGACATAGCGGGGCAACCTTCGCAACCCTGCCGATCGTAGTTCATGGTCCGTTCATCTGGATCGAAGCGGCTCGTCACCTCGTCTGCTTAGCGTCAGCACCCGATGGCGACCCCGCCACCTGGCCGAACCCGCGCCAGCGTGACGGTCGGGGGATCCGCCTGACGAAACTAATGAGGAGACCCTCCGGTGAAGAACGGTTCTCGGTTTGCCGCCCTGGGCGGTGTGGTCGTCGCGGGGGCGCTGGCCCTTTCCGCTTGCGGTAGCGACGACAACTCCGGCTCGGGCTCGTCGAGCAGCGCGCCCACGGGCGACATCGACTGCGCGAAGGCGAGCGTGAACGCCGCCGGGTCGAGCGCCCAGAAGAACGCGATCGAGGAATGGACCAAGATCTACGCGCAGAAGTGCGCGGGGGCCAACCTCAACTACAACCCGAGCGGGTCGGGCGCCGGCATCCAGGCGTTCACCCAGGGACAGGTGGCCTTCGCGGGCTCCGACTCGGCGCTCAAGCCCGACGAGGTGGGCCCCGCCAAGCAGCGCTGCAAGGGCAGCAACGCCCTGAACCTGCCGATGGTCGTCGGCCCCGTCGCCGTCGTCTACAACCTGCAGGGCGTGGACGGGCTGAAGCTGTCGTCCGAGACGATCGCCAGCATCTTCTCCGGCAAGGTGAAGAACTGGAACGACGCCGCGATCGCCAAGGAGAACTCCGGGGCCAAGCTGCCCTCCTCCCCGATCAAGCCGATCTACCGTTCGGACGAGTCCGGCACGACGGACAACTTCACCAACTACCTGCACACCACGGCGCCGAGCATCTGGACGTGGGAGAAGGCCAAGAAGTGGCCGAACTCCACCGGCCAGGGCGCTCCCAAGTCGGACGGTGTGACCAGCCAGGTCAAGAGCACCGCGGGCGCGATCTCCTACGTCGAGCTCTCGTACGCGACGAACAACAAGCTCCAGACCGCGCAGGTGAAGAACGGCGCCGGTGAGTACGCCACGCTGACCCCCGAGAGCGCCTCCAAGGCCGTCGCGGGCGCCAAGGTCGTCGGCACCGGCAACGACGTCGCGCTGAAGATCGACTACACCACCAAGGAGGCCGGGGCCTACCCGATCGTCCTGGTGACCTACGAGGTGGCCTGCGAGAAGGGCCTGGAGGGCGACCAGGGCAAGTTCGTCAAGTCCTTCCTGACCTACACCTCCAGCGCCGACGGCCAGAAGATCCTGACCGGTCTCGGCTACGCCCCGATCCCGGACAGCGTGCTGACCAAGGTCCAGACGTCCGTGAAGGCACTGTCCTGACGGCTGACGACGACCCGCGAAGCCCCGCCGCCGACGAGAACGGCGGCGGGGCTGACCTGGGTTCCGCCGAAGTGATCCAGGGAGGACCCCCCGTGAGCAGCGAGACCGGCGTCGAGGCGACCGCCGGAGCAAGGCACCGCGCCACCGCCCGCCGCATGAGCACGGGCCGGGCCGGAGACAAGATCTTCGTCTCGGCGGCCCGCGGCTCGGGCATCGCCGTACTGGCGATCATGGCCGCCATCGCCGTCTTCCTCATCTGGAAGGCGATTCCGGCCCTGCAGGACAACAAGGCCAACTTCATCACCGCCGAGGAGTGGAACCCCAACGCGACCCCGCCCAAGTTCGGCATCGCGCAGCTGGCATTCGGGACGATCGTGTCCTCGCTGCTGGCCATGCTGATCGCGACGCCGGTGGCCATCGGGATCGCGCTGTTCATCTCCTTCTACTCCTCGCGGAAGCTGGCGTCCTTCCTGGGGTACATCGTCGACCTGCTCGCCGCGGTGCCCAGCATCGTCTACGGCCTGTGGGGGCTGGCCTTCCTGTCCAAGCACATGGACGGCATCAGCGAGTTCCTCAACACCGTCCTCGGCTGGATCCCGCTGTTCGGCGGCGACTCCCCGGGCAAGAACTCCATCTTCACCGCGTCCGTGGTGCTGGCGATCATGATCCTGCCGATCATCTCGTCCATCACCCGCGAGGTGTTCCTCCAGGTCCCGCGGGCCAACGTGGAGGCCGCGCTGGCGCTCGGCGCCACCCGCTGGGAGACGATCCGGCTGTCGGTGCTGCCCTACGGCCGCTCCGGCATGATCGGCGCCTCGATGCTCGGCCTCGGCCGCGCGATGGGCGAGACGATCGCCGTCGCGATGGTGCTGACCTACGTGCCCGGCATCAACATCCACCTCCTGGAGGACGGCGGCGCGACGTTCGCCTCCAACATCGCCAACAGCTTCGACGAGGCGTCGGCGACCGGCCGCGGCGCCCTGATCGCCTCGGGTCTCGTCTTCTTCACGATCACGCTCGTCATCAACATGCTGGCCCGAGCGGTCGTCGCCCGCCGCAAGGAGTTCGTGTGAGTTCCGTGACCACCTCGCCGGGCAAGCCCTCGCTGGGGTCCATCTCCGCCGGCCGCAAGATCAAGGACCGTCTCGTCCAGGGGTTCGTCTACCTGGCCTTCGCGCTGGCCGTGATCCCGCTCGTCTCGGTTCTTTGGACCGTTCTCAGCAACGGCGTCAAGCGCCTGGACGCCGACTTCCTCGGCCACTCCATGAACGGGGTCAGCGGCAGGGACACCGGCGGCGGCGCCTACCACGCGATCATCGGCACGCTGGAGCAGGTCGCGATCGCCAGCGCCATCGCGGTGCCGATCGCCGTGCTCACGGCCGTCTACCTCGTCGAGTACAGCGGCGGCGGCAGGCTCGGCAAGGTCATCAGCTTCTTCGTCGACGTCATGACCGGCATCCCCTCGGTCGTCGCCGGTCTGTTCGTCCTCGCCCTGTGGCTGCTGACCTTCGACTTCGGGTTCTCCGGCTTCGCCGGGGCGCTGGCGCTGACCATCCTGATGATCCCCACGGTGGTCCGATCGAGCGAGGAGATGCTCAAGCTCGTCCCCAACGAGCTCCGGGAGGCCTCCTACGCCCTGGGCGTCCCGCGGTGGCGGACGATCCTGTTCGTGATCCTGCCCACCGCCCTCACCGGCATGGTCACCGGCATCATGCTCGCGGTGGCCCGCGTCATGGGCGAGACGGCTCCGCTGCTGCTCACGATCTTCTTCACCAAGGCCATCAACACCGACCCGTTCAAGGACCCCCAGGGTTCGCTCCCGTCGTTCATCTGGGAGCAGGCGAAGGACCCCAACCAGAACTCGATCGACCGGGCCTGGACGGGCGCGCTCGTGCTCATCCTGATCATCATGGTGCTCAACCTGGCCGCCCGTCTCATCGCCGGCCGGCGCGCCCCCAGCGGCCGCTGACCCCTCCCACCCCGCACCTCCGGGCCGAAAGCGACAAGGAGCATTCACCCCATGGCCAAGCGGATCGAAGTATCCGGGCTGCACGCCTACTACGGCGGCACCCACGCCATCGAGGACATCTCGATGACGATCGAGCCGCGCTCGGTGACGGCCTTCATCGGACCGTCGGGCTGCGGTAAGTCCACGTTCCTGCGCACGCTCAACCGGATGCACGAGGTCATTCCGGGCGCCAGGGTGGAGGGCAAGGTCCTGCTGGACGACGAGGACCTGTACGGCTCCTCGGTGGACCCGGTCGCGGTGCGGCGCGTGGTCGGCATGGTGTTCCAGCGGCCCAACCCGTTCCCCACCATGTCGATCTACGACAACGTGGCCGCCGGGCTGAAGCTGAACGGCGTCCGCCGCAAGAGCCAGCTCGACGAGGTCGTCGAGGAGTCGCTGCAGGGCGCCAACCTGTGGAACGAGGTCAAGGACCGGCTCGGCAAGCCCGGTGCGGGCCTGTCCGGCGGCCAGCAGCAGCGGCTGTGCATCGCGCGCGCCATCGCGGTCCAGCCGCAGGTGCTGCTGATGGACGAGCCGTGCTCGGCGCTGGACCCGATCTCCACGCTGGCGATCGAGGACCTGATCGGCAAGCTCAAGGGCCAGTTCACGATCGTCATCGTGACGCACAACATGCAGCAGGCGGCCCGCGTCAGCGACCGCACCGCGTTCTTCAACATCGCCGGGACCGGCAAGCCGGGCAAGCTGATCGAGATCGACGACACCAGCAAGATCTTCACGAACCCGGAGCAGAAGGCGACCGAGGACTACATCACCGGCCGCTTCGGCTGATCCTTCCCTCCAGAGCCTCGTCTCCGTCCCGGACGGAGGCGGGGCTTTTTGGTTTCTCTCGGCTCCATGTTCTCCTCGCGCATTGGTGACCATGCCGCCCTGAGCGGTGGTGGAGTCACGAGCGAGACAAGCCGAAGACACAGCGGAGGCACGACGGAGGCATAGCGGAGGCATGGTGTAGACGGCACGGAGATCGGTGCCGCCTAACTTTCCGGTGTCCGCACAAAGACGCTTGGAAAGGAAGCCGGATGAATCGCCATGGCCGTCGGGGGAGTCTCATCCTCCTGACCACCGCCGCCCTCGTCTCCGGGACCGTCGTGTCGGCCCACGCGCAGGAGCGTCCGCGGGCCGACCTCCCGTCGCTGACGTACCTGTCCACCTGGGCGTACAAGAACAGGGCGGTCAGGGCCTACAACTCGCGTCTGCAGGTCGAGGGGTCCAGGCTCAGGGACAACCAGCCGGTGGAGCTCGGCAAGGCCGACGGGGGCAAGGCCGAGATCTGGCACAACTACAAGGTCAGGGGAAACGCGGGACCGTACGCCATCGTCAAGTACACCGCGCTCGGAGCCAAGGTGCTCACCGCGGCCGGCAGCGGGAAGAAGGGGGCGGCGGTCAACATCTACACGTGGCGCGGGGGCTACAACCAGCGGTGGGCGGCCGGCGCGTCCGGCAGCGGCACCATGATGCGGAACGGGAACTACGACAAGTGCCTCGACAATCCCGGATCGTCGCAGAAGGTCGGGGTGAACCTCGTGGTCTGGGACTGTAAGGGCGGCGCCAACCAGTACTGGAACCCGGTTCACTGATCGTCCGTCCGGGTGGTGCTCCGTTCCGTGCGCGGAACACCACCCGGTGGACCGACGAGGAGGCTGCCATGCGGACTTCCGCCATCGTCCTGGCCGCCGGGTTCGCCTTGCTGGCGGGCGGCTGCGGCGCGCGGGGCGCGACCCCCGCGGCGAAGGACGGCGCGCTCGGCGCCCCGGAGGCACCGGACGCGGCGCGGGTCGCCACACCGCCGCCGACACGGCTCCCGCTGGACGCCTACGATCTCTCCGCGGCCGAGCAGTTCACCCTCGACAGCGCGCGGGTCCGGCTGGAGCAGGCGTGCCTGAGCGACTTCGGACTCGGCTGGACGGTCGCCTCGCTCGTCCCCGGTGAACAGTCGGAGCGCGCGTTCTCGTTCCTCGACGCCGTGACCGCGGCGCGCCAGGGCTACCACCGCCCCGTCCCGCCGATCGCGATGCCGCGGTTCAGGAAGGTTCCGGAGCGGACCACCACCACCGCCTTCAACGTCCTCTACGGCAAGGTGAGGTCCCATGACGGGAAGGCCGTCCCGGCGGGCGGGTGCGAGAGGCGGGCGCGCCTGAGGCTTCAGGCCGGGGGGCCGCGGCTCGCGGTCCCCGAGGCGGCCGAGTTCGCCTTCGAGGCGATGCGGAGCACCGCGGCCGATCCCGGCGTCTCCGCCGCCATCGGCCGCTGGAAGGGCTGCATGGAGGGGAAGGGACGGCACTACGCGGCCCCTGACGAGGCCGCGGACGACCCACGTTGGGCCCCGACCGGGCCGGCGGGTCGCTCGGGGGTGCCGCTGACCCGGCAGGAGATCGATGTGGCGTCCGACGACGTCCGCTGCAGAGAGGCCACAGGTCTGCAACGCCTGTGGCTGGCGGTGGAGTCCGATCACCAGAAGCGGCTGATCGACGCGAACCTCCGGCACCTGGAGAGCAACAAACGGGCCTATGCCGTGATGCTCGCCAACGCGCGGCGCGGGTGACCGCGACCGCCGGCTGATCGCGGGCGCCGGTCAGGCGGTGGCCGGGGACATCTCCTCGGTCTCGCCCGGCCGGTGGTCGGGGACGAAGCGGTAGCCGACGTTGCGGACCGTGCCGATCAGCGACTCGTACTCGGCGCCGAGCTTGGCCCGCAGCCGCCGGACGTGCACGTCCACCGTCCGGGTGCCGCCGAAGTAGTCGTAGCCCCAGACCTCCTGCAGGAGCTGCGCGCGGGTGAAGACCCGGCCCGGATGCTGGGCGAGGTACTTCAGCAGCTCGAACTCCTTGAAGGTCAGATCGAGGATCCGGCCGCGCAGCCGCGCGGTGTAGGTCGCCTCGTCGATCGTCAGCTCCCCGCTGCGGATCTCGCCCGGCGCCTCGTCGGCGTCGGCGTCGGCCGCCGCGCGGCCCACCGCGAGCCGCAGCCGGGCCTCGACCTCCGCCGGGCCGGCGGTCTGCAGCAGCAGGTCGTCCAGGCCCCACTCGGCGCTGAGCGCGGCGAGCCCGCCCTCGGTCACGACGCCGAACAGCGGCGAGTCCAGGCCCGTCGTGCGCAGCAGCCGGCACAGGCCCTTGGCCTGCGCGAGATCGCGGCGCGCGTCCACCAGGACGACGTCGGCGGGCGGAGCGTCGACGAGGGCGGAGGCCTCCGCGGGGGCGACGCGGACCGAGTGCAGCAGAAGCCCGAGCGCGGGCAGGACCTCATCGGAGGGCTCCAGCGCGTTGGTCAGCATGAGCAAGCTGCTCAAGTGCCCGCCTCCTCGTCCAAAAAGACGTAGGACCCAGGCGGCTCATCGTCAAGCCCCGGCGGCGGCCGGCGGCTCGACGACGAGGCGACCATGAAGGGCTTGCGCAATGAACTCCATGGCCTCGTCGCCCGGATCCCTCGGCACGAGCATATCCGAGGGGTTCCCGCGGGCAACGGGGCGGTCACGGTGGGCCAACCGCGGCGCCGGGGTGAGATCCTGGGGACATGGCGAGGGGAACCATCCGGTACTGGGCCGCCGCGAAGGCCGCGGCGGGCGTCCACGAGGAGCCGTACGACGCCGGGACGCTGGCCGAGGCGCTCGCCGCCGCGGCGGGGCGGGACGGGCGGGACGGGGAGTTCCGGCGGGTCGTCGGGCGCAGCTCGTTCCTGGTGGACGGCGACCCGGTGGGCGGCCGCCCGCACGAGTCCGTCGTGCTGCCCGAGGACGGCGTCGTGGAGGTGCTCCCGCCCTTCGCGGGCGGCTGACTGTCCGGGGCACGGGCGCGGACGGGCCGTCCGGGCGGAGAAGGCCAGGTCGGCGCGTCCTTTCCCGAACCCGGGGAGCGTTCCGGCGATCTCATTCCATGGCGCGACGTCTTCCGCGCCTTGACGCCACTATGGTGTGGCGGTCGCGTGCGTCGCCTGAAGGAGAGACATGCGGAAAGTACTGCTGGTGCTGCTGGTCCTGGGGGTCATCGGCGTGGTCGCCGCCGACCGGATCGGCGTCCGCGTCGCGCAGAACGAGATCGGTAAGCAGGTGGCCTCGCAGTACGGCCTGCCGGAGCAGCCGGACGTGACGATCCACGGCATCCCGTTCCTGACCCAGGCGTTCGGCGGCGAGTACGACCACATCGACGTGGGCATCAGCCAGTGGACCCAGCAGGGCATGACCGTCACCAACGTCAACGTCGACATGCGCGGGGTGAAGGCGCCGCTGTCGGAGGTCGCGGGGGGCAACACCTCCAACATCACCGTGCGCACCGCCACCGCGTCCGCGGTCATCCCCTATGACGTGATCAAGAAGCAGGCGCCCCGCGAGGTCACGAGCATCGGGCCGAAGGGCGACGACCTGACCGTCGGGCTGACCGGCACGGTGCGGGGGGTCCCCATGAAGGGCGACGCGGTCGTGCGGATCAGGCCCACCGCCAAGGGGATCGCGCTCACGCCGGTCTCGTTCGGCTCCAACGGCGGGGTGCAGGTCCCGCTGGCCCTGGTGCGCAGGCAGCTGACCTGGGTCGTTCCGGTCGCCGATCTTCCCGTGGGCTCGCGGATCAGCAAGATCGAGCCCACTGCGGACGGGCTGCGCGTCTCGGCGACCGCCGAGAACGTCCACCTGAACAACCTGCGGCAGTCCCAGCAGAAGTAGCCCTGGCGGAGTGGGTCACCTGGGGTGGGAAACCCCAGGTCGTTTCCGGGGGGTTGTGAACCGGACGGCGGGGGCGTACGTGTCAGGAGTGTGGGTCCAACCGCGGATGAGGGTTTGCTACGCGCCCTGTACAGCGAGCATGGCGGTCCCCTCCTCGGCTACGTCCTCCGGCTGACCGGTGGGGATCGGCCCCAGGCAGAGGACGTCGTACAGGAGACGCTGGTTCGCGCCTGGACGCATCCGGAGGCGCTGGCCGGGCGTCCCGTCCGGCCCTGGCTCTTCACGGTCGCCAGGAACCTCGTGGTGGACGCGCACCGCGCCAAGCGCGCGCGGCCGCCCGAGACGGGCATCGACGAGCAGGTCATGATGACCGAGACGGGCTCCGACGACATCGACCGGGCGCTGGAGTCCTGGACGGTGGCCGAGGCGCTCGCGACCCTGAGCCCGTCACACCGGGCGGTGCTGGTGGAGACCTACTACCGGGGCCGGTCGGTCGCGGAGGCCGCGAAGGAGCTGGGCATCCCGCCCGGCACGGTGAAGTCCCGCACCTACTACGCGCTGCGGGCGCTCAAACTCGCACTGGAGGAGCGGGGGTTGGCGCCATGAACGCCGCCGCGAACGGATGCCCCGACGTGCGCGCCTCGCTCGGCGTGTACGTGCTCGGCGCGATCGATCCCGCCGAGCGGAGCCGGCTGGAGGCGCACCTGGAGGGCTGCTCGGCGTGCCGGGACGAGCTGGCCGGCATGGCCGGCCTGCCCGCGCTGCTCGGCCGGGTGGACGAGGCGCAGCTCAGCCAGGTCGCCGGGCCGCCGCCCGAGCTGCTGGACGGGCTGCTCGCCCGCGCCGCCGAGCGGCG
>NZ_CAACVB010000144.1 GCF_900659635.1 Actinomadura roseirufa | reverse complement strand
TCACGTGGCCGCCCGATCCGCCGGCGCGTCCGCCGGAGAAGGCGACGGACGGGGACGCCGGTACCTGGCTCGTGATCCTCGGGGTGATGGAGGCGGCCGGTCTCGACGCGGTCGCGGTAGACGCCCGACAGCAGGCTGCCGAGGGCCGCGACGCTGAGCGTGCCGGCGCCGTTGCGGAGCGTGTGGACCAGCCCCGAGCCGCGCCCGGCCTGGTCCGGGGGCAGCGCCGCGAGGAGCGCGTCCATCGCCGGGATCAGCGACAGCCCGCAGCCGAGCCCGAGCAGGATCAGCCACAGGCACGTGGTGGAGTAGGGGTCGCCCACGGCGGTGGTCGCGCCCCAGCCGAGGCCCGCCGCCATCACCAGCAGCCCGGTCACCATGATCGGCTTGTGCCCGGCGCGGGGCGCCACGCGGTCGGTGACGACGCCGCCCCCGAGAAGGCCGAGCAGCATCGGGATCAGCCGCAGCCCGGTCCCGAACACGCCGTTGCCCTGGACGGCCTGGAGGTACTGCGGCAGGACGAAGAGGGCCCCGGTCATCACCAGGCTCGCGGCGACCGCGGCGATCATCGGCCAGACGAACGCGGGGTCGCGGAACAGCCCGACGTCCACCAGCGGCTCGCGGGCCCGCCGCTCCCAGAGCACGAAGAAGGTGAGCAGGACGATCGCGGCGCCGAACGAGGCGAGCACGGCCGGCGCGCCCCAGCCCCGCACGGGCTCCTCGATGACCCCGTACACGAGCGCGACGAGGCCGCCCATCGACAGCAGCGAGCCGACGCCGTCCACGCGGGGCGCGGCGGGGTCCTTGCTCTCGGGCAGCAGCAGCGCCACGGCGACCGTGCCCAGCACCACGACCGGGACGTTGATCAGGAAGATCGAGCCCCACCAGTAGTGCTCCAGCAGCCAGCCGCCGAGCAGCGGGCCGAGCGGCAGCCCGAGCGCCGTCGAGGCCGACCAGATCGCGATGGCCCGGGTCCGCTCCTCCGGCGGGAAGATCGCGGGCAGTATCGACATGGACAGCGGCGTGACGATCGCGGCGCCGAGGCCCATGAAGGTGCGGGCCACGATCACGCCGCCGGTGCCGTCGGCCAGGGCCCCGCCGAGCGAGGCCGCGCCGAACACCGCCAGGCCCGCGATCAGTAGCCACTTGCGGCCGAACCGGTCGCCGAGCAGCCCCGCCGGCAGTAGCAGCGCCGCGAAGACCAGCATGTAGGAGTCGACGATCCACTGCAGCTGACTCGTGCCGGCGTGCAACTCCTCCGAAATCGTGGTCAGCGCCACGTTGAGGATCGTGATGTCGAGTCCGATGGCCAGCATGCTCACGGCGAGCGCGCCCAGCCCGAACCAGCGCCGGGACGAGGACACTGTCACGAGGGTCACCTCCAAATGATGGTAGCTACAAAGTGAATGTAACTCCCAAAAGATGGCGAATGTCAAACCTCTGCGAAGGCTGGCGCGGCCACGATGGAAGGATGTAATTTTGATTACATGACTACGAGTGAAGCGGCTGAGCAGCTGCGAGGCTGGTTCTCCGGGCGCCTCCCGGAGGGATGGTTCGAGGGGGCCCTGGAGGTCGTCCTCGATCGCGAGGAGGTCAGCGTCGTCGGCCGGCTGCCCGAACCCGCCGCCGCGGCGGAGGTGTCACCGACCGAGCGGGCGGCCGCGCTCGCCGGTCACATCCAGCGCTTCCGCGAGGACACCCGCGACCAGCGCATCGCCATCGCCCGCGAGGCCGAGCACCGGTTCGGCCACAAGGTCTCCTGGGGCGCCGACTGCGGCGACCAGCGGGAGATGTTCACCACGCTGTCGGTACCGGTCATGACCCGGTTGCGGCAGCCCGAGCGCCGCGTCCTGGACACCCTCGTGGAGGCCGGCGTGGCCCGCAGCCGCAGCGACGCGCTCGCCTGGTGCGTGCGCCTGGTCGGCAAGAACACCGACGAGTGGCTGGCGGAGTTGCGCAGCGCGCTGGAGCACGTCGAGCGCGCCCGCGCCGCAGGCCCGCAGGCCTGAGCCCCCGGCCCGCTCAGCCGGCATCGCAGGTTGGCACTGTGGGTTGGCACTGCGGGTCGGCGCTGCGAGTCGGCATCGCTGTCGGCACTGCGGTCGGCACTGTGGGTCGGCACTGTGGCCGGGTATGGCCAGAGACGGCCACGCGCGGCCCTGGTGCCGCCTCGCACGGGGATCGGTATCGGACGGACCGTAACGGGCCGGGAGTGGCCAGACGGCTCATAAGCGAGCCAGCCTGACATCACCGGAACGGTGGGAGAAGTATCGCCGTCGGGCCATAATTGAGCGTCGTTTCGCATCAGGGACCGTCGCTCGAAGGGGTGCCCATATGGGGGTTCGGCGTAGCGGGATGTCGCGTGGCGCCGCGCGCCGGGAAGGGGTGCGCCGCAACCCCTCCGAGGGGGGCCCACTGGCGGCCGTGATCCGCCGCAGCGGCCCGTACGCGGCGGTCCGCGACGCCGTCTACCGGATGTACGAGCGCCGCGTCGAGGCGTCCCTGCCCGCCGACATCACCCCCCGCCACGTCGGGGTCATCCTGGACGGCAACCGCCGCTGGGCCCGCTCCATGGGCCTGACCGACGTCAACACCGGGCACCAGCGCGGCGCCGACAAGATCTCGGAACTGCTCCAGTGGAGCACCGAGGCCGGCGTCGAGCACGTCACGCTCTGGCTGCTGTCCACCGACAACCTGAGCCGGCCCGCCGCAGAGCTCGATCCGCTCCTGGAGATCATCGAGAACACCGTCCGCCAGCTCGCCGCCGACGGCTGGCACGTCAAGCCCGTCGGCGCGCTCGATCTTCTGCCCGATAAGACCGCTCGCGTCCTGAAAGACGCGGGTGAGGCGACATCCGACGCTCCAGGGCTGATTGTGAACGTCGCCGTTGGGTATGGAGGTAGGCGTGAGATCGCTGATGCGGTGCGCTCTCTGCTCATCGAGCAGGCCAGTCAGGGCACCAGCATCGAGGAACTCGCCGAGGTCCTCGACGTGGAGCACATCGCGGAGCATCTCTACACGCGCGGCCAGCCGGACCCGGACCTGGTCATCCGAACGTCGGGCGAGCAGCGTCTCTCCGGCTTCATGCTCTGGCAGAGCGCCCACTCGGAGTTCTACTTCTGCGAGGTCCACTGGCCGGACTTCCGCAAGGTCGACTTCCTCCGGGCGATGCGCTCCTACGCCGCGCGGCACCGGCGCTACGGTTCCTGACGGTCAGCCACTGATCACCGCCCCAGGCCGCCCCCCGACCGGGGTCACCGGCCGCGCGGGGGCGGACTGCTGCGCCACCGGTAGTGGCGCCCGCCCTCACCGGCGGGCGAGGATCGCAACCCCATGATCAGGGAGATCGAGTGGCCACAACCTCCCCGCGCCGTCCCGTCCCCGGGATCCCTTCCGGAACGCCTGTTCCGGACCGGCGCACGTACGTCCTCGACACCAGCGTCCTGCTCGCCGATCCCGGGGCGATGACCCGGTTCGCCGAGCACGAGGTCGTACTCCCCATCGTCGTCATCTCCGAGCTCGAGGCCAAGCGGCACCACCCCGAGCTCGGCTACTTCGCCCGGCAGGCCCTGCGCACGCTCGACGACCTGAGGCTGGAGCACGGCCGGCTGGACGAGGCGCTGCCACTCGGAGAGCAGGGCGGAACGCTCCGAGTCGAGCTCAACCACTCCGACCCGAGCGTGCTGCCCGACGGGTTCAGGCTCGGTGACAACGACACCCGGATCCTCTCCGTCGCGGGCTGGCTGGCCAGCGAGGGCCGCGACGTCGTCCTGGTCTCCAAGGACCTGCCGATGCGGGTGAAGGCGTCCGCGGTCGGGCTCCCCGCCGAGGAGTACCGGGCCGAGCTCGCGGTCGTCGAGTCCGGATGGACCGGGATGCGCGAGCTGGAGATCTCGGGCGGCGTCGTGGAGGAGCTGTACGACGCGGGGAGCACCGAGGTGGAGGAGGCGCGGGAACTGCCGTGCCACACCGGGCTGCGGCTGCTGTCGGAGCGCGGCTCCGCGCTCGGCCGCGTCCAGCCCGACAAGTCCGTCCGGCTGGTGCGCGGCGACCGGGAGGTGTTCGGGCTGCGCGGCCGGTCCGCCGAGCAGCGCATCGCGCTGGACCTGCTGATGGACGAGGACGTCGGCATCGTCTCGCTCGGCGGCCGGGCCGGCACGGGCAAGTCGGCCCTCGCCCTGTGCGCCGGCCTGGAGGCGGTCATGGAGCGCCGCCGGCACCGCAAGGTCGTGGTGTTCCGCCCGCTGTACGCGGTCGGCGGGCAGGAGCTCGGCTATCTGCCGGGCTCGGAGAACGAGAAGATGTCGCCCTGGGCGCAGGCCGTCTACGACACCCTCTCGGCGGTCACCACACCCGAAGTCATCGACGAGGTTTTGGACCGTGGCATGTTGGAGGTCCTGCCGCTCACGCACATCCGCGGACGGTCCCTGCACGACGCCTTCGTCATCGTGGACGAGGCCCAGTCCCTGGAACGCGGCGTCCTGCTCACCGTCCTCTCCCGGATCGGCGCGGGGTCGCGGGTCGTCCTCACCCATGACGTCGCCCAGCGCGACAACCTCCGGGTCGGCCGGCACGACGGCGTCGCGGCGGTGGTGGAGCGCCTCAAGGGCCATCCGCTGTTCGCGCACGTGACGCTGACCCGGTCCGAACGGTCGCCGATCGCCGCCCTGGTGACCGACATGCTCGGGGACCCTGTTGGTTAGGCCCGGCCCACTGCGCTCGCCGGCGCTCGCTTCGTGACCGTTCTTGTGCGAGCGCGCTGTGTTTTTTGCAAGCCCGGCCCACTGCGCTCGCCGGCGCTCGCTTCGTGACCGTTCTTGTGCGAGCGCGAATCGCTTCGCGATCTTCCCGGCGGGGCTCGCCTTCGGCGTCGCCCCGCCGGTCAGGTCGCGCGCTCGCGTGACGGCCGGCCACTTTGAGACAGTCCTCGCGTATCTCGGGCCTCCCCCTGGCCCCGACGGGCCGGGGGGTCGTGATCTAACGGATTAAGTTCCGGTGAACAATGCGGACTTAGAGTGATCATCAAACCTCGTAGCGTTAGTTTGTGATGAACGTCACATAATGGTGGCGGTTGATGGGGAATCGCAGGTCTGAGGGGGGTTTCGGCGATCTTTCCGGCTAGTTGACAGCGGGGCCATCGTCACCATTCGTCTCGTTTCGGTTGCGGGGGAGCCCTCTGGCTCGGGCATTGTGTTCCCTCGTAAGCACCCCGAGCGGTGAACGCCCGCCGTGCGCCCCCAAGACCGCGTGGTGAAGCCGGAATCGCTCCGGGCCCGGGACCGCCCCCCTTTCGGGCGGCGGCCGGGCCGGAGGTGGAAAACAGCTCGCGCGCGCGTCCATGCGCGCGCGACCGTCGGAAGGACCGCCTTGTCCGGAGACCGCCCCGGGTCCCCTAGGCGAGACGATCGACAGAGCTTTGCCCCCCAGGAGCCGTGGGCGCCCGGCGCCGCGGCCGAGGCCCCGGCCCAGGGCCCCCGGATCCCCCACGAGGACGACGTGAAGGTCGCCGGCTCGGCGGGCCGCCCCGCGGCGCCCGCCGGCGACACGCTCGGCCTCCAGCAGCCCCCGCACTCCGCGCCGTACGCCGGCGCGTCCGGCCCGGCGGGCGAGCACGACGAGCTCGTCTCCGGTCCCGGCCTTCCCGCGGGACCCCGCGGCCGCTCCGGACGCGGCTCCGGCGGCTCTGGCGGCTCTGGGAAGCGCAACGGCCTGCGGATCGCGGCGGTCGCCGCGGGTGCCGTCGTCGTGGTCGGCGGCGGAGCGGTCGCGGCGATGGCGCTGACCGGCGGCTCCGGCGGCGGCAAGACGACCGTGGCCGCCGAGAAGCCGGTGGCCGACCCCACCGAGGCCGTCCCGCAGGTGGACCCGAAGGTCATGGAGGCGCAGCGCCGCAAGCAGGCGCTCGACCGCGCCTCCCGCGCCGTGCGCGAGGACGACGGCAAGGGCCCGACCCTCCTGCCCAAGGGCTCGCCGATCCCGACCAAGAAGCCGGACGACAAGCCGAGCCCCGGCACCTCCAGCAGCCCCGGCGGGCCGACCGGCGACCCCGTCCCGGCGGGCGCCGCGCAGCAGATCGCCAAGCGGCTCCTGGGCGGCTACGGCTTCAGCGGCTCCGGCGAGTTCGGCTGCCTGGTGAACCTGTGGAACAAGGAGAGCCACTGGAACACCCACGCGGCCAACCCCACTTCGGGCGCGTACGGGATTCCGCAGGCCCTGCCCGGCTCCAAGATGGCCAGCGCGGGCTCCGACTGGCAGAACAGCGCCAGCACCCAGATCAAGTGGGGCCTCGGCTACATCAAGAGCCGCTACAAGACCCCCTGCGCCGCCTGGCAGCACTCCCAGTCCGTCGGCTGGTACTAGATCCGCCGGCCGGCCCTGGGACGCGCCCGGCACGTCCCAGGGCCGATCGCTACGACGCGTTCGTCATCTTGAGGACGTCCAGGGCCTCGTCCAGTTGCTCCAGGGTCAGTTTGCCCGCGTCCACGTAGCCGCGTTCCAGGACCACCTCGCGGATGGTGCGGCGCTCCTTGAGGGCCTGCTTGGCGACCGCCGCCGCCTCCTCGTAGCCGATGTAGCGGTTCAGGGGCGTCACGATCGACGGGGACGACTCGGCGTACTCGCGCAGCCGCTCCTCGTCGGCCTCGACGCCGTCCACGCACCGGTCCGCGAGCAGGCGGGACGCGCTCGCCAGCAGGGACACCGACTCCAGGACGTTGCGGGCCAGCATGGGCAGCATCACGTTCAGCTCGAAGCTGCCCGCGGCGCCGCCGAACGCGACCGCCGCGTCGTTCCCGATGACCTGCGCCGCCACCTGCGCGACCGCCTCGGGGATCACCGGGTTGACCTTCCCCGGCATGATCGAGGAGCCGGGCTGCAGGTCCGGCAGCCGGATCTCGGCGAGCCCGGCCCGCGGTCCCGAGCCCATCCAGCGCAGATCGTTGGCGATCTTGGTGAGGCCGACCGCGATCGTGCGCAGCGCGCCGCTGGCCTCCACCAGGCCGTCCCTGGCGCCCTGGGCCTCGAAGTGGTCGCGCGCCTCGGTCAGCGGCAGGCCGGTGGCCCGCGCCAGCTCGGCGACCGCGCGGGCACCGAACCCCGCGGGCGTGTTGATCCCGGTGCCGACCGCCGTGCCGCCCAGCGGCAGCTCGGCCAGCCGCGGCAGCACCGCCTCCAGCCGCTCGACGCCGTACCGGACCTGCGCCGCGTAGCCGCCGAACTCCTGGCCGAGCGTGACCGGCGTGGCGTCCATCAGGTGGGTGCGGCCCGACTTCACGACCGTCGCGAACGCGGCCGCCTTCCGCGCGAGGGCGGCCTCCAGATGCCACAGCGCGGGGATCAGGTCCCGCACGACGGCCCCGGTGGCCGCGAGGTGGATCGACGACGGGAACACGTCGTTGGACGACTGGGAGGCGTTCACGTGGTCGTTCGGATGCACCGGGCGGCCGAGCCGCTCCTGCGCCAGCGTCGCCACGACCTCGTTGGCGTTCATGTTGGAGGACGTGCCCGACCCGGTCTGGAACACATCGACCGGGAACTGGTCGTCCCACCGTCCCGCCGCGACCTCCCGGGCGGCCTCGCCGATCGCCGCAGCGAGCTCGGCGTCCAGTACCCCCAGCTCGGCGTTCACCGCCGCCGCGGCGGCCTTGATCTGGCCGAGCGCGGCGATGTGCGCCGGCTCCAGCGTCCGCCCCGAGATCGGGAAGTTCTCCACCGCCCGCTGTGTCTGCGCCCGCCACTTGGCCGCCGCGGGGACCCGGACCTCGCCCATGGAGTCGTGTTCCACACGGAACTCCTGCTCGGTCATGGAAAAGCCACCTCCGACACGAATCTATCTCCGCCGCCACTGGTGGCAGCTCCGCGGGAGGTCCGCGCATTCCCGGCGGGCGGAGAGAACGGCCCCGGCGGGCGGAGGGACGGTCAGCCGCCGACGGCCCGCGTCAGCGTGTAGCTCCTGCGCTCACCGGCCCCGCCCAGGGGCTTGCGCTGCCCGTTCACCCAGACGTCGCAGGCGGACGCGTCGTAGACCACCGCGTTCAGGTGCTGCTGGTCGTACTTGCGCGCCTCGCCCACCGCGAGCGTCTCGTCGGTGAGCACGGTGACCGCCGAGCCCGGCACCGACACGAAGATCTTGCAGCCGGCGGCGCGGGCCCGCACCACGAGCGTGCTGGAGGCGACGCCGTCCGGCAGGTCGTCCTGCCCGGTCGGGCGCGCCGTCCCGGTCGCGGTGGGGGAGGGGCCCGGGTTCTCCCGCACCATCCCGACGATGAGCGCGGTGGCGCCGATGCCGCAGGACGCGACGGTCGCGCCGACCAGCGCGATCACCGCCATCAGCCGGTAGCGGGGGGTCGGCGCGCGGCGGCCGGACCGGGGCCCGGTCAGCGCGCGCTCCAGCCGGTCGGCCGCGCGGGCGTGGCTGAGCCGGCGGGTCGGGTTCTTCTCCAGCAACCCGGTGATCACCGGGGCGAGCACCCCGGCGTTCTGCGGCGCCGGGGTCGACTCGTTGGCGAGCGCGCTGAGCGTCGCCATCACGTTGTCGCGTTCGAAGGGCGGACGGCCCTCCAGCGCCGCGTACAGCGTCGCGCCGAGCGACCACAGGTCGGACCGGGGGGTGGCCTTCTCGCCGGCCGCGACCTCGGGCGCGACGTAGGCGGGCGAGCCCATGAAATGGCCCGTCTTGGTCAGGCTGGCCGAGCCCGAGGAGAAGGCCAGCCCGAAGTCGGTCAGCACGACCCTGTCGCCGTCCAGCAGCACGTTGCTGGGCTTGAGGTCGCGGTGCACGATCCCGGCCTTGTGCGCGGTGTTCAGGGCGTCCAGCAGCCGCCGCCCGATGTGCGCGACCCGCTCGGGCGGGAGCGGGCCGGAACGCTCGATGAGCTGCTCGAGGTTGGGCGCCTCGATCATCTCCATCACGATCCAGGGGCGGCCCTGCTCGATGACGACGTCGTAGACCTCGACGATGGAGTGCGCCCGCAGCTGCGCGGGCGCCCGCGCCTCCCGGAGCGTGCGGCGGTAGAAGACGACGCGTTCGTCCTCGGAGAGCTCGCCGGGAAGCCGCAGCTCCTTGATCGCGACCGCGCGATCAAGGAGCTCGTCATGCCCTCTCCACACGGTGCCGTTGGCGCCCTGGCCGAGCTCCGAGACCAGCCGATAGCGCGTCGCGAGTACGAGGCGCTCTGACTGTGACATGGCGGAAAAGATACCGGAGTGGCCACGTGGTCATCCGGGAGACCGTGCGACCAATGCGGATTTCAGGCCAATAATGTGATCTACAGGTTGTTATCGCCTGCCAACCCTCAGCGGCGGCCGATGGTCAGCACAGGTCCCGCGGTGTCGGCGAAGAAGTCCTCGCCCTTGTCGTCCACCACGACGAAGGCCGGGAAGTCCTCGACCTCGATTTTCCAGACCGCCTCCATGCCGAGTTCCGGGTACTCCAGAACCTCGACCTTCTTGATGCAGTCCTGCGCGAGCCGGGCGGCCGGCCCGCCGATCGAACCGAGGTAGAACCCGCCGTGCGCCGCGCACGCGTCGGTGACCTGCTTGGACCGGTTCCCCTTGGCCAGCATGACCAGGGACCCGCCCGCCGCCTGGAACTGCTCGACGTAGGAGTCCATCCGCCCGGCCGTCGTCGGGCCGAACGACCCGGACGCGTACCCCTCGGGCGTCTTGGCCGGTCCCGCGTAGTAGACGGCGTGGTCGCGCAGGTACGCCGGCATCGGCTCGCCCGCGTCCAGCCGCTCCTTGATCTTGGCGTGCGCGATGTCGCGCGCCACCACCAGCGGACCGGTCAGCGACAGCCGCGTCTTCACCGGGTACCGGGTCAGCTCCGCCCGGATCTCGTCCATCGGACGGTTCAGGTCGATGCTCACGACCCCCTCGTCCAGGTGCTCGTCCGTCGTGTCGGGCAGGAACCGCGCCGGGTCGGTCTCCAGCCGCTCCAGGAACACGCCCTCCGCCGTGATCTTCGCCACCGCCTGCCGGTCGGCGCTGCACGACACGGCGATCGCCACCGGGCAGGACGCGCCGTGCCGCGGCAGCCGGATCACCCGCACGTCGTGGCAGAAGTACTTGCCGCCGAACTGGGCGCCGATCCCCAGCCGCTGCGTCAGCTCGAACACCTGAAGCTCCAGCTCCAGGTCACGGAACCCGTGGCCGAGCGGGGAGCCCTCGGCGGGCATCGTGTCCAGGTAGTGCGCCGAGGCGTACTTCGCGGTCTTCAGTGCGTACTCCGCCGACGTGCCGCCCACCACGATCGCCAGGTGGTACGGCGGGCAGGCCGCCGTCCCCAGCGACCGGATCTTCTCCTCCAGGAACGCCATCATCCGCTTGGGATTCAGCACGGCCTTGGTCTCCTGGAACAGGAACGACTTGTTCGCGCTGCCCCCGCCCTTGGCCATGAACAGGAACTTGTACGCCTCACCCGGCGCCGCGTACAGCTCGACCTGCGCGGGCAGGTTCGTCCCGGTGTTCTTCTCGTCCCACATCGTGACCGGCGCCATCTGCGAGTAGCGCAGGTTCAGCTTCGTGTAGGCGTCGTACACACCGCGCGAGATGTGCTCCTCGTCACGCCCGTCGGTGAGCACGTGCTGCCCGCGCTTGCCCATGACGATGGCCGTGCCGGTGTCCTGGCACATGGGCAGCACGCCCCCGGACGCGATGCTCGCGTTCTTCAGCAGGTCCAGCGCGACGAACCGGTCGTTCGGCGACGCCTCCGGGTCGTCCAGGATCCGGCGCAGCTGCGCCAGGTGCGCCGGCCGCAGCAGGTGCGCGATGTCCCGCATGGCCGTCTCGGTCAGCAGCCGCAGCGCCTCCGGCTCCACCTGCAGGAACGTCCGCCCGTTCGCTTCGAAGGTCGACACCCCGTCCGCGGTGACGAGCCGGTAGTCGGTCTCGTCCGAGCCGAGCGGCAGCAGGTCGGTGTAGGAGAACTCAGGCATCTCAGACAGATCCTCGCGCGATTCCAGTAGGGGGCCGCCCCCAGGGTACGGCCGCCCGCCCGAGTCCGGCCTCCGCGGGTGGTGTTCACGCGGCTGGAGTCGGGGTCTGGGGAGCCGGGGACGGGGGCGCGGGATCTGTACTGATGAGGGGCGAGGGGATCTCCCGAGAGGTTGCGGCGGGGTTCGGGTGGGGCGCGCGGAGGCCGATGACGACGCCGCAGCCGACCAGGACGGCGCCGGCCAGGTCGGCGGGGCCCGGGGGATCGATGCCGAGCGCGACCGTGGCGGCGACCGCGCTGATCGGGATCACACCCGCGAACAGGCCGGCGCGGTCGGGGCCGAGCCGTCCGAGGGCGTCGTACCAGAGCAGGAACGCGATCGTGGTGACGATCACCGACAGGTAGCCGAAGCCTGCGAGCTCGGTCGCCGTGGGGGCGCGCAGCACGGCCGCGCCGTCGGCGGCGAGGCCGGCTGCCAGCAGCATCGGGACGGCGAGCGCGGCGGAGTAGGCCGACACGCGCAGCGGGCCGAGGCGCGGCAGCAGCGGGACGGCCAGCAGCGAGAAGCACACCTCGCCGCCGAGCGCGCAGAGCGAGAGCAGCAGCCCGCGCGGGGTGCCGCCGCCCAGGCCGTTGGCGAGGGCGGCGCCCGCCGCGACCACGCAGGCCGCCACCACGACGGCGGGGGCCGGGCGGCGCCGCTCCATGAGGGGGCCGGCCAGCGCCAGCACGATCGGGACGGTCGCGATCACGGTGCTGATCGTGGCCGGGCTCGTGTCCCGGGTCGCCGCCACGATGGACACGTTGAACGCGACCAGCCCGGTCGCCGCGAGCGCCGTGAGCAGCGCCCAGTCGCGCGCCGCCGGGCGCCGCGCCGGGCCGCCGGCGAACCGCGTGACGAGCAGCAGGACGAGCGCGGCGACCGCGTACCGGACCGCCTGGCCGCCGAAGACGGGATAGCCGGAGATCGTCGCCGACACCGCGGTCAGGGATCCGACGAGGACCATCGCGGTTCCGGCGCCGGCCATGCCCCGCCGCTGGGAGTGCACGCTCATGGCATGTCAGGCTAGGAGGCGTGTGGTCCTTGAAGAAGGACCAATGGCAACAGATGAAACAGGACCATTGGGGCGGCCGTGACACAGGTCGTCCCCCCGGACGCTGAACGTTACGTGACCGACCTTCATCTCCCACTCGACCGGACCGCCGGACGGCTCTCCGCGCAGATCGCCGCGGGCTTCCGCTCGGCCGTGCGGTCCGGCAGGCTCACCGCCGGGACCCGGCTGCCCTCCAGCCGCGACCTGGCACGCGACATGGACGTCTCCCGGGGCGTCGTCGTGGCCGCCTACGAGCAGCTGACCGCCGAGGGGTTCCTGGTCGCCCGGCGCGGCGACGGCACCCGGATCGCGCCGCTCGCCCGCCCCGACGAGACGTCCGCGCCGCCCACCGGGCCGGCCGCCGCCCCGGCACCGGACGGGCCGGCCGAGGCCGTGCCCCGCTTCGACCTGTGGCCCGGCCAACCCGACCTGTCGGCGTTCCCGCGCGACCGCTGGCTGGCCGCGGTCCGCGCCGCGCTGCGCACCGTCCCGCACGAGGCGCTCGCGTATCCGGACCCGGCCGGCGTCCCCGCCCTGCGCACCGAGCTGGCCGGCTACCTCAGCCGGGTCCGCGCGGCGCACGCCGACGCCGGCCGCGTAGTGATCATGAACGGGGTGGCGCACGGGCTGTCCGCGCTCGCCGGGCTGCTGCGCGCCGCCGGGCACACGGCGCTCGCGGTCGAGGACCCGACGAGCGTCCGGCAGCTGCCGGCGCTCGCGGCCTCCGGCCTGCGCGTCGTGCGCGTCCCGGTGGACCGTGACGGCGTGGACGTGGACGCGCTGGCCGCCTCCGGCGCGCGGGCGGTGCTCGTCACGCCCGCGCACCAGTACCCGACCGGCGTGGTGCTGTCGGCGTGCCGCCGCGCCGAGCTGATCGCCTGGTCCCGGACGGTGGACGGGCTGATCATCGAGGACGACTACGACGCCGAGTTCCGCTACGACCGTGAGCCGGTCGGCTGCCTTCAGGGCGTCGAACCCGACCGGGTGGTGCTGCTCGGCTCGGTCAGCAAGTCGCTCGCCCCGGCGCTGCGGCTCGGCTGGGCGGTCGCGCCGCCGCCCGTCGCCGAGCGGCTGCGCCTGCACCGCGCGCGCACCGACCTCGGCTCGCCCGTCCTGGAACAGCACGCGCTCGCCGAGTTCATCCGCGGCGGCGCCTACGACCGGCATCTGCGCACGATGCGGCGCCGGTACCGGGCCCGCCGCGACGCGCTCGCCGACGCGATCCGCGCGCACGTCCCCGGCGCGGTGGTTCGGGGCGTCTCAGCGGGCATCCATCTCTATGTGGAGCTTCCGCCCGGCTGCGACGAGGACCGCGTCGTCGCCGCCGCCGGGCGCGCCGGGGTCGCGGTCGCCGGGGCCCGCTCCATGCGCTCGTCCGGGCGGGCGGACGCGGCGCCGCCCGCGCTCGTGCTCGGCTACGCCCGGCTCGGCGAGGCGCGGCTGGCGACCGCCGCGGAACTGCTGGGGCGCGCGATTGCCCACGGTGCCCGGGGGTAGGACCACGGTCCCCGGTGTAGGAGGTATGGATGAGTCTCGAAGAGGCCGCGCGGCAGCTGAAGATGGCGGGTCACGACGCCCAGGTGGCCTTCGACTGCGTAGGTCTTGGCGCGTTGGAGCGTGCCCAGGAACACGCCGTGACCCTGCGGGCCGCGGCCGACGCGGCGGAGGTCGCGCTCAGCCAGGCGCTGAAGGACCTGACCCCCGAACAGGCACTGACCGAAGGAGAACGCGCCATCACGGCCCTCGAAGATGCGTAGCCGGTCACCGCGCGAGCGCGAACCGTTTCGTGACCGTCCCGGGATGAGGCCCGCCTGCGCGGCCTCACCCGGGACGGTCATGCGCTCACCTGACTGCTGAGGTCGTTTCCGGGCCACCGTGCGCGCGAGGTGCGCGGGCGTCCGGGACGGGCGCGGGCGCGAAGCCCGGAGCGGTCGCGAAGGCCACCAGGACCAGCGCGGCCGGGACGGCGAAGGCCAGCCGCAGGCCGTGGTCGGCGCTGACCGGCGCGATCGCGCCGACGACGGCGGCGCCGAGCACGAACCCCACGTAGTTGAAGATGTTGACGCGGGCGACGGCGACCCCCAGGCCGGTCGGGTCGACCCGTCCGGCCGCCGTGAACGCCACCGGGGCGATCACGCTGAGGCCGAGCCCGGCGACGGCGAACGCGGCGATCGCGGCGGCCGCGTCCGGGGCGGCGACCACGCCCGCCATCCCGGCGGTGCCGGTCAGCGCGCCCAGCCGCACCACCCGCACCGGGCCCGCGCGCCGCACGGCGAGGTCGGCGACGGCGCGGCCGGCCACCATCGCGACCTGGTAGGCGACGTAGCCGAGCGGCGCGACCCAGGAGCGCCCCGACAGCTCGTCGTCCAGGTACTCGGCGCCATAGGCGGAGATCGCCGAGTCGGCGAGGTAGGCCACCGCCATGGCGGCGCCGACGACGAGGATCGGCCGCCACGGGACGGCCCGCCCGGCGGCCCGCAGTTCGGCGGCGGACGGCCCGCCGGCCTCCTCCGCCCGGCCGTAGAGCCCGTGCCCGGTGGCCGCCGAGCCGGCGGCGCCCACCGCCGCGGCGATCGCGAAACCGGCGGCCGCCGGCAGGCCGGCGCGGTTCGTCAGCGACGCCCACAGCCCACCGAGGATCCCCGCGACGCTCCACACGGCGTAGAACCCGGTGATCAGGCTGGTGCCGTACCGCCGCTCGACCGCGACGGCCTGCGCGTTCATCGAGGCGTCGACGGCGCCGACGAACAGGCCGAACAGCGCCACCGCGGCGTACAGCGCGAGGTCGTCGTCGCCGGTGAGGCCGATCACGGCGATCGTGAGGCAGACGGCCGGCTGGGACGCGCACAGCACCGGGCCGCTGCCGAGCCGCCGGAACAGCGCGCCGGACACGACGCTGCCCACCCCCGCGACCAGGGGGACCGTCAGCAGCACCAGCGACAGCGTGGCGTCGCTCAGGTGGTGCGCCTCCTGTATCCGCGGGACCTGCGTCACGAGCGAGGCGAAGCAGAGGCCCTGGACGGAGAAGGCGGCGTAGGCCGAGATCCGGGCCCGGCGGTCCCGCGGTGTAGTGCCCTGATCCATGCGGCCCGACCTCTCGACGGCCTAACGTGAAAAGAATTCGCGTCAGCGTAGATAAAGGGCCCGCGCAGGGTCAACGCCGGGTCGACGCAGGGTCGACGCGGTGTCGACGCGGGGGCGCGCCGTCAGTCGATGAGCCGGCGCCGCATCCCGCGCACCGCGATGATCCACATGAGCGCGGCGAACAGCACCAGGGCTCCCAGGTGGCCGAGGTCCGCCATCGGGCGAAGCCCGAAGACGGCGTGCCGGACCAGCTCCACGCAGTGGAACAGCGGGTTGAGGTGCGCCGTGTACCGCGCCCACCCGGGCAGCGCGCCGACCGGGAAGAACGTCCCGGCGATCAGGAACAGCGGCGTCACCACCCCCGTGATCACGTAGTCGAACGAGTTGATCGACGGGACGACCGAGGACGTCCACATGCCGAACAGCCCGAACCCCAGCGCGGTGAAGAACGCCACGAACGGCACGAGGAGCATGCCGAACGCCGGGTCCAGCCCGAAGAACAGCGCCACCACCAGCGGCGTGCACGAGTACACCGCCGACTTGGCCGCGATCCAGCTCGCCTCGGCCGTCACCAGTTCGTGGACGTCCACCGGCGCGGCCAGCATCGCGTCATAGGTGTGCTGGAACACGCGCCTGATATAGCCGTTGAACATGCCGGGGAACACCGACGTGAACAGCGCCGCGGTGCCGACCACCCCCGTCGCGACGAAGTCCAGGTAGCGGTAGTGGCCGACCATCGCGACCATGGAACCGAACCCGTAACCGAAGGCGAGCAGGAAGAACGTCGGCTCCACCATCGAGGCGAACGACTGGGACTTCCAGTACCGCTTGTACAGGGCCAGCTCGTGCCGCCAGATCCCCGTGACCGGCGCCGTCTCGAACCGCCGCAGCCGCTCGGGCGTCCCCGCCGGCGCCGTCATTCCACACGCTCCCCGGTCAGCACGACGAACACGTCTTCGAGGCTGGCGGCACGGCGCACCCCGTCCGGGCCGAGCTCAGAGTCCAGGGACGGCGGGATGGTCTCGGCCTTCAGCACCGACACCGACGGGCCCGTCCGGCGCGTGGGCAGCCCGGCGCCGTGGGCCAGCCGCTCCACGTCCGACAGCCGGTCGGGCGGGCCGTAGTGCTCCACCACCCGCTCGCCCGCGTGCTCGGCGACCAGCCGCGCGGGCGACCCGCGCGCGATCACCCGCCCGTGCGACATGAGCGCGCACTCGTCGGCGAGCCGCTCGGCCTCCTCGATGTAGTGCGTGGACATCAGCACGGTCGTCCCGGCGGCGCGCAGCCCGTCGATCAGCCCCCACAGCTCCGCCCGCACCTGCGGGTCGAGGCCGACGGTCGGCTCGTCCAGCAGCACCAGGGCCGGGCGGTGCACCAGCCCCCGCGCGATCAGCAGCCGCCTGCGCATGCCCCCGGACAGGTCGTCGACCTTGGTGGAGCGCCGCTCGGTGAGGTGCGCGAGCGCGAGCGCCGCGTCCACCGCCGCGCGGCGCTCACGGCGCGGGACCCGGTACAGGTGCGCGAACACCTCCAGGTTCTCCTGGGCCGTCAGCTCCTCGTCGAGATTGTCCTGTTGCGGGACGACCCCCATCGCCGCCCGCGCGCGCTTGGACTCGCGGGGGACGGGGAAGCCCAGCACGGTGATGGCGCCCTCGTCCGCGATGGCCTGCGCCGTCAGCAGCTTCATGGTCGTCGACTTCCCGGCGCCGTTCGGGCCGAGCAGGCCCATGCAGCTCCCGGGCGGCACCTCCAGGTCGAGCCCGTCGACCGCGGTGAAGTCACCGAACCGCTTGACGACGCCGCGGAGGCTGACCGCCGCCGTGCCGGTCCCCCCGCCCGCCCCGGCGGCCGGCGGCCGAACACGTTGCACCGTCATCACGTCACCCTAGGTAGGGGGCGTACGAAAGCCCACTGGTTTTCTCCAGCGGGGCCCTCGCCGCCCGGCCGCTAGTCTCTAGACGTGGACATCCCCCGCCGCGCGGCCGCCGAACAGGCCGTCCCCGTGCGCGATCTACGCGCGTCCGACGCCGACCGGGAACGCGTGGTGTCCGTGCTCGGCGAGGCCCACGCGGACGGCCGGCTCACCGCCGAGGAGCACTCCGAGCGCGTCTCCCTCGCCTACGCGGCCCGCACACTCGGCGAACTGACCGGTCTCACCGGCGACCTCGCCCCCGAAGAGGCCCAGCCAATCCTCGTCGACGACCGCCCCGTCTCGGTGGTCTTCGGCCGCACCCGCCGGGACGGCCGCTGGGTCGTGCCCGTCCGGCTCCCGCTGCTGGCGCTGTTCGGCACGATCGAGCTGGACCTGCGCCAGGCCGTCCTGCAACGCCGCCACATCGTCCTGGACTCGGCCGTCCTCGGCGGCCGCATCCGGCTGCTGGTCCCCGAGGGCGTCCGCGTGAACGTCACGGGCCGGACCATCCTCAGCACCCGTGAACTGCGCACCCGCTCCAGCACGGATGGGCCGACCATCGAGATCGGCGGCACGCTCATCCTGGCGTCGGTGCGGGCCCGCGCCCCCCGGCGCTCCCTCCGCGACCGGTTGCGTTTCTAAGCAATCCCGGCCCACGGCTGAGGTCTGCTTGGGGCTGGGGGCCCGTTGCGCGGTTTTGGGTTAGGAGCCCGGGGTGGGCGAGGCCGGTGCTATGGGCTTTGCGCCTTGTTTTGGCTGGGGCCTTAGCGAGGCGGCCAGGACTGCCAGTTCCTCGTAGGAGGCGGTTCCTGTCACCACGAGGCTCACGCCGTCCGGCAGGGTTCTGGCCAGGGAGTTCGCCTTCTTGTCCTTGCGGTAGTACTTGGTCCAGGTGAAACCGGCGACCTGTTGTGTGCCCAGGGTCTTGCGGTTGTTCGTCATCCTGGGGACGTACTCGGACGCCTTCTCGTTGCTCTGCTCCAGTGCCGCGTACTCGTCGCTCGGCGTTACGAACCCCAGGTGCCAGGCGACGGGCTTGCGCGCCTCGCCGAGGCCGTGCAGCCGCGAGCTGGTCGGCCGCCAGCGCGCCGGAAGCCCCTCCGGCGCGTACACGGTGAACGGCGCGTCGTTGCGCAGCGCCCACAGGTGCGACTGGTAGTCGACGGTGGGCAGCACCTCCTTCGCGTGCCGAGGCGTGATCACGAAGACCGCCAGGACGAGCAGCAGGCAGGCGCCCATCGCCATCGTGAACCCGCCGAGGCCCGTGGTCAGCCTCTTGTGCACCGCCGGGCTGACCTCGATCGTCGCCGGCGCGGACGGGGCGGGCGCGGACGGGGCGGACGCGGACGGGGCGGCATCGCCTGTGGCGGGGCGCTCCGGAGCCGGATCCCGCTCGTCCGCGGCGTCCTCTCGCGCGGGCTCGGGCCCGCCCCGCTCGGCGGGCTCAGCGGACGGCACGGAGCCGGCGGCGGGCTCCTCGGTCTCCTGGGCGGGGGCGGGGCTCTTGTCGCTCACCCCTCCAGGATCCCGCACGGTCAGCGCTGCTCCGTACGGGGGTTCCGGATCGTGCCGAGGATCGCCATGATCTCGCCGGCGAGGTCCCGCGCGGCCTTCTCGTCGTCCATCAGCGAGATCTCCGACACGGCGCCCGCCATCGCGCCGGTCAGCACCATGACCAGGGCCTCGTCCACGCCGCCGTCGTCGGTGTGGAAGAGCGCGGCGTTGCGGCGCGCCCACTTGTTGAGCCGCCGGCGCATGACGCGGTCGAAGCCGGGCGGGCCGTCGCCGGAGATGAACAGCCGGGAGACGTCCCGCTCCCGCAGGCAGCCGTCGAGGTAGGCGCCCGCGCCCGCGATGAACTGCCGCATCGGGTCGCTCTCGCCCGCCTCCCGCACCGCGTTGATCGCCGTGCGGGTGCGCTCCTGCTGCCCGGCCTGGAACTCCTCGAACAGCGTGAGGTAGAGGTCGGCCTTGCCGTTGAAGTGGTGGTACAGGCTGCCGACGCTGGCCCCGGCCTTCGCGACGATGTCGGTCACCGCGGCCTGGGCGAAGCCCGACTCGCAGAAGACGTCCCGGGCCGCGGCCAGCAGGGCGGTGCGCGTGGCGGCCCCGCGGTCGGAGGTCCGCGCGGAGGCGTCGGCGGACCGGGTGCCGCCCCCGCGCGCCGCCCCGCCGGACGTGACGTCGATGTCGCTGCTCATGATGCCTGAGATTACGCCCTCTTCCCCTGGGGATACGATCCCTTGCCCGCGCGGCCGCCGAATCCGGCCCGTGGCGGGTACCCGGGGATCCGCGCGCACCGGCTCTGGTCTGGTCCAATTTGTGGCCCGGCGTCCGGCCCGCAGAGAATCCGAGTCACCATCGACCGAAGGGGCTGCCCCGCCATGACCGACGAAAACACCGTCTCCTCCCCGCTCGCCACCGAGCCCGCGGCGCCCGACCGCAACCTGGCGATGGAGCTGGTCCGGGTGACCGAGGCCGCCGCCCTGTCCGCGGCCCGCTGGGTCGGCCGCGGGGACAAGAACGGCGCCGACGGGGCCGCCGTGAACGCGATGCGCCAGCTGATCAACACCGTGTCGATGCGGGGCGTCGTCGTGATCGGCGAGGGCGAGAAGGACAACGCGCCGATGCTGTACAACGGCGAGGAGGTCGGGGACGGCGGCGGCGCCGAGTGCGACGTGGCCGTGGACCCGGTGGACGGCACCCGGCTGACCGCGCTCGGCATGAACAACGCGATCGCGGTGCTGTCGGTGGCGCCGCGCGGGTCGATGTTCGACCCCTCCGCGGTGTTCTACATGGAGAAGCTCGTCACCGGGCCCGAGGCCGCGGACGCGGTGGACATCGAGCGGCCCATCGCCGACAACATCCGCGCGATCGCCCGCGCCAAGGGCTCCTCGCCGGAGGGCGTCACCGTCTGCATCCTGGACCGTCCCCGGCACGAGGGCATCGTCAAGGAGGTCCGGGAGGCGGGCGCCCGGATCAAGTTCATCCTGGACGGCGACGTCGCCGGTGCGATCATGGCGTCCCGGCCCGGCACGGGCGTCGACCTGCTGCTCGGCATCGGCGGCACCCCCGAGGGGATCATCGCGGCGTGCGCGATCAAGGCGCTGGGCGGGGTGATCCAGGGCCGGCTGTGGCCGCAGGACGAGGCCGAGCGGCGCAAGGCGGTCGACGCGGGCCACGACCTCGGCCGGGTGCTGACCACCGACGACCTGGTGACCTCCGACGACGTGTTCTTCGCCGCGACCGGCATCACCGACGGCGAGCTGGTCGACGGCGTCCGCTACAGCAAGGGCACCGCGGTCACGCACTCGCTGGTCATGCGCTCGCGCAGCGGCACCATCCGGACGATCTCCAGCGAGCACCAGCTGAGCAAGCTGCGCGCCTACAGCTCGATCAACTTCGACACGGCGGTCAGCGCTTCGGCCTCCGCGGCGGCAGCGGCGGTGTCGCTGTAGGTGATGCCCGCGACGATGCCCAGCTCGCCCCGGGCGGCGTCCACGAC